>NZ_WOTN01000001.1:1610840-1933008 GCF_010993745.1 Fodinicola acaciae
CGGTGAAGTCGCCGAGCATGTCCAGTTTTCCGCCGCTGACCAGCCATTGCACCTGCAGGCCGTCCAGCGCCGCGATGGTCAGGTGGACAACCCGCTCGATCGGGATGTCCTCGCGCACCTCGCCGATGGCGCGGCCGTGTTCCAAAGCGGCGGTCAGCCAGGCGTACGCACTCCCGTAATGTCGTTGCACCCAGTCATAAGCCGGATGCGACGGATCGATCGCCTCCGCGCTCAGCGTCACGAAAAGCCGCACCTGGTTGGGGCGCGCGCTGTTGCGTGACACCAGACCGATCAGCGCGTCGAATGCCGACCAGCCGCGCGGCGGCTCGCCGTCGACCTCCAACGGCCGCCCGTCGATCTCTTCACGATGTTCCAGTGCTGCCACCAACAACGCGATCTTCGACGGAAAATGGTGCAGCAGCCCCGACTGGCTGAGGCCGGCCTTCTCGGCGACCTGCGCGATCGAGGTGCCGCGATAGCCGGCCGCCGCGAACAGGTCCAGCGCGACCTCCAGCACCCTCGCACGTGCCTGGTCGCCGGCAACGCTCGCGCGGTCGGTAACGGTTCGCCGGTATTGCCGCGGAAACGACACTAGAACGCCGTGCGCAGCCGCACATCGCCGAGGCCACGCGCGACCAGGATCTCGCCCCCGGACACCGGTTTCCAGCCATCGCGCCACACTCGCAGGACACGCGGATCGAGCTCGACCGTCACCGTACGCCGCTCCCCTGGCGGCACAGCGTCAACGACCGACCAACCCGCCAGGCGTACGGTCTCGCCCTCGGGTTGGACGTACGCCTGCACGACCTCACCGCCGACCCGGCTGCCGGAGTTTTCCAGCTCCACAACGACATGATCGCCGTCGACCTGGACGGTGTGGTACGTCCAGGTGGTCCAGCCGAGTCCATGGCCAAACCAGAACAGCGGCTTCTGCCCGCCGCCGTGCCATCCCCGATAGCCGACCCGCACACCTTCCCGATATTCCAGGACTCCGTCGGTCGGCACCGGTGACCACGCCGGCCCTTCACCGTCCGCGGCGGGGAAAGTCGTCACCAGCCGGCCGGTCGGCTCGCGTCTTCCGAGCAGTACGTCGGCGACCGCGTGGCCGCCTTCCTGGCCAGGCAGGCCGGCGTAGAGGACGGCGTCGACCTTTTCCAACCACGGCATGAGAATCGGCGAGGCGGCGTTGACCACGACGACCGTACGCCGAGCCACGTCGGCGACCGCTCGGACGAGTTCGTCTTGTGCGCCAGGCAAAGCGAGCGTCGTCTTGTCGACGCCCTCAGTCTCCTGCTCGACCGTCAGACCGACCACCACCACGGCGACCGGTGCGTCCTTGGCGGCCGCCGCCGCGTCGGCGATGACCTCAGCGGTCGGCCGAATCGCCGGGCGCGCCACCAGGCCTGCCTTGGTGAGTACGCCGCCGGAGGTGTCCAGCCGCGCGGTCAGCCGACTGCCGGGCCGCGCCCGCACGACGCTCGTCCACGCCGGCGGGTCGAGGATCGCCGCTCCGAGGTCACCGCTTACGTTGTCCAGCGCGAATTCGTGGCGTACGCCGTCAATTTCCACTGTCCACGCGCCAACTCCGCGCACACCGACCTCGACCTCGCCGGCGTCCAGCTCCGCGCACAGCTCGACGCTCACCGCGCCTTCGTGCGGTCCGGTCGTCATGCCGAGCGCGATTTCCCCGATTTCACTGGTGGTCGACGCCTGTTCCTCGCCGTCCGTCCGCCAGCTGGTGATCCGGATGCCGGGCTCGCCGGTCTCCGGATCGCGGACGAAACCGGGCTCGGCGATGTCCGGCCGCTCGCGCACCTCGACACCGTCGAGCACTCGGATATCGTCAAGCGCGGCAACGAGTCCATCTGCGATGTTGACCAGATGCGGTGGCCGTACGCCGGCCGATCCGGCGCCTTGTGCGACCGTACGCACCGCATGCCGGCCGATCACCAACGGAATCTCGGAAAGCGGCAGAATATCGTTGTCGTTCTTCAACAACGTCATGCCTGCCGCGGCGAGCGACCGCAGCTCCTCACGACGGACCGGATCCGCCGGGCTCGGCCAATTGTCCTCCGGTTTGCGCACGTTGTCACCGAAAGCGCCGACTCTGCCGGCGAGCCGCAACAACCGCCGGGCGTGCTCGCGGATGGTCTGCTCGCTGACTTTCCCGGCACGTACGGCATCGACGAGCTGCTCACCCCACGGTCCGAACGGGCCCGGCATCACCAGGTCCTGGCCGCCGTTGGCGGACGGCACGGTCGACTTGGTGGCGAACCAGTCCGACATCACCAGGCCGTCCCACCGCCACTGTCCTTTGAGGACACCGTTGATGAGCTCGTCATGCTCGGTCGCCGCGACTCCGTTCACGTCGTTGTACGCGGCCATCACCGTCCACGGATGCGCGTCCTGCACGGCGATTTCGAACGGCAGCAAGTAAATCTCGCGCAGCGCGCGCTCGTCGACCACGGAATTCACCGACTGACGCTCGGTTTCCGCCTCGTTGGCGACATAGTGTTTGAGACAGGCGCCGACACCGCGCGACTGCAGCGACCGCACGTATGCCGCCGCCAACCGCCCGGTGAGCAGCGGATCCTCCGCGTACGCTTCGAAAAGCCGGCCGCCAAGCGGCGTCCGATGCAGGTTGATCGTCGGCCCGAGGAGCACATGGACACCCTGCGTGCGCGCTTCTTCGGCGAGCAGCTGACCGGCGCGTTCGGCGATCCGCTCGTCCCAGCTGGACGCGAGCAGCGTCGCGTTGGGCAGCAGGGCGACCTTGCGGCCGCCGGTGAAGTCCAGGCCGCGTACGCCGGTCGGTCCGTCCGAGAAGATCATCGGCGCGAGTCCGATCGACTCGTCGCCGTGCAACTCGAACATCGCCGCGCCGGTCAGCAACCGCACCGCCGACTCCACATCGAGACCGCCCACGGCCGTCCCGATGTCCTGCTCGCCCGCCATGCGACTCCTTCCGCCGACCGACTGCTCGGTCGGCTAAACCGTACGGCACGGTGCGCGTCTCGTGAAGGCCTCACCCGGGCCAGGTGCGTATGACGGCGCGCGCGAACGCGATCCCCTCCGGCGTCACCACCTCGGTCATCGACCGCCGGCCCTGCGACTTGAGGGCCGAGATGCGCAACAGCAAACCGCGCGTCTCCCAGTTGGCCGCGTTGGCCTGTGCCGCCGACACCGGCGACCCGCTTGCGGTCAGATAACCGGCGATGTCCGCGGCGAGATCGGTGGTGTGTCCGGCCGCGAGCAGAATCAGCAGGAAAAATCCGGAATCTCTGGTGTATTCCTCGTCCGAGTCCAGCGGCAGCCGCTCGGCCAGCCACCACCAGAGCGCGACCGGATCCTCGCGCAGCCGCCGGCCAGTGTCCGTGAGCATCAGCGAACCTCGTTCGCTGGAGATCAGCCCGAGTTTCGCGGCGGACTCGCGGAAGTCGAGCACCGGCGGATTCTGCACCTCCCGCTTGCTCTTGTGGATCCATTCGCGGCCGATGCCCAGCGCGGTGTAGATCGCCTCGACCTCGGCCGGCGGCAGATAGCCGGATCCGGTGAGTTTCAGGCCGTCGTCACCGATCCGGTCCAGCAGCCAGCTGTACGGCCGCATCATCTCGGCCTGCGTTTCCGCGTCGATCTCCACCGGCTCGGACTGTCCGGCGGCGATCAACGCCCGCAGCGCCTCGCGTACGTCCGCGGACTCCACCCGCGAGACCAGCTCCGCCCATGGCTCCATGCCGACACGCTAGCCGAGTTGGCGCCGGATCGCGTGGATCGCGGTCGACATGCGGTCCACGTACACGTCTGGCTCTCCAAAGTGGACAGCCAGGTGGTCGGCACCGGCGGCGGCGAATGCCTCGGCCTCCGCGACCAGCTCGTCGACACCGCCGCGCCACTCCGTACGCGTGCCGACCTCGACGTGCCGATCAGTGTGTTGCCGAAGAAATCCCACCCGCTCGGCGAATTTCTCCGCGTCGATCGCGAAACCCTGCCAGCTGTCGGCGAGCCGGGCCGCCCGCCGCATCGCCGCGTCGGACACACCACCGACCATCACCGGCACCGGCCGTTCCGGTTTTGGCTCGAAAACGCCGTGCTCGTACGCGTAAAACCGGCCGCGGAACGGGCCGTCGGTGGTCTGCAGGTGGCGGATGAGCTCGAGAGCCTCGTCGGTGCGGGCTGCGCGTGTGCGGAAATCCATGCCGAGCGCGGAAAACTCCGACTCGACCCAACCGATGCCGACGCCGAGGATGACCCGGCCTTCGGACAGCCTGTCGATGGTGGCGATTTGTTTGGCGAGCAGGAACGGATCGCGCAACGGCAGGATGAGCACCGAGGTGCCCAGCCGCAGGCTGGTCGTCGTGCCGGCCAGATGGCCGAGCGTCACGAGCGGTTCGAGCACGCCGCCATAGGTGCTGCCATACTCACCTGGCGGCAGGATGTGGTCCGGCAGCCAGGCCGTGTGATAGCCGAGCGCGTCAGCCGCCCGCGTGATCTCCTGCAGTTGCCGGCGTCCGACGGCCGACTCGTTCGGCAGCACCACCTGAAGTCGCATTCCGCCGAATCTAACCCGAAACGGCCGGCCGCGCAGGTGCGCGGCCGGCCGTTTCGTCAACTCATCGGGTGACGGTGACCGTCGTGCTGGCTGTAACGCCACCGCTGGTGACCGAAATCGTGGCCGTACCAGCGCGTTTTCCAGTGACCACACCGGTCGACGGGTCGACCGAGGCGACCTGCGCCGCCGACGATGACCAGACATGCGAGGCCGGGTCGGCGATCGGCAGCGTGACCGGCGGCAGGTTGCTGCCGCCGACGTTCGTGCCGGTGGCGCTCAACTGCAGCGTCTTGCCTACCCGCACGGCCCCCGGCGCGGCGATCGTGATGCCGGACAACACCGGCTCGACGCTGAACTGGATCGTGCCGTTCGGCGTCGTGTGCACCAGGCCGAAGTGATAGAAACCGCCTTTGTCGGCCGGCGCGTACGCTGGCATG
This sequence comes from Fodinicola acaciae, assembly GCF_010993745.1. Lineage (NCBI taxonomy): Bacteria > Bacillati > Actinomycetota > Actinomycetes > Mycobacteriales > Fodinicola > Fodinicola acaciae. Next base: position 1,615,827 of record NZ_WOTN01000001.1, read on the forward strand.
CCCAGGTCGGCGAAGGTCAGCTGCGGCACGCCGCCATGCGCCACGTCGGTCGCATTGCCGTCCGGATCCAGGATCTGCTCGGAAAAACCGCGCGCGTGGCCATACACCATCACGACGTGCCGGTCCGGATGCGTCTGCATGTAGCGCTGCACCAGCCGTACGTATTCGCGCGCCTCCCACCGCCGGCTGAACTGGCTGTCGGCGGCCTCGTGCGGGTCGTACGCCGGCGTGTGCGTGACCACCATGATGGCCTTGGCGTCGGTGTTGTTCAGCTGCTCGACGAGCCACGGGAACTGCGCTCCGCTCGGCACGTTGAACGGATCGGACTTCTGCAGGCCGATGTGCGAGCTGTTGCTGACGATCACCTGCGCCGCACCAAGTTTGTACGCATATCGGGTGTCGCCGAAGACCTTGGTGAAATTCTGGTTCTCCGGAAGCGCGCCCTGGCTGATCTCGTGGTTGCCGACCGCGTCGCGGAACGGGATGCCGAGCGCCTCCATCTTCGACTTGGCGAACTGCAGGTTGGCCAGCTCGCCGTTGTCCGGCATGTCACCGAGGAACTGCGCCAGGTCAGGACTGGCGACCTTCGGCAATGTCGGAATCCGCTTCGCGATCGCCGCCATCACGTTGGCGCTGGCCGAATCCGGTGTCGATGCCAGCATGTGTGCGTCGTCGCCGGTCAGGATCGTGCTGCCGTTGCGACCGAAGTTTGCCGCGCTCTGCTCGAAACGCAGCCATGACGGGTTTTTCGGAATCGCCACGTACGGCGGCTTGACGATCGGCCGCGGCGAATACAGCGCCTCGATGCCACCGACGTTCAACTCGCCGTTGTACGGCTCGTCCGCCTGCTGGATCTGCAGGAAGTCGATGAAGCTCACGCTGATCGGAGCCGGCATCGTGGACGGCACCGGGATGTTGATCCGTTTCCATCCGGTAAAGGTGATGAACTCCGGATAGAGCGTCGCGCTCGTGCCATCCGAACCGACGAGTTTCGCCGCGAAGTCGATGCCTTTGCCGTCGCCCTTGACCCACACGCCGACCGCCGTCGGCGCGCGACCGTTGGCGTCGGCCGGCGCGGTGATCGCCGATTTCGGGCTCAGCACGAGCTGTTTGACGCCTGGCGAGCGCTCGATCGCGTACGTGAGCTTGATCGAACCGGCGGCACTCGAACCGGGCGGCACGTCGCCTGGCGCGTTGGTGAAGGTCGCCGGCTGGTTGGTGGTGTTGCGCAGATTCCAGGCACTGGCGTCGGCTGTGTCGGCGATGTGCTGCGCCTTGCCACCGACCGCGACACTCGCCGTCGCCGCCTTCCCGGCGACTTTCGCTGTCACCGTTGCCATTCCGCCGTCGCCACTCGCCGCCGCGGTGAAGACGCCGTGTTGGTCGACGGCCCCGAGACTGGCCGGATCGACCGACCAGGTCGCCGACTCCGCGGGAACCTGTACGTCCGCCGAGCCGCTCCTGCCGGTCAACGAGAAGGTGACCTTCTCGCCGCTGGAGATGTCTGGTTTCGGCGGGGAGATCGCGAGCGCGCTCAGGCTGTCGACGACGCGTACGGTCTGCACGCTGGTGGCCCAGCCGTTGCGAGCGACGATGACCGCGTTGCCGGCCCGATGCGTCGTCAGCACGCCGTTTTCGTACGAGGCAACAGAAGACGGATAAGCGGTCACGCTGGTGGTGCCGCTGGCCGGATTGCCGGCGCTGTCCGTGGCGTACACCTTCACCGGCACCGACGCGTTGGGCACGGTCACCACCGGTTTTCCGCCGTTGATCACCACATTGCGCGCCTCGCCGGCGGATTTGGCCGTGGTGTAGATGAAAATGCCGTTGGCGACATTGCGCTCGTGGCCGTCGGACGGTTTGTTCATCACCGACGGCGCCGCCTCGCCAGGCCGCCGCGCGATCATCTCGCTGGAGCCACCGCCGTCGAACAGGATCGCCGAATCCACGCCGTGCGCGAGAAAATAGCCGGTCGCCTCGGACGGCGTCACGCCGACCGCCTGATCGTCCGCGCCTCGCCCGTCGATGACCACGACGAGCGCGTGTTTGCCGTCCTTGCTCAGGCCCACCGCGGTTTCCGGGTTACGCGTCGGATTGTTGCCACCTGGCGGCTCACCGGTCGGGTCGACGTACGCCTTGCCGTCCTTGACCAGCTGCGTCGCTCCGCTGATCAGGCCGGTGAGATCGTTGTCCGGCGAGATTTTCTGCGAAATGGTGAGCTTTTCGCCGGCCGTCACGTTACTCGCCAGCCACTGGCCGCCTTCGCCGGCACCGGCGAGGCCCTGCTGACCGGCCGGCAACGCCGGCAAAACGGTGACATTTGTCTTGACGCTGTCGACGACGAAGGCGTTATCGCCGCTGTCGTGACCGGTGACCAATGTGGACGGTGGAAGCGTCGTCGATCCCGGTGCACGGTTGGTCTCGCCGAGATCCGGCGTCACGCGGGTGATCCCGCCTCCGGCCAGGTCTCCAACAACATTCAGGGATTTCACCGCGTGCGAGTTCGCGCCATCGGTGACACTCGCCTCGTACGCCTGCGCGCCGATCACCATCGACCCGTCTGGCCGTACGGACAGCTGCGCGTTGTAGTTTGGCCGCGGACTTTTGACGATTTTTCCGTCACGAATAAGGCCGCCACGCGGAGCGCCGCTGGCATTGATGTCGAAGTAGTCGCCGTTTACTCCGGCGATCGCACCGGTGCGCGCGGCCATCGAGCTGATCGTCTCGTTGGCCGGGTCGGTGACGCGGTCGTGGTTGGCGACCATGCCGACGCGTACGTTCGGGTCGGTCAGGTCGAGGTCGAGCACCTGGCTGCGCTGCCGGCCGTCGACGGTGTCGTAGATTTCGCCGTACTGCCGGACGCCACGGGTGATCGTCGCGCTGGCAGATCGGCTCTGGTCGACCACGAGCTGCCACCCCGGCGGGGTCTTCGGCAGCCAGCTCCGGTCGGATGCGGGATTGTTCGCGCTCGCCGGCACGGCGGTCAGCAGACTCGCGGTGAGTGCCGACGCCGTCGCCAGTCGCAACGTCAGGCGGGATCGAGCAGACAAGCTTGTACTCCTCGAGGTGAGCTGTGCAAACGCCGATCGACAGCTCAACACCCTATGGCGTCTGGCAGGTTTCTGACTACAGAACGGCAGGCGGCCGTAAGGGAATTACATGACCTCATCTGGACCTCTCACTCAGGCAGCGCGAGCAGGCCGAGGACGACCTCGTCGAGCCGGTCGGCGACGACGTCCGGAGTGTCCACAATCGGCGGTACGCGGCCTTCCAATCTGGTCACGAAGCCGGTGATCAGGCCAGCCCGGCCGGCACCGTGCGTGTCCCAAGAGTGGGCAGCGACCAGCGCGGCCTGATGCGGCTGCACGCCGGCCGTGGCGCATGCGTACAGATAAGCCGGTTTCGGCGGCTTCCACGTCTGCACATCGGCCGCGGACACAACGCCGGTGAGCCGCTGGTACGCGCCAGCGCCGCGCAGCGCCGTAGCCGCGACCTCCGCCGGACCGTGAGTGAACGCGCGCGCGGGGATGCCGGCGTCGGCCAGCTTGTCCAGAGCGGGGATCACATCGGGATGGACCGGCAGCTCGGCAAAGCCGCCTACCACGTATTCGACCTGCTCGTCATCCAGCGTCCATCCGCTGGCCTGCGCCAACGCCGCGCGCGCGACCGCGCCGAATGGCTGGTAGGTGCCAGCGAGCGTCAACGCCATGCCGTCGCGGAGCGTACGCGTGAAGAACAGCTCGAGCAGGTGCGCCGGCTGGCCAACCTCGACGATGCGCTCCCGCAACGGCTCGAGCGACAGGAGGGTCTCGAATACGTCGAAGAGGACGACCTTTGGTCGCTTCTTATGCGGTGTCACGAATGGTCAGCCTAGTTCCGTGACTGAGCGTGGTCTTTTGATCGCTTGTTGCCGTATTCTGGGCGGATGACGGGGAGATTTGCGTGGCTTCTGGCGGTTGTCGGTGTGGCCATGGTCGCCGGCTGTGGGGCCGGAGGTCAGCCTGGCGGCTTGCCGGCGGCTCCCGGTGCGGCGAGCCGGCCGTCGCCCAGCGTGTCGCCGTCGGAGTCACTGATTCCGCCAGTCGCCACCACAACCGGCACCCCAGAACAGCAGATCCTCGCTCAGTACCGCACGTTTCTCACAGTCGCACTTCCACGGGCATACGCAGCCCCACCTGCGGCGCGCAAACGCATCCTCGAGCCGGTCGCCATGGAACCAGCGCTCGGCACCTACCTCACGACAATTGCCGATCTGGACGGCAAAGGACAGGAGCATCGCGGACATGCGAATCCAATAAGCCAGACCGTCCAGCGCAGCGGTCAAACCGCTCTCGTCGACTCCTGCGCTAATACGCTCGACAGTGGATCATGGGACAAGAAGACTGGCGAGCGGCTCACGCAAGGCAGCGCGCGTGACAATCTGCTGATTACGCTCAAAATCGCGCCAGACGGTGTGTGGAAAGTAGCCGGCACGAGTTATCGGGACACGCCGTGCTAGCAGAAGCCTGCCTGACTATCTGCCTCCTGGCAGCGATTCAGCCTGGTGTGGTCGACAAACCACGGCCGCCGCGACCACCACGTGCACTCGGCACGGACCACGGCGGTGTCGTGATCAGCGAGGCTGACCGATCGCGGCCCGGCGGCTCGACCAAAAGTGGATCGACCAGGACGTACGGCAAAACTGGCCACGATGCAACATCGCCGTTCTGTCGGGTCACGGATCTTGGCGGCAATCCGGAGGAGCAGAAGCTGCTCGACGTGAACTGCGGCAACCCTGGCCAGGGTCCGCTCATCAGCACGGCCGCGCTCGCAGAGCAGATCGCCAACCGCCTGCCGATCCCCCGGCCCGATCTGGAGATCCGGCCGTTCACGACGTACGCGGATGGTACGCGCGGCGGCCTCACCGGTGCGCCGATGTGGCTGTGGATAGGCAAAACCTGGAAACCGCTGACCCAACACACCGCCCTCGCCGACATCTGGGTCGACGTTGTCGCGACACCGACCTCATCCACCTGGTCATTCGGCGACGGCGGCAAACTCACCTGCAAAGGCCGCGGCACACCACTAACCGACCCGGCGCAGGGCCTCCGCGGCTCCCCCGACTGCGGACATATCTACCGTACGACATCAGGAAAAACGGCGTTCACGATCACCGCCACCGTGACCTGGACGATCACCTGGACCGGCTCCGGCAACACCGGCGGCGTCCTGCCGCCGCTCTATCTGACCACCTCGGTCCCCTACACCGTCAAACAGGCCAGATCCCAGCTTGTTTCACAGCTGCGGCCGCCATTCCCTGCTTATGTTCAAGCCGAGGCCGCTTCCATTCGACAAGTTCGGATCGGTGTTCAACCGACAGGACGCGTTGGCAGCTCGCGAAACGCCGTCGCACTCTCTGATGTCACAGCGTTGAGGGACGTTGCTCGTTGACAGCAAAGCGGCGCTAGGAGCACGACAAAAGGCGGGATTTTCCCACAATGGATGAGGTCACGCCGAGACAGGAAGGAGCGCCTGGCCGTACCAGTCGCAGGATTTCATGTCGCGCAGCGCCTGTTTCCGCGTACGGCCACCGAGCCGCTCCACGTACACCATCCCATCGAGATGGTCGACCTCATGTTGAAAGCACCGCGCCAGATATCCGGTCGCCTCAACGGAAATCGGCGAGCCGTGCAGATCCACCCCGCCGCAGCGCACGTTCATCGCGCGTGGCGTCGGATATGACAGGCCTGGTACGGAAAGACAGCCCTCTTCCTCGTCGTCCGGCTGCAGGCCACCCGGCAACCGCTCGACCGTCGGGTTGATCATGTGGCCGCGCGCGTCAGGTCCGCAGTCGTAGACGAAAACCCGCAGGCCGACGCCGACCTGGTTGGCGGCGAGACCGACACCTGGCGCGGCCGCCATGGTCGCGAACATCGCGTCGATCAGCCGCCGCAGATTGTCGTCGAAGTCCGTCACCGGAGCGGTCGGTGTGTGCAGGACCGGCTGGCCGTAGAGCACGAGCGGCGGCAGTGTGTCGATCTCGGCCGGGGCCGTCATCGGATGACCTCCTCAGGGGATACGAGCGGAAAGAGCCGGGTGACCAGGGCGACCGGCGCACTGTCCGGCGGGCGCGCGGACGGGTCCTGTTCGCGGTCGAAGTACGGCGCGACCAGGTCCAGGATCGAGGCGGCCAGCTGGTCCAGCTCGGCCGGCGTCAGGTGCACCGTGTACGTCGCCGCCGCCTGCCGCTGCCACTCCACCGGATAGCCCTGCCGGCGCGACCGCCACTGTGCGTAACGCTCGTCGTCGCGCCGGTCGAGCGCCTCCTCGGTCGCCGCGACCAGCCGCCACGGCTTGAGCCGCGAGTCGGCCGACTCGGCGACCTCCACCAGGCCGTAGCGCGCCAACTGCCGCAGATGAAACGACGTGGCACCTGTGTTGGTGCCGAGCGCCGCGGCCGCTTCCGACGCCGTACGCGGTCCGCCGGCCAGCAGTTCCAGCAACGCCAACCGGAGCGGATGGCTTCGCGCCCGCGCCTGGTCGACCGTCGAGTCGACAACCTCACCCATAACCGCACAGTAGACTATGCACAGCCGACTTTGCAAAGTGGACTATGCAGTCGCCACCTCCAGAGCGTCGACCAGCCACGAGTGCATCGCACCGGGGAAGACGGCGACGCCTGCGACCCGCCCGGCCAGCGTCCAGTAGCGACGAATACGCGGGTCCCGTTCGAAGGCGTAGTGCGCCGACAACCACCGCCGAAAAGACAGCGTGTCGCGCTCTCGCAGCACCGCCGCGTGGATGTCGACAAACCGGTCGAGCGGCTCCCCCGGCCCGGCCGCCCGCCCGGCCACCACGTACGGTTCGGCCAACTGGCACGCCTCACTGATCCCGGCGAGGAGTGCACGTTCGGCTGTCCGATTCGCCTGGGCATGCGCCAGCCGCTGCCGCAGAAACGACCGGTCGCCGGCCAGGCTCACCATCTCGGCGTACGCGACGACCTGACCCACCGTCGGGTCGGACGGCGGCTCCGGCACTGTCATGGCAACGAAATCGTCCACGGTCTCCACCGGAAACGACGCGATCGCCTGCCGCCGCCAGAAATCCACCAGCACCTGGTGGGCCGCCCGGCTGTTTTCCACCATCGCAAGCAATTCTAGCCGTGCTGGCCGCTCCGCACCCGCGGTCTCGACCGCGGTCAACGCCGCCCGGCGCCACGCCAGCGACGCCAACTCGACGTCGAGCGTGGCCCGTTCGGCGGCGACGACGTCCGAGACGGAGCGCTCTCCCACCAGCACGTCGGTGATCGCCGCCAATCCGAGCCCGAGCGAGCGCAGCTGTCGTACGAGGTTGAGCTGCTCGACCGCCGCACTTTCGAATTTGCGGTGCCCGCCGGCGCTGCGTACGCACGGCAGGACACCTTCGTCGCAATAAAAACGGATCGTCCGGACCGGCACGCGGGCGAGCCGCGCGAGGTCGCCGATGCTCATGAGCGTGTCATTGGTCACGCGGTCTTGCACCTCCAGCCAGGTGGAGTTTCTACGGTACGGCGCATGAAGCCGAACCCAGCCACCCTCCGCAGCGAAGCCCAGGCCTTTGCCGATGCCGTACGCGACGGCGATCCAGAAGCATACGTCCCGACCTGCCCCGACTGGCAGTTGCGCGTGCTCGTCGGCCACATCGGCCAGGCATTCCGCTGGTCCGCCGGCATTCTGCGCACCCGAGCCGCGGCCGCAGTCCCCGACCCGCATGACGCCGATCCGGGACCGGTCACCGCGTGGCGAAGCTGGATCATGGACAGCGCCGACGAGTTCCTTGCGGCCTACGACAGGACGCGAGAGCTGGTGTGGACCTTCCTCGGCAATCGCTCACCGGAATTCTGGCTCCGCCGGATGCTTCACGACACCACCGTGCACCGATATGACGCGTGCCTGACCACCGGAGCGGCGTACGCGCTCACCGATCACCTCGCCGAAGATGGAGTCAACGAGCGCATGGAGCTGTTGTCTGACCCAGTCGCGTGGAAGGTGCTGCCAGCACTGGAAAAGCTGCGTGGCGAAGGGGAAACTCTCCAGTTCCAACCGGAAAGCGGCATCGGCTGGTTCGTCACCCGTACGCCCAGCGGCATTGCGTACGAGCGAAAACACGGCTCCGCCGACGCCACTGTCGTCGCGCCGATGCCGGCCCTGCACCTGCTGCTGGCCGGCCGGATCCCAGTCGACCAAGCCATCGTCGCCGGCAACCGCACCCTTATCGAGCACTGGCTGTCGACGACTTCGCTGTGAACGTAAGGCAATCTCCGCAGGTCCCGGACCTACCCACGATCGCAGGGGCAGCTGTCCAGAGACAACCGCGCAGTGGCGAATGCTGCGTCTTTGTCCTCCATCTCAGGCACTTTTCGCTCTAGCGGCGGCCTTTCGTGACCTGCAACCCTGAATTGCGCCAAGACGGAATTGGCGCTCTTTCCATCTCACGAGGGGCAATGCATTGCGACGAACAATCATCAGGGCGTCCGCGCTTGCGGTGGCACTTTTGGCTGTGCTGGCGGGAAGTCTCACGCTCGCCAGCCCGGCATCCGCCGCGCATGCCGACCGGTCCATCAGCGCCAAGGTGATGCGGGCCAACGCCAAGAGCCTGGCGGTCAACGAGTGGACCTGGACGCTGCCCGAGCTTCACTCCGGTGACTGCACGATGTTCGGCGGCGCGACCTGGACCTTCCGGGAGAACGGCACCGCGGACTTCCGGGGAACGGTTACGAGCAGCGACGATCACGACGCCTGGATCCAGTGGATCGACGTGTTCGACAAGAACGGCGCGTTCATGGGCAACATCGTCAACACCTATCCGGACACGCCCGACCCGACACGGTTCGCCAAGAACCTGCCGGACAGCAGCCTGCAGTATGCCTGGTATGGCTACGGGCACTTCAACGCCGACTGGTACTGGAACATCGGACACGTCCAGTTGCACTACCACTGCTAGGGTGGCTGGTCCGCCTCTCGGCAACGGGAGGCGGACCAGTTCTTTCGCGGCGGTTATTTCTTCGCGGGTTGGCGTTTTCGGGCCGGCGCGGCCTTCTTGGCGGTCTTCTTCGGGGCTGCGGCGGTGACCGTACGTGCCTTCGGCTGCCGTGCCGCGGTGACCGCCTTGCGGCCCGGCGCCGGCGCCGGGTCGAGCACATGCTGCAGGAACCGGCCAGTGTGGCTCTCCGGCACCTCGGACACCTCCTCCGGCGTGCCCTCGGCGACCACGGTGCCGCCGTTACGACCGCCCTCCGGACCGAGGTCGATGACCCAGTCGGACGACTTGATGATGTCCAGGTTGTGCTCGATGACGATCACCGTGTTGCCGGCGTCGACCAGCCGGTCGAGCACGCCGAGCAGCTTGCGTACGTCTTCGAAGTGCAGGCCGGTGGTCGGCTCGTCAAGCACGTACACGGTCCGTCCGGTCGAGCGTTTCTGCAGCTCAGAGGCCAGTTTGACGCGCTGCGCCTCGCCGCCGGACAGGGTCGGCGCCGGCTGGCCGAGCCGCACGTAACCGAGGCCGACGTCGACAAGGGTCTTGAGATAGCGCCGGATCGCCGGCACCGCGGAGAAGAACTCGGCGGCCTCCTCGATCGGCATCTCCAGCACTTCGGCGATGGTCTTGCCTTTGAAATGCACCTCCAGCGTCTCGCGGTTGTAACGCGCACCGCGGCAGACCTCGCACGGCACGTAGACGTCCGGCAGGAAGTTCATCTCGATCTTGATGGTGCCGTCACCGGTGCACGCCTCGCACCGGCCACCCTTGACGTTGAAGGAAAACCGGCCGGGACCATAGCCGCGCACCTTCGACTCGGTGGTCTCGGCGAACAGCTTGCGGATGTTGTCGAAGACGCCGGTGTACGTCGCCGGGTTGGACCGCGGCGTACGCCCGATCGGCGACTGGTCGACGCCGACCACCTTGTCCACATTGGACAGACCGGTCACCCTGGTGTGCCGGCCGGGCACCAGCCGCGCACCGTTGATCGTGTTGGCCAGCACCGAATACAGGATGTCGTTGACCAGCGTCGACTTGCCCGAACCGCTCACTCCGGTGACGGAGATGAAGCAACCGAGCGGAAACTCCACGTCGATGCCGCCGAGGTTGTGCTCGCGCGCGCCTTTCACGACCAGCGTCCGGTTGCGATCCGGCACGCGGCGCAGCGGCGGCACCGCGATCTCTGCGCGCCCGGACAGATAAGCGCCGGTCAGCGATTCCTTGCTGGACAGCAGATCCTTCACCGAACCCGACACGACCACGTGGCCGCCGTGCTCGCCGGCACCCGGACCGATGTCCACGACCCAGTCGGCCGTCCGGATGGTGTCTTCGTCGTGCTCGACGACGATCAGCGTGTTGCCGAGGTTTTTCAACCGTACGAGCGTGTCGATGAGCCGGCGGTTGTCGCGCTGGTGCAGGCCGATCGAGGGCTCGTCAAGCACGTACAGGACGCCGACCAGGCCAGAACCGATCTGGGTGGCCAGCCGGATCCGCTGCGCCTCACCGCCGGACAGCGTGCCGGCCGGTCGGTCCAGCGACAGATAATCCAGGCCCACGTCGAGCAGGAACTGCAGCCGCTCGTGAATCTCCTTGAGCACCCGCTCGGCGATCTGCTTCTGCCGCCGGTTGAGCTTGACGGAGCGGAGGAAAACGGCGCACTCGTCGATCGACATCGCGCAGACCTCGGAGATGTTGCGGCCGTCGATCGTCACCGCGAGCACCTCTGGCTTGAGCCGTGCGCCCTTACAGACCGGACACGGCACGTCGCGCATGTAACCCTCGTAGCGCTCCTTGCTCCAGTCGCTCTCGGTCTCCTGGTGGCGCCGCTCGATGAACGGCACGACACCTTCGAAACTGGCCCAGTATGACCGCTCGCGGCCGTAGCGGTTGCGATAGCGGACGTGCACCTGCGTCTCGTGGCCGTACAGGATCGCCTTCTGGGCCTGCGCCGGCAGCTCCTGCCACGGCGTCTTCAGGTCGAAGTCGAGCGCGTCGCCGAGGCCGGACAGGAGACGGTTGAAATACTCCATGTTGTGGCCGGTGGCCCACGGCTGGATCGCGCCACCCTCGATGGTCTGCTCGGGGTCGGGCACCAGCAGCTCGGGATCGACCTCCTTGCGCGTGCCGATGCCGCTGCACTCCGGACAGGCGCCGTATGGCGCGTTGAAGGAGAACGACCGCGGCTCCAGCTCCTCGACGCCGAGCGGGTGGTTGTTGGGGCAGGCCAGCTTCTCCGAATACGTCCGCTCGCGGGTCGGGTCGTCCTCGTCCAGGTCGACGAACTCGATCATCACGATGCCGTTGGCCAGCCGCAGCGCGGTCTCCACCGAGTCGGTCAGCCGCCGCTTCGAGCTCGACTTCACCGCGAGCCGGTCGACCACCACCTCGATGGTGTGCTTGACCTGCTTCTTCAGTTTTGGCGGCTCGGTCAGCTGGTGCACCACTCCGTCGACCCTGGCGCGCGAGAAACCCTGCGTCTGCAGGCTGGAGAACAGGTCGAGATATTCGCCTTTACGCGCACGTACGACCGGGGCCAGCACCTGGAACCGCGCGCCCTCCTCCCCGGCCAGGATCTGGTCGACGATCTGCTGCGGCGTCTGCTTGCTGATCAGCTCGCCACAGGTCGGACAGTGCGGCTCGCCGGCGCGCGCGAACAGCAGCCGGAGATAGTCATAGACCTCGGTGATGGTGCCGACCGTGGACCGCGGGTTGCGGTTGGTCGACTTCTGGTCGATCGACACCGCCGGCGACAGGCCCTCGATGAAGTCGACGTCCGGCTTGTCCATCTGACCGAGGAACTGCCGCGCGTACGACGACAGCGACTCGACATAACGCCGCTGGCCTTCGGCGAAAATCGTGTCGAAGGCCAGGCTGGACTTCCCCGACCCGGACAGGCCGGTGAAGACGATCAGCGCGTCCCTTGGCAGGTCCACGCTGACGTTCTTGAGGTTGTGCTCACGCGCGCCATGAACACTGAGCTGCTGCTGGTCGGCCACCGCGGTGTGTCCGCTCTCTCGTCGTTAGGACTGAAGACTGTGCAGAGACGAGAAGTCCCCCGCACCAATGTAACCGGGGGGTCCGACAGTTTGATCCCGGCCTCGTACATGTGTCCAGCGATCGTCGCCGACCAGCACTTATGCGTACGAGGCGTGACTTGCGTACGGGAGGGTCGCATGGCCACCATGCGTGCGTCCAGTGCACGCATGGTGGCCATGCGACCTCACGACCCTTTGGCCTGGACCGACTGGTCGGTATGCTCCGGACGACGGCAGCCCAGACGATGAGCCCACCGATGAGCCCACCGATGAGCATCGACAGGAGCACCGATGGATTTCGCGTTCGACGCACGTACCGAGGAGCTGCGCGGCCGGCTGAACGAGTTCATGGACTCGCACGTCTATCCGGCCGAGCCGATCATCGAGGAGCAGCTGGAGAAACGGGACAATCCGTGGGAACAGCCACCGGTCATCGACGAGCTCAAGCAGGAGGCGCGCAGCCGCGGCCTGTGGAACTTCTTCCTCCCCGGTGAGCACGGCGGCGCCGGACTGACCAACCTCCAGTACGCCCCCCTGGCCGAGATCACCGGTCGCAGCCCGGAGCTGGCGCCGGCCGCACTCAACTGCGCAGCGCCCGACACCGGCAACATGGAAGTGCTGAGCATGTTCGGTACGCCGGCGCAGAAAGAGCAGTGGCTGCGGCCGTTGCTGGACGGCGACATCCGCTCGGCCTTCTGCATGACCGAGCCCGACGTCGCCTCCTCCGACGCCAGCAACATCAGTACGCGGATCGAACGCGACGGCGACGAGTACGTGATCAACGGCCGCAAGTGGTGGTCGTCCGGCGCGATGAGCCCGCGCTGCAAGATCTTCATCGTCATGGGCAAGACCGACCCGGCCGCGCACCGGCACCGCCAGCAGTCGATGATCCTGGTGCCGAGGGACACGCCGGGCGTGAACATCAGGCGCGGCATGCACGTTTTCGGCTACACGGACGGATCGCACGGCGGCCACGCCGAGATCGACTTCGACAACGTACGCGTGCCGATGGACAACATCGTCTCCGGCGAAGGTGACGGTTTCGCGATCGCGCAGGCGCGGCTCGGCCCCGGCCGCATCCACCACGCGATGCGGATGATCGGCATGTCCGAGCGCGCGCTGGAGATGATGTGCCAGCGGGTCAGCAGCCGCGTGGCCTTCGGCAAACCGATCGCCGAGCAAGGCGTTGTGCAGGACTGGATCGCCGAGGCGCGGATCCGCATCGAACAGCTGCGCCTGCTCGTACTGAAGACGGCCTGGCTGATGGACACCGTCGGCAACAAGGGCGCGCACACCGAGATCCAGGCGATCAAGGTGGCCGCTCCGTCGGTGGCGACCTGGGTGATCGACCGCGCCATCCAGGCACATGGCGCGGCCGGTGTCAGCCAGGATTTCAAACTGGCGTCGTTGTACGCGCACGCGCGCACGCTGCATCTCGCCGATGGCCCGGACGAGGTGCACAAGCGGTCGCTGGCGCACCGGGAGCTGCGCAAGTACGCCTGACGATCAGGGGTTCTGGTAGCAGCAGTCGCCGTTGGTCTTGACCGTCGTCCCGACGCAGGTCCGCAGGCAGCTGAGGTTTCGGCTGGCGCACGGGCCACCCTGCGTCGGTGTCGGATAGTCCAGGGTCTGCTCCAGCTCCTCGACGCGGATGTCGAGGTCGTACTCGTCGTCGATGGGCGTACGCGTCAGCATGGCGGTCTCCGCTCGCGGGCATTGGGACGCCATCAGACTGCGATCGGTCATCACCCGCGCGACAGGGGTCGGATCCGGGAAATTGCCGGAAAATCTCCCGGCCGGGTCAGCCGCGCAGGCTCGCCAGCAGCAGGTCGCCGTAATGTTCGGCGACCTTGCGCGCGGACAGCCGGCCTTTGCGGCGATACCAGAAGCCGAGGTGGTGCACCGCGCCGAAGTAGTAGTCGACGACCAGCTCAGCCGGCACGTCGGCGCGGAACTCACCGGCGCGCTGGCCGTCCTCGATCATGCCGCGGAACCGCTCGTGATAGCGCCGCCGCTCGGCGCGTACGAGCGCCTGCTTCTCGGTGCCGAGCATGTGCATCGACCGGAAGAAGATCACCGTGTCGTCGAGGTTGGCGATGCTGGTCAGCACGACGTCGACCGCGGCGGCGTGGATGCGTTCCGCGTACGACCCATCGCCGGCGAACAGCTTCTCCAGCCGCTCCGTCTGCACGGACAGCACGCGGTGGTAGATCTCGTAGAGCAGGTCGTCCTTGGAGCCGAAGTAGTGATACATCGCGCCTTTGGTGACGCCGGCGGCCTCAACGACCTCCTGCACGGAGGTGCTTTCGAAGCCCTTCTCGGCGAACAGCCGGGTGGCGGCCTCCAGCAACCGGCCGGGCACGCCGCTCAGGCTGCCGAGGCTGCGCTCGGGATGGCCGAGTCCGACCGCGGACGTCTCCATCCAGTGGATCATACCGGGTGGTCGGTCGGGCCACGGCTATTGTCGTGAACATGGAAAAGCTGCGGGTGGCCGTCTTCGACTACGGCGGCGTGATCACGACGGCGGTGAACCGATCCGTGATGGCCTGGCTGGCCGACGAAGGGATCGAGGTCGACGGCTATCGCACGACCATGGCCGAGTGGGTCTTCGCCGAGACCGCCGACGGCACGCCGGCGCATCGGCTGGAGACCGGCGAGCTGTCCGGTCCGGAGTTCGAGCGGCTGCTGGCCGCGCGGCTCCGGCGCACCGACGGCGGACCGGTGGTCGCCGAAGGGCTGCTGGAGCGGATGTTCGAGGGAATGACGCTGGACGACGCGATGGTCCAGCTGGTACGCGACCTGCGCGCCGCCGGACTGCGTACGGCCATGCTGTCCAACAGCTGGGCCAACCACTATCCGGAGGACCTGGTGGCCGAGCTGTTCGACCTCAGCGTCATCTCCGGCGAGGTCGGCCTGCGCAAGCCGGACTCGGCGATTTTCCAGCTGCTGTTGGAAAGACTCGACACACCGGCGGCGACGGTCGCGTTCGTGGACGACATCGCGCACAACGTCGAAGGGGCCGCGAAGCTCGGCATCTCGGCGGTGCTGCACACCGACGCGGCGAGTACGCGCGACTGGTTCGCCGAGCGCGTACCAGCGTTGGCCACCGGCCTGCGCTGATGGCACGATGCAAGGGGTGACGGACACCTACACCGGACAACTGAACGGCGGGCCGGCGCAGACCCGCCAGCTGGCGAAACTGGAGATCACCAAGGTCTCGGTCGGGCCGATGGACAACAACGCCTATCTGTTGCGCTGCCGCGAGACCGGCGACGCGCTGCTGGTCGACGCCGCCAACGACGCCGACACTTTGTTGGCGCTGCTGGCAAAGCACACCGCCGGCAAGCTGGAAACGGCGTTCACCACGCACCAGCACTTCGACCACTGGCAGGCGCTCGGCGCGGTCGTCGCGGCGACCGGCGCGACGACCGCCGCCGGCCGACCCGACGCGCCGGAGCTGCCGGTGGCCGTCGACGTGCCGCTGGACGACGGCGACGAACTGGCCGTCGGCGACTGTACGCTGACGGCCATCCACCTCGTCGGCCACACGCCGGGTTCGATCGCTCTGGCATACCAGGATCCCGCAGGCCACGCGCACATCTTCACCGGCGACTCGCTTTTTCCTGGCGGTGTGGGCAAAACCTGGCAGCCGGAGGACTTCACGTCGTTGCTGCACGACGTGACGACGAAGATCTTCGACCGCTTCGGCGACGACACCTGGATCTATCCGGGCCACGGCGACGACACCACGCTCGGCGCGGAGCGGCCGCATCTCGGCGAGTGGAAAGAGCGCGGCTGGTAACTACTACGGCACGACCGTGACCGGCCAGCGGCCAGCGCGTACCAGCCGGACCGCGATCGAGCCGACCAGCCGGTGACCGGCCTGACTGGACGCGCCGACCACCACCGCGTCGGCGCGCTCCTCGTCGGCGATCCGGGCCAGCTCCGCGTACGGGTCGCCGTGAACGGTGATGAAGCGGTACGCGACGCCACTGCGTGCCGCGGCCGTCTCCACCTCCTTGCGGAGGTCTTCGGCCACCTCCTCGTTGGTCTGCTCGACCGACCCGGCCAGCTCCGGCACCAGCGAGGTCATCGATGGCGTGCTGCCGACGTAGACCAACAGCAGCTCGGCGCTCTGCCGGCGGGCCAGTCCGGCCGCGTACGCGGCGGCGCGCATCGAGGTGTCCGAGCCGTCGATGCCGACCAGGATGGTCGTCGGGCCGTCGGTGCCCAGTTCGAAGCCGCTCATCGGCCGGGTTTCCTCGCAATCGTCGCAGGTAGCTGACACGATATCGGCCGGCCGAGCCGGGCGCGTACCGACAACACCGGTAAAACCCGGCAAAATTTCCGACCAACTCGAAAGAGCAGGCAACCAAACGGTGGTGTGCGTCGTTCCTAAAGCGAGAGCCACGGTCGAGCGGCGGTCGGGTATCCTTCCGCTTCGACCCGCAGCACGGCACACGACCACAACAAAGGAGTTGGGTGAGGTTGGCGTACCAGGCCACGCGGAAACGGCCCGACCAGGGCAAACCGCGTAAGTCGAAGTCGCCGCGGTGGGCACGGCTGTGCCTCGTCGCCGGGATCGCGATCGTCGTGCTGGCCGGTGGCGGATACGCCGCGGCCAACGTGGTCGTCAATCACTACGCCAGCGAGGTCAAGAGTGACAACCTCCTCGGTGGCGTACCGCAGAACGAGCGAGCCAGCCTGCCGCCGTCCGGTGCGCCGGTCACCGGCCCGCTCAACATCCTGTTGCTCGGCTCGGACAACGCCGACAACTCGCGGGCCAAGAGCCAGGGGGTGGACGGCCAGCGGTCCGACTCGATCATCCTTTTCCACATCGACAAGGACTTCAAGAAGGTCTACGCCTTCTCGATCGAGCGCGACTCGTACGTGCGCATCCCGGCCGGCGGGTCGTGGGGCGGCGGCAAGAACAAGATCAACGCCGCGCTGCAGTACGGCGGGCCGTCGCTGACCGTGCGGACCGTGCAGAACCTGCTCGACATCAAGATCCCGTACGTGGCGGTGGTCAGCTTCGCCGCGCTGATCAAGTCGGTCGACGCGGTCGGTGGCGTGGACGTCTACGTCGACAAGACGACGTACGACAACCAGTTCAAGCGCACCTGGACCAAGGGCATGCACCACCTCAACGGCACCGACGCGCAGTTCTACGTACGGCAGCGGCACGGCCTGGCCGGCGGCGACTACGACCGGATGAAGCGCCAGCAGCAGCTGATCCGCGCGCTGTTCAAGAAGGCGACGTCGGCCGGCGTACTGACCAACCCGTTCAAGCTCAACGACCTGGTCACCGCGGTCGCCGCGTCGGTCAAGGTGAGCGACGGCATGCCTGTCAAGGACCTGGCGTTCGCCGCCCGCGGCCTGTCGCTCGACGCGGTCACCTTCAGCACGATGCCGATGGCCGGCACGCTGAAGATCGACGGCACCGACTACGAACAGGTCAGCACCTCCGGCGCCGAAGCGCTCGGCAAGGCCATCAACGCCGACGACTTCACCGCGTATTTCAAGCGCTATCCCCCCAACAACGCCTCACACGGCCTGTAAACCCACCGGTCGTTGGTCGCATGGACCCCTTGCGTGCGCCTGACGCACGTATGGGGTCCATGCGACCAACCAGCGGCGGCGAGTCCGGAGCTTGACTACGGTTCGTCACCGCAAAACCGGACTTTCGTTACATCGTCAGCTCATCGAGCGACCTGCGGTCTTGCCGATGCGGATCATGTTCCACGACTGCGCCGGCAGCGACAACGAAAGCGACCCAGCGTCCACTTTGGACGCCGCGGCCTGCCGCGGCGTGACCCGTTCGGGATTCTCCGCCGTGTTCGTGGCAGCGGAGTCGTCGTCGGTCAGGTACGTGTGCACCGCGACCTCCAGATCCGGATAGCCGCGCAGGTCCACGGTCAGCGGCAGGCTCTCGTCGATCAGCCGGTTGACCGCGAACACCGTCAGCCCCGAGCCATCCGGCGACTCCACCGCGACGCTGTCGAGGGCCGGCACGCCACCGAACCACGAGGTGTCGTACGACGGACTGGTCGCGACCGTACGCAGTACGGTCCCCCGGCCGTATCGGCTGGTCAGCGCGAACGGGTGGAAGATCGTCTGGCGCCAGGACGGCCCACCCGGCTCCGACCTGATCGCGCCGATCGCGTTGACCAGCTGCGCCAGGCAGGCCATCTTCACCCGGTCGGCGTGCCGCAGGAGGCTGATCAGCAGGTTTCCGACGACGACGGCGTCGGTGACGTTGTAGGTGTCCTCGATCAGCCGTGGCGCCGCCTGCCATCCCTGCGTCTTGTCGTCGCCACCCATGTACCAGACATTCCACTCGTCAAAGGAAAGATTGACGCGTTTCTGGTGCCGTCCCTTGGCGCGTACGAAATCCGCCGTGGCGATGACGTTGTCGATGAAGTTGTCCATGTCGACCGCACACGCCAGGAAACTCGCCTTGTCGCCCTTGCGTTCCTGGTAATACGTGTGCAGCGAGACGTAGTCGACGACGTCGTACGTGTGCTCCAGCACCGTCGCCTCCCAGCTGCCAAAAGTCGGCATCTGGGAGTTGGACGAGCCGCACGCCACCAGCTCGATGGTCGGATCGACCAGGCGCATCGCCTTGGCCGTTTCGGTCGCCAGCCGGCCATATTCCTCGGCCGTCTTGTGGCCGATCTGCCACGGCCCGTCCATTTCGTTGCCGAGACACCACACGCGTACGTCGTGCGGGTCGGCGGCGCCGTTTTTCCGCCGCAGATCCGACCAGTACGTGCCGGCCGGATGGTTGCAGTATTCGACCAGCCGCGCCGCCGCGTCGGGTCCGCGGGTGCCGAGGTTGACGGCCAGCATCGCCTCGGAGCCGACGCCGCGCACCCATTTGCAGAACTCGTCGGTGCCGACGTCGTTGGACTCCACCGAATGCCAGGCCAGCTCCAGCCGGGCCGGCCGCTGGTCGCGCGGCCCGATGCCGTCCTCCCAGCGATAGCCGGACACGAAGTTTCCGCCTGGATAACGGACGATCGGCACGCCGAGCTCGCGGGTCAGGTCGGCCACGTCCCGCCGGAATCCGTCGCCGTCCGCGGTCGGATGGCCGGGCTCGTAGATCCCGGTGTAGACGCACCGGCCGAGATGTTCCACGAACGTCCCGTAGATGCGCGGGTCGACCTCGCCGACACGGAAGTCGGGATCGACGACAATGCGAGCCTCGGACACTCGGTTTTCCTTTCGAATACGGTTACTTGAAGCCGGTCGTCGCGACGCCTTCGACGATGCGCCGCTGGAAAATGACGAAGACCAACAGCAACGGCAGTGCGCCGAGCACGGCCGATGCCATGATCTGCGCGTAATGGATGCCGTACGCGCTGGACACCTGCGAAAGGCCGACCGGCAGCGTCATCATCCGCGTGTTGGTCATGACCAGCAGCGGCCACAGGAAGTTGTTCCAACTCCACACAAACTGGAAGATGAACACCGCCGACACCGCCGGCCGGGTCAGCGGCATGTAGATGCCTTGATAGATGCGAAACCAGCTCGCCCCGTCGACGTGCGCCGACTCGGCGAGCTCGGCCGGAATGCCGCGGAAGAACGCCGCGAAGACGAAGACCGCGATCGGCGGTGCCGGCAGTGCCTGCAGGATCAGCGCCCAGTACGTGTTGAGCAGGTGCAACGTGTTGAACTCGTTGAACAGCGGCACGATCAGCACCTGCGGCGGGATCACCAGGCCGGCGCCGATCAACGCGAACAGCCAGCGCCGCCCGCGAAACTTCGTCTGGGACAAGGCGAATCCGGCCATCGAGCAGACCACGACGGCCAGGATCGCGGTCACCGCCGCCGCGACGAAACTGTTCAGATACCAGTTCTGGATGTCGCCGGTGCCGAGCACTTTCGCGTACGCGTCGAAAGTCCAGCTGCCGCTCCACCACGCGGCCGGGTTGACCGCGATCTCTCCTTCCGGCCGCAGCGAGGTGACCGCGGCCCAGACCAGCGGGAGGGCCCAGATGACCGCGAAAACCACGAGCACCGAAACACAGAAGCCGTTGAACCACCGAGCCTTCGCGTCGACGATCTGCCGGCGCGCCGCCGGCTTCGTACGCGCCGGCGTCGCGACCGCCGGCGTACGGCTCGTCGTGCTGGTTGCCATCGCTCACACCTCCCGCAGCTGGCGGCGGTTGACCAGCAGCCAGATCACCGAGACCGTCAGGATGAGTACGAAATACAGCGTCGAGATCGCCGCAGCGTAACCGGTGCGGAAGTCGGTGAAACCGATGTCGTAGATGTAGCCGATGATCGGCCTGGTCGCGAAGTTGGGGCCGCCTTCGGTCATCAGGTAGATCTGGTCGAAGACCTTCAGCGAGGCGATCGCCTGCAACAGCAACACCAACACGGTCGTGCGCCGCAGCATCGGGATGGTGATGTTCCACAGCTGGCTCCACGGACTGGCACCGTCGACCGCGGACGCCTCGTAGAGCTCACGCGGAATTTCCTGCAGACCGGCCAGATAGAGCACGAAGTTGAAGCCGAGCGTCCACCACACCGTCGTCAGCGCGACCGACGCCATGGCCCAGTTGGGGTCGCCGAGCCAGTTCGGCGCGCTGATGCCGACGGCGCCGAGCCAGCTCTCCCAGAGGCCGATTTTGGGCGTGTAGAGCCAGGTCCAGATGAGCGCGACGGAGGCGACCGGCACGACGTACGGTGCGAAGAACACCAGCCGGAAGAACCACCGGCCGTGCCGCATCCGGTCGGTCAGGATCGCCAGCGCCAGCGCGACGATCACCAGCGGCGGTGTCGTCATGATGGTGAACAGCAGCGTGTGCCAGGTGGACGACCAGAAGTCCGCGCTGGTCAGCGCTTCCAGGTAGTTGGACACGCCGGCGAAGCTGCCGAGGCCCGACTTCACCAGCGCTCCGTTGAAAAAGCTCATCACAAAGCCGTAGAGCGTCGGCACCACCAGGAAAAGCAGATAGATCACCAGGAACGGAGCGACCAGTCCCCAGCCGGCACGATGTTCGGTCCGTCTTCCCGGTGCGGCGCCGGAGATCGTGTGAACAACCATCGCGCGTCTCCTCAATCCTCGTTACAGCGGCGACGGAGTGTTGGCGTATTTGGTGAGCTTGGCGACGATCTGCGGCACCGCGGCGGCCGGCGTCAACTGACCGGACAGCACCGCGCCGATCGCCGACCCGGCGATGTATTCGAAATCCGAGCCGGAGCCGGAATACCAGGCGTCGTCGTCGTAATGTGCCGAGTTGGCGACCTGGGCGTAGTCGGACTGCGGCGACATCTTCGCGTACGCCTCGCTTTTCTGGAACGGCACCCAGGCCGGGATGTGACCACCGCCGGCCCAGGTGGCGCTCTGGTCCAGCATCGACCGGACGAAGCCGAAGATCACCGCTCGTTTTTCCGCGTCGCGGCTGGCACTGCGCGGCAGGACGAAGGAATGCGAGTCGGCCTGACAGGCGTACGCGCCGCCGAAGACGTTTGGCAGCCGCGTCATGCTGAACGGCGTCTTCGCGGTGAGGAACGTGCTGATCTCCCAGTCACCCTGGAAATAGAAGCCGGCTTTGCCGCTGGCGAACAGCGTCGTCGCGGCGCCGTAGTCGATGTTGTTCGGCATCAGCTTGCCTTTGCTGGTGAGGCTCGCCAGATAACCGAGCACGCGCTCGGCCTTCGCCTCGTCCAGCACGATTTTCCGGCCCTGGTCGGCCAGTACAGTGCCGCCGAGCTGCCAGTAGAGGCTGGAGAAGATCCGCCAGGGCGTCGCGGTCTCCGCGGTCATCGCGACGACACCGCCATAGCCACCGGTGACCCTCTGCACCGCCTTCATCGCGTCGACCAGGCCGGTCGGACCGTCCAGGTTCCTCAGTTTCCCCGAGCTGTCCAGCAGGCCGGCCTTCTTGCAGATGTCGGTGTTGTAGTACATCACGAACGGATGCGTGTCGAGCGGGATGGCGTAGAGCTTGCCGTTGGTGTGCGCCTTCTGCCAGGCCGTCTTGGTGAAGTTTTCCTCGGTGAAGCCGAAACGGGCCAGCTCGGTCTTGTCCAGCGGCTCCAGCAGGCCGGCCTCGGCCAGGATGGTGGCGCGGGTCAGGTGCGCGATCGCCACGTCCGGCGGCTGGTTTCCCAGCGTCGCCAACGAGACCTTCGTGTAGTACGGATTTCCCCAGGAGAGCGTCACCGACTTCAGGCTGATGTCCGGATGCGCCTTCGCGTACGCCTTTTCCATCGACACCATGCGATCGCCGTCACCGCCGCCGAGCAGGTTCCAGTACGCCAACTCGTGCGCGCCGGGTCCGACACCGAAGATGCCGGTGGCCAACGGCGAGTCGCACGCGCTCAGCGCCATCCCGCTCACGCCCAGCAGTCCGGCCGTACGCAACAGGTCGCGCCGGCTCATCGGTCTCATTTTCCCTCCTCCGTCGAGGATCCGGCGGTCGACGCGCGTACGACCAGCTGCACTGGCAGCAGCACACGCGAGGCCACCTCTTCGCCGCGGATGCGGCTGAGCAACAGCGACATCGCTCGTTTTCCGGTCTCCTGCATAGGAATCCGTACGGTCGTCAACGGCGGTGTCAGATATCCGGTGAACGGCATCTCGTCGCAACCGGCCACCGCGCAGTCGTCCGGCACGCGTACGCCCCGACTGTGCAGGGCCGACAACACGCCCAACGCGATGAGGTCGTTATGGGCGAACATCGCGCTGATCGTCGGGTCGCGGTCCAGAAGTGCCGCCACAGCCGCGAAACCGCCTTGCGCACTCCAGTCGGTCTGCACGATCCGGCTCGCTGGCAGCCTCACCCCGCGGTCGGCCAGCGCGGCCTGGAATCCCTTCGACCGGGCCGAAACGACCCGCCGGTCGGCCGGACCCGCGACCATCGCCACCCGCCGATGACCGAGATCGACGAGGTGATCGGCGACCAGCCTTCCCGTATCGCGGTGGTTGGAGCCGACCACCGGCACGCCGCCGCCTGGCACGTGATGCACGCTCACCGCCGGCACCCGGCCACGCAACAACGTGCCGATTTCCGCGTTTGCCTCCAGCCGCGGCGCCGCCGACAGAATGCCGTCCACCCGTCTTTCCAACAACTGCCGGATAAACAGCGGCCCGTCCTCGCCGAGCGCGGTGCCGATGATCACCGCGTGACCGTTGCCGCGCGCCTCACGTTCCGCGCCGATCACGAACTGGCCGAGAGCCCAGTCGTCGAGGTCGTCGGCGACGATGCCGATCGAGTACGTCGACCGGCTCAGCAGGCCGCGCGCGACCGCGTTGGGCACGTAGCCGAGCTCCTCGGCGGCGGCCAGGATCCGCTGCCTGGTCTGCTCGGACACCGCCACCGGCGCGCCCTTGAGCACCTTGCTGACGGTCTGGAAGCTCACGCCGGCATGCGCGGCCACATCCTTCAGCGAGGCGTACACAGCTAACCTCCGTGCATTAGGCGAACGTTCGCCTTGCCGGAAGACAATGCCAGCTGACCATCCCGCAGGCAACACCTCGCAGCGGTGTTTCCGCTGGCCACATGAGGCCTCTACGGCCGGGTGAAGACGTGCGTCGAGTCGGCTGGGTTGTCCGGGTCGACGATCGCCAGCACCTCGTCGCCGGCCGCCAGCACGGTGTCGCCCCGCACCGGCAGCAGCCGGCCGTCGCGGCTCACCAGACTGATCCACACGTCCTCGCCGATGTCCAGATCGTCGATGGCCGTGCCGTCCGCCGGTGAGCCGGCCGCGACGTTGAAGCGGCAAACGCCGTCTGGTTCCTGGCGCAGCCGTACGCCCAGCGACCACGGCTCCGGCTCGACCAGCCGCATCGGCACGCCCATCCGGTTGGCCAGGAACGGCACCAGTCCGCCCTGCACCACAACGGAAAACGCCACGACGACGAAAATGATGTCGTACGCGCGCACGTTGCCGCCGATGTCCGAGGCCAGGATGAACGTGCCGAGCAGGATCGGCACGGCGCCTTTCAATCCCGACCACAGCACGAAAAGCCGCTCACCCCACTGCAGTCTGATCGGCAGCAGGAGCAGGCCGACCAGCAGGGGCCGCACCACGAATGCCAGCAACACGGCCAAAACCAGGCCGATCTGCCAGGCATTGCCGTCCGGCAGCGACTTCAGCGACACGGTCAACCCCAGCACGGTGAACGCGACGATCTCGCCGAGGCTGGCCAGGGATCCGTGGAACCGCTCGATTTCCCGCTTGTACGGCGCGCGTACGTCACCGAGCATGATGCCGGCGATGAACACCGCGAGGAAACCGGAGCCGTGCGCGACCGTCGCCACGCCGTAGATGACGAAGACGCTGGCAAGCGTACGCAACGCGTAAAGGCCTTCGCTCGGCAGCGGCACGCGGCGAATGAACACGGAAAGGCCGATTCCGCCGGCGATGCCGACCGCCGCGCCGACGGCCATCTGCAACAGGAACTCGGTGACGCCGGTCCACACCGCGCCGAAGCCGGTCACGCCGGCGGTCGCGAGCAGTGCCACCATCAACGCGATGCCGACCGGGTCGTTGGCCCCGGACTCGCCTTCCAGGATCACGCCGGACCGGCCGGACACCTCGCGCCGGCCGAGCACCGAAAACACCACCGCCGGGTCGGTCGGCGCCAGCGCCGTGCCGATCAGAAGGGATATCATCCAGTCCAGGCCGAAAATCGCGTGCGCGAGAAAGGCGACGGCCGCTGCGGTGACCAGGGTGCCAGCGGTGCCGATCCAGACGATCGCGCCGGCCGCCGACCGCAGCCGGCGCCGGCCGATGTGCATGCCGCCGTCGAACAGGATGACCACCAGCGCGACCGTGACAATGCGCTGAACGGTCTCGATCGGGATTTTCTGCAGCGATGGCACCAGATCGGACGCCACCGCGGCGCCGATGAGGAAAAGCGCCGGCGCCGGCACGCGCAGCCGCGCGCTCAGCCGGTTGGAGAGCACCGCGAGCAGGACCGCCGCCGCCACCAGGCCGGCCATGATTCCAAACGGCGTTACGTCTTCCACTCCAGTCCCCCCAGCCGACGAGTCATCCTGCTGCCGACCAGGCTTCCCGGCTCACCGTTGGTCAACCTTAGCCGAAAGCCGCCGCGTGGTCGCGAGCCCATTGCCGGAAGGTGAGCGCCGGCCGGCCGGTGACCTCGGCCACGGTCGTCGTGACGGCGACCGGCTCCATCTGCTCGTACGCGTCCAGCAGAACGTCCACAAAGGACTCGGGAAAGCCGTCGGCCAGCATCTGCGCGCGAGCGTCGGCGCGCGGGATTTCCTGCCACCGTACGTCCCGACCCAGCGCCTCGCCGATGAGCCGCACCTGCTCGGCCTGTGACAGCACTTCCGGACCGGTCAACGGATAGATCGCCGAGTCGTGGCCGTCGTCGAGCAGCGCGCGCACGCTCACCGCCGCGATGTCCTTCTCGTGCAGCATCGGCAGCGCGAGGTCACCGTACGCGCCGCGTACGACATCACCGGCACGGATCTGCGCGGTCCACCACAACGCGTTGACCGCGAAAGTGCTCGGCTGCACGTACGTCCAACGCAGGCCGGACTCGCGCAGCAGCTGGATCTGTTCCGGCGGACCGAAACCGACGACGCCGCCGGAGCCGAGATAGACGACTTTCGGGACCTGTTTGGCGATCACGTCCAGCACCTCGCGCGCCGCGTCGGCGTTGTGCAGTGGCCAGACCAGAAACACGGCGTCCACATCGGACAGTGCCGGCTCCAGCGAGGTCGGAATGGCGAGGTCGCCGACGGCCAGGTCGACCGGAACGACCGCCCGCGGGCTGCGGCTGAGCGCGCGCACGTCCGCGCCTTCCGCGACCAGCTGCGCCACCACTTCGCGGCCGACATTGCCGGTCGCGCCGGTCACCAGAATTCGCACGGTTTCTCCTTGGTCGTGTCGTCGTCACGACCAAGGTTGCGAACACTGTGCCCCGATGCGCCAGAAAGGCATACGGATTCGCAAGAAAATGGCTGAGATAGCTTGCCTGTGACGTAATCCGTCAGACCCGGCCGCGCACGTGCGCGGCCGGGTCCGTCGGTCACTTCGCCAGCATCGGTCCGAAGTCGGTCCGGTGGGCCTGCAGGTTCACCGTGCCGTTGTTGTCACCGGAGACGTGGACGACGCTGGTGGTGCGCCGCATCGTGCCGGCCGGGACGGTGCGGACGTTGGGTCCGAGGTTCACCGTTCTGGTGGCCAGATGCATCGCGAACACGTCCTGGGGCGCGTCGTCGGGGCCAGCGGCCGCCGCGACGTAAACGTTCTTCGTGCCGTTGGCATTCTCCAAAATGAAGGCGATGCCACGGTCGGTCGGTGTGCTCATCCGTTCGTCCTTTCGCTGTCAACACTCACTTTCTCGGCCGCCGGTGGGGCTGAGGCGACCAGCGGGTCGGCGGACGCGGCCGGTACGCCGAACATGATCTGCCGCCAGTCACCCCGGTAGGGATAGATCCCGCAGCTGGTCTGGATGCCCAGCCGTGCCGGCAGCCGGGCCGCCATGATGTGCGCGTTCACCTTCCCCATCTCGTAAACGTCCTCCAGGTGCCGCCACAACGTCACGCTGAGCATGGTGCGCTCGCGCCAGAGCACGACCGCCTTGCCGCCGACGAAACCGGTGGCGTGCCGGCGGACCTGCCGCTTTATCCGCACGTGCAGGAAAAGCAGCACGAACAACCGGCTCACCGACGGGCACGCGAACCGGGTGATGACCACCTGGCCACGCCGGTCACTGACCCGTTCGCCGTTTTCCATCGCTCACGCTCCCAACATCACGTACGCGGCGACGCCGACCAACGCGACACCGCTGGCTCGGCGGACCCAGTGAAACCACGACTGGCGGAAATCCCCCAGCCGGGCCGGCCCCCGCAGCTGGAAGACAATGCTGCGGCCCACGACCATGAGCACCGTCACGGTCGTCATCCCGCACAGCGTCCACCACGAGGCGCCCGGCGCGAGCAGCACCAGACCGGTCAGCGCCACCCAGGTCAGTGACGTCGATTTCTGCGTGGTGAACAGCAGCGAGAGGTCGAATCCCCAGACCACGCCGAGCTTTCCCGGCGGCATGGTTTTCAGGTGTTCCACCGGCACCTGGCGCCAGACGTGCGGCGTACGGGCGGCCAGGTCGAGCAGCGCGAAAAGCACCAGGAGAACGCCGGCGATGATCTGCCTGACCAACGACGGGATCAACCAGACCGCCAGCGAACCGACGGCGAAGACAGCGGTCGCCAGCACAGCCGACGCCACCATGCCGCCGATCCAGAGACCGGCCAGAAACCTCGCGCCCCGCGCCTTGCTGCGTTTGAGCATCGGACCGGCGACCCCGGCCATGGACTGGCCTCAAGGGCTGAAGATCTGCAGGATCGCCGCCACCCCGCCGATAATCAGCCAGGTCGCCATGGATCAGTTGTAGCGGCAGTCAGCGGCCGACAGCACATCTCCCGGAGTTTCGCAGCAGGAGCAGTGCAAGAAGCCGCCGCTGGCGGTGCAGTACCAGATGTAGCCGGCGTGGGCGTGGCAGTAGTCGTACGAGGTGTTGGGCGGGTAGTTGTAGAGGTTGCAACAGGCCGGCCGGCCCGCGTCGGCCGGAGACGCGCTCGCCGCGGCCGCCTTGTTGGGGCGGCCGAAAAGCCCTGCCGACACGGCGACACCGGCCGCGCCGATGGCCGTCAGGACCCGCCTCCTGAGCATCTTCTTGCCGGTCACCGCGGCGACCGGGCCTTCTGGTGCTGTCATGAGACTCCTTCCAATACCTTGGAAATCTGGCCAAGAAGAGGTTGGACCTTGCTGAACGTGTACGCCTCGACCAGCACGCCACGCTGGAAGCGCAATGCCGTCGGGCTCATCTTGACGCCGAAGTTCGTCGCCATCCACGAGCCGCCTTCGTCGACGTGGTGCGGCAGGTGGTCGAGCCCGTAGTGCTCGACGAAGTCCACCCCGACCGGCGCCGCCGCGCATGACACCACGATGCCCACGTCGCCGAGGGTTTGCCGCGTATAGCTGGAAAGCTCCTGCGCGACGTTGGCGCAGGTGGTGCAGATCGAGCTGAGCACCAGGACGGTCGCGGCCGGGCGGTCGGCCAGGTGTGCCAGCCCCGCCGGCCATTCCTGCGCGGTGGCGCCGGCCGTGAAGTCGGAGTACGGCGTGACGTGTTGCTCCTCGCGCGCCTCCGGCACCCGGCTGGAAAGCTCGCCGACCATCGCGAAAAGCAGCACCACAGCGGCGGTCAGCACCAGCAGGGCAACCGCACCCAGGATCATCATCATCCGGCCGGCTCCTCTCGATTGCGAACGTTGTCAATAATGCGCAGCAGGTGTCCGCGATTGGCCCACATCAGCCATCCCGCGGAAAACACCGTGGTCAACAGTGCTGTCGTCGCCACGAAAGTTTCGTCGTACGCGCCCATCCACAGGCTGACGGCCGACACGACGACGAACACCAAGCCGGTGAGGACGTTTGCCATGCCCAGCGGTTTTCCGTTCTGCGTACCGAAACAACCGCAGGGCTCGCTGCTTCCGGTGACCAGACCGGCCAGCCCGAGCACGGCAAACAACAGGCCCAGCGTGCCGGCGAGCACCAGCCCGGCCGGCCTGACCGGCGGCAACACGACCGCGAGCACGGTGGCCAGCTCCGCGACGGCGGTCAGTTTTGTCAGCCAGCGCAACGACTCGGCCCGCAGCGGCAGCACCTCGGCCAGCGCTTTAGCGCTAATCCCCGGTCGTACGATTTTGGCGGCCCCAGCCTGCAGGAACATGCTGAGGACGCCTGCGTTGGCGATTGCCAACACAAGCCCGAAAAGACTGATGCCACACCTCCGGTCCTCCCATGGCGGGAAATCCGCCGGAACGAGGGGGTGTCATATGGGTAGATGAGTCGCAGATCAGTGTCAAGAGGATCTGTCGCAAACTTTGATTCGAGCATGAAAAAACCGGCCAACACCGAAGTGCTGGCCGGCTTTTTACCGTCTCTTTGTCAGGCGGCCTGCGCCTTGTTGTAGAGATTCTGAGCGTCCGCACCGAAATACGGTCCGAACATCCAGATGGAGACCAGGTTGATCTTGTAGCTGTTCACCGAGTTGAGCAGCCCGGTGCCGGTCGACTCGTTGAAGCTCCGGAACCACGGACCACCACTCGCGCCACCGGTCATGTCACAGGTCATGCCGATGCCGTCGCTGATCAGCGCGTTGAACGTGTTGCCGCTGCAGTAGATCATCTTGGTGCCGTCGTACGGGTCGGCCGCCGGCCAGCCAAACGCGTACATCGCCGCGTTTTTTGCCTGGTTGAAGGCCACACCCTGGCCACCGACCACGTCGGTCAGCGACTTGCCGTTGAGCTGGTTGACCACGGCGGCGCCGACGTCGTAGTTGATGTCCTCGCTGGCGACCCACTGCGGCGTCGACATCGTGGCCCGCGCCGACCAGGTGCCGTAGGGCGCGTTTCCGTTGTTGTAGGCCGGAACGAAGGTCCACTTGGTGTGGAAGTTGCCGCCGAGCTTGACGCAGTGCCCGGCGGTGATGACCACGCTCTTGTTGCCGCTGGTCACCGCGTTGCCGCTGCACGACGCGTTACGCGGAGTGCCGGCGTCGTTGTAGACGAAGAAAACCCGGCCGGCGGTGTGCACCACCGCGCCGCCACCGGTCCACGCGCCGCCACCGGACGGGAACGCCTGCGGTTGGACCACGCCACCAACCGCGGTCGGCCGTACGGTCGCCGGCCGGCCGGCCGCGACCTTGCCGCTGATCTTCTTGGTCGTACGCGCCAGCAACTGGTCCATCGGGATGGCGGCACGCATCCGCGCCGGCGTCCAGTAGGCGGAGACCTTCTCGGCCTGCGCGTTGGTCACCGCCTGGGGGTGCGCGATCCCCGAGTCCGCCGACGCCGGCGCCGGCGCGAACAGTCCGCACGCCACCAACGTGCTCGCCGCGAGCACCGCACCGCTTCGCCAGTGTCTTCGCAACATAGGCACCACCTTCTCTGCCGACCGGCGCATCAGCCCGGTCATCCACCGGAACCACCGCACGAATCGGATATGACCCGTTTGGTGCTAGCGAGCGTCCAACCGTTCGGCCCCGGTGACCATCGGCCGTACGGCCAGGAAGAGGGGAATTAAAGAACGATTTACAGGACGCTGGCGATGTCGGCGCTGGTCAGGAAACGGTCGGCCAAACCGAAAATTCTGTCAATGCGACGATTTGGCTGGTCGCATCCGGCCCGGACAACCGGACATAACGCGCATTGACCGGCTCGTCGAGTGTGATCTTCTCGAAGCCGCTCTCCGGTCGTACGGTCTTGCGCTGCGTCCAGTGCACACCGTCGTCGCTTGTCGACACCGAGACTTGAGCGATTGAGATGCCGCGCGCGAACACCGTGCCCACCGGTCGCGACGCGCCGAGATCGATCCACACGGCGGTGTTGGCCCGGCATGGCGGCGCGCTCGACGTGCCGCCGCTCTCGCATTTCTGCACGGTGATGTTGTCGTCGAAGCGGCCGTTGGTGACCGGGCACGGATCCAGCCGCACCGGCGCCTTCTCCCCCTGCACGAAACACGCCGCACCGCGCGACTCCGGCGCGCCCGGACCCGCCGGCGCGGCGATGGCCTGCGACCGGTACGTCGTGTCGAAGCTGGTGTCCGGACCATTCGTCGACATCGTCGTGGAGACACGGAAATCCGCGCGTACGTCCTCCAACGCTCGCGGATCGACACTGTCGCCCGGCGACGCCGGCTGGCGCCACACCTGCGCGTCACCGGCGGTGAACTCGGCGAAGTACGACCGGCTGCCGGTCAACCGCGACCAGATGAGGGTGCCGTCGGTGGCGGCGTACAACCGGCTCGGTCGCCAGAAGGTCAGATCCGGCATCCGCAGGTCCGTACGCTGGATCTGGAAGTCGGTCTCCAGGCCTGGCCCGGACGGCCCGGACAACCTGGCGGCCAGCGAGAATCCGCTTGCCTCACCGAAGAATCCGCGTACGTCGTCGCCGCGCATGCGGAAGTGATAGACGCCGTTGCCGTCCGTACGCTGCTGCTGGAGTGTCTTGCAGATCGGCAGGCCGTTGTCGCTGAGGCAGGTCAGCAGGGCCGAGCCGGCGGTCAGGCCGACGGTCAGCACCTCGGCCGGGTCGGGCGTACGGAACAGGCCGACCTGCAGGCCGCTCGCCGCCGCGCCGCCAGGCTGGAACAGGCTGCCGTGCAGGTCGACGGATGCCTTCGGGTCGACCTTGCTGGCCGCACAACCGGCCAGTGCCACCACCAAAACCGCGGCCATCGCGGCACGTACGCGCATCCGCGGCATGCTATCAGCCGCTGTCGAGGGTGACGTTTTAGCGATCAAATAGCCGGAAACGTCACCCTCGATGCGGTTTCTACAGGTTGATCATGTGGCCGGCGAGGCCGTGGATGGCCTCCTTGACGGCTTCGCCGAGGGTCGGGTGCGCGTGTACGTTGCGGGCGACCTCGTGCACGGTCAGATCCCACTGCTGCGCCAGCGTCAGCTCCGGCAGCAGCTCGGTGACGTCGGGCCCGACCAGGTGCGCGCCGATGATCTCGCCGTACTTGGCGTCGCTGAGGATCTTGACGAATCCGCTGGTGTCGTTGAGGCCTGGAGCCTTTCCGTTGGCGCTGAACGGAAACTTCGCCACCTTGACGTCGAAGCCCTGCTCCTTGGCCTGCGCCTCGGTCCAGCCGAAGCTGGCGATCTGCGGCTGACAGTAGGTCGCGCGCGGGATCATGACGTAGTCGAGCTCCATCGTCTCGGCGTTGCCGATGGTCTCGGCGGCGATGATCCCCATCGCCTCGGCGGCATGCGCCAGCATCAGTTTCGCCGTGACGTCACCGATCGCGAAGATGTGCGGCACGTTCGTACGACACCGGCCGTCGACCTCGATGGCGCCACGGTCGGTCAGCTTGACACCGGTGTTTTCCAGGCCGTAACCGGAAACCCGCGGCGCGAAACCGATCGCCTGGAGCACCTTGTCGGTCTCCAGCACCTGCTGCTCGCCGTTTTTCGAGACCGTCACGCGCACTTTGTCGCCGCTGTCGTCGATCGACTCGACGCGCGTCGAGGTGAGCGTGTCGATGCCGAGCTTGCGATATGCCCGCGCCAGCTCCTTGGAAACCTCGGCGTCCTCCAGCGGCACCAAACGGTCGAGGAACTCCACGATGGTGACCTTCACGCCGTAGCTGTTGAGCACGTACGCGAACTCCACGCCGATCGCGCCGGCACCGGCGATCACGATGCTCTCCGGCAGCGTGTCGGACAGGATCTGCTCCTCGTACGTGACGACCCGCTCGCTCAACGAGGTGCCCGGCAGCAGCTTGGTGGTGGAGCCAGCGGCGATGATGCAGTTGCCGAAGGTCACCGTCTCCTCGCCACCGTCGGCGAGCTTCACCCGCAGCGTGTTGGCGTCGGTGAAGGTGCCCCAGCCGGTGAACTCGGCGATCTTGTTTTTCTTCATCAGATAGTGCACGCCCTTGACGCGGCCGTCGGCGACCTGGCGGCTGCGCTCGTACGCCTTGCCGTAGTCGACCGACACCGTGCCGTCGACCTCGATGCCGAAGGTCTTCGCCTCGTGCTGGAAGATGTGCGCCAGCTCGGCGTTGCGCAGCAGCGCCTTCGACGGGATGCAGCCGACGTTGAGGCACACCCCGCCCCAGTATTTCTCCTCGACGACGGCGACCGAGAAGCCCAGCTGCGCGGCCCGGATGGCGGCCACGTACCCACCTGGGCCAGCACCCAGGACAACGACGTCAAAGTGTTGAGTCACAGGCCGGATGATATTTCGCCGGACCGGCCGCCGCTCATCCTGGCCCGCGCCGGGGAGGGGTCCCCGCCGCCGCTCGTACGATCGCCGCGTGACCGTACGACTCGTCGCCGTCCTCGCGGCGCTCGCCGTCCTCGCCGGCTGTGGATCAGCGCCCAAGCCGAAGCCGTCCCCGTCACCGACCGGGCCCAGTCCGGCGCTGGTGTCGTGGTCCAACGCGTACTGCGGTGCGACCAAGGACCTCCGGTTTCTGGTGTACACGCTGCCGAAAGGCTTCGACATCAAGTCCGAGGCCGACCGGCCGAAGGCGGCGGCCGCTCTGCAGACCCTCGACACCAAGCTCACCGCCACCGTCGCGGCGCTGAGAAAACTGCCGAAGGCGCCGGCGCCACGCGCCAACACGCTGGCCGCCGGCGAGCTGAGCTTCTACGCCGGCCTGCTGGCGAAGGTCACCGAATACCGGACGTTGCTGCCACGAGCTCCGCTGTCGTACGCGCAGTCGGCGCTGACGTTGACCGAGCTCGACCTCTCGCAGCACACGCCGGCGGTCGAGACCGACAGCGTGCCAGGCCTGCGCGCAGCCATGGACGCCAGTCCCAACTGCCGCCTGTCCTGACCGGAGTAAGACTGGAGGCATGCATCCTCTTCGATTCGGCCTCAAGCTGAGCCAGGGCGCCACCATCGACACGCTCAAGTCCGTCTGGCGGATCGCCGACGAGTCCGGCTTCGACCACTGCTGGAACATGGACCACTTCGCCAGCCTCGGCCAGGACGACAAGCTGGACATCTTCGAGGCGTGGACCGCGCTCGCCGGCATGGCCGCGCTGACCAGCCGCGTACGCATCGGCTGCTCGGTCACCGGCAACACCTACCGGCATCCGGGCGTACTCGCCAAGATGGCGGTCACCGTCGACCACCTCTGCGGTGGGCGGCTGGAGTTTGGCATCGGCTCGGCGTGGGCCGAAAACGAGCACACCATGCTGGGGCTGCCGTTTGGCACCGCGCGCGACCGGGCCGACTGGTTCGAGGAGTCGCTGAAGATCATCACGTCGCTGTGGACACAGCCCCTGACGACCTTCGAAGGCCAGCACTACGAGCTGGAGAACGCGATCGCCGAGCCAAAGCCGGTGCAGAAACCGCATCCGCCGATCTGGATCGGCGGCAGCGGCCGCAAACGTACGCTCCGGCTGGCCGCCGAATACGCGGCCGTGTGGAACGCCGCCGGCGGCGAGCCGGAGCAGGTCGCCGAGGCGGCGGCGGTGCTGGACCAGCACTGCGAGGACATCGGACGCGACCCGGCCGACATCCGGCGGTCCGTACAGATCCGCTTCGACTCCGCCGAGCAGGTGCTGCGTGCGGTCGAGGCGTTCGCCAAGATCAACGTCACCGAGCTGCTGTTGATCGTCAACCGCGACCCGGTGCGCCAGGCCGAGGAGCTGGCCGCCCTGCTCCCCCGCCTCCGCACCCTCGGCTAGCCGGTTTTTCGCCGCAGGGACTCCTACCTGCACCTGGCGCACGTAGGGAGCTAGCGACCGTTGAGGTAGGCGAGGACGGCGAGGACGCGGCGGTTGGTGTCGTCGGACGGGCCGATGCCGAGCTTGGCGAAGATGTTGGCCGAGTGCTTGCCGACGGCGCCCTCGCTGACGTACAGCCGCGCCGCGATCGCCGCGTTGGAGCAGCCTTCGGCCATCAGCGACAGCACCTCGCGCTCGCGTGGCGTCAGCGCGGCCAGCGGCTCGTCGCGGGAGTTGCTGGCCAGCAGCTTGGCGATCACCTCGGGGTCCATCGCGGTGCCACCGGCGGCCACCCGGCGTACGGCGTCGATGAACTGGTCGGCGTTGAACACGCGGTCCTTGAGCAGATAGCCGATCGCGCCGGACCCGTCGGCCAGCAGCTCGCGCGCGTACAACTGCTCCACGTGCTGCGACAACACCAGTACGGGCAGGCCCGGCCTCTCCCGGCGTGCGTGCAGCGCGGCCTGCAGGCCTTCGTCGGTGAAGGTCGGCGGCAGGCGTACGTCGACGATCGCCACGTCGGGATGCTCGTCGGCCAGCGCACGCTGCAGCTCCGGCCCGCTCGCGACCGCCGCCGCGATGTCGAAGCCGTGTGCCGACAGCAGATGCGTCAGGCCGTCTCGGAGGAGGTAGAGGTCCTCGGCGAGAACAACACGCACGGCAGCTCCAGTGTCACCAGGGTCGGACCACCCAGCGGACTACTCACGGTGACCCTACCGTCGAAGGGTCCCAGCCTGCGCTGGATGCCACGCAGGCCGGTGCCGATGTCCGGATCGGCACCGCCTTTTCCGTTGTCGCGTACGGAGATCCGCAGCTCACCGTCGTGATGCTCGATGTCGATGCGCACCTCCGACGCGCCCGAGTGGCGGACGGCGTTGGTCAGCAGCTCGACGACGGCGAAGTACGCGGCGGCCTCCAGCGGCGGCTCGGCGTGGCCGTCCAGGTCGGCCTCGACGCGGACGGCCAGCGGCGTGTCGAGCGCGACGGCACGGATCGCGTCGACCAGGCCACGCTCGGCAAGCACAGGCGGATGGATGCCGCGTACGAGGCTGCGCAGCTCCGCCAACGCGGTCGCCGATGTCTCACGCAGCTGCGCGACCAGCTTCTTCGCCGCGGCCGGATCGCGGTCGATCAGCGCCTCGACCGCACCGAGCGTCATCCCCATCGCGACCAGCCGTGCCTGCGTGCCGTCGTGCAGGTCGCGTTCGATCCGCCGCAGCTCGGCGGCCTGCGTGTCGGTGGCGGCCGTACGCGTCTCGGTCAGCTGCTCGACGCGCGCGGCCAACTGCTCGCGCTCGGCGAACAGCCGCGCGCTGGCGGTCGGTGCCAGCAGGACGGTCAGCCATCGCGTGTGCAGCCGCTGGATCACCGGTGTGGCCGCGAACCCGGCGATTACGAGCACCAGGCCGATCGTCATCGCGAGCCATGACGAGCCGAACAGCTCGCCATAGAACGGCTGCGGCCGCGAGCCGAAAAACATCGCGAACGACGGAAAGAACAGCCCCCATCCGCCATAGCCGATCAGCGCCACCGGCGGCAGGTTGAGCAGGCAGCCGATCACCGGCTGGCAGGCCAGCCAGAACAGGTCGCGCCAGGTGGCCGGATCTTCGGCGTACGCGCGCGAAACGCTGGCGAAATCGGTCCACCAGGAAGCCGTACGCACCGTCTGCGGCGCCGGGCCGTACGGCCGCGGCACACCGGCATAGCGGCGGAAGAAGTCCGGCAGCGGCCGCACGGCGACCAGCAACCGTACGGCCACCAGCGGACCGGTGAACACCAGGACGACCACCGCGGCGGCCAGCACCACCAGCGCGACCAGCGAGCCAACCAGGAAGGCGGCCGATCGCAGTGTCGCCAGCAGGCAGCGGCCAAACCAGCGGCGCCATGCCGCGCCGCGCGCCGCCGCTGCCGGTGTGGCCGGTCCGATCATGAACCGCGTCCAGCGGCCGTGCAGCCGCAACAGTGCCGGCGCGACCAGCCAGCCGGCGACCGCTGCCGGCACACCGAGAATCCATTGCCACGACAGGAAAAGACTGGCCACGCCGTAGGCGAGGAGCGCGGCCGGCAGTCCGGCGATCACGCTGCCGACGACCGGGTCGGCCAACAGCCAGCCGATGTCGCGCCAGGTCGCCGGGTCGGTCCAGATCCAGTGGCTGTGCTGCTGGAAGTCCGGCACGCGAGCCGACCGGAACGGTCGGCCGTACCGCGATCGATAGAGCCCGTCGGCGCTCGGCTCGGTCGGTCGTGGCCGGGGCCGATATGGCTCGGCGGCCGGCGCCGCCGACCACTGGCCGGCGAGCCGTCGCGCGAGCGTGGCCATCCATCGGCTGCGGTCGAAGACCGGTGGAAACACGAAGATCATGCCGACGCAGGCGGCCAGGATGGCGATCGCGTGCGCCGCGGCCAACAGCACCTTGACCGGCGTGAGTGCGAGCAGCGCCGCACCGCGTAGGACCGCGCGCGCGTTGCTCGTCACCAGCTTCACGCACTCAGTCTGGTCCACGGCCGTTTCGTCCGCACTGGGCCTGGGGTCCTGCCGGGGGTGGGCCTAGCACCACCCCACCTCGGAGCCCAGACGCATGTTGGCCGGCGGCCGGCGTTCGTACGTTCGAGTCATGCTGAAATCGCGTTTCCGTCCCGTCATCGGCCTCGTCGCCGGCTATGTCGTCGTCAGTTTTCTCGCGCTGGTCGTCGCCGTCATCTGGAGCGACAATCCGGCGCTGGTGACCGACGCGGTGTGGATCCGCGGCGGCATCGTGGCCGCGACGTCCCTGCTGATGCTGCTTTTCACCGTACGCGCCGCACGTGCTTCCAAGCGCGATTTCCTGCGGCTGCGGATCGTCTCGGCGGTCATGGTGGTGGCCATCGCGGTGCTCGTCTCCATCCCCGGTTTTCTGCCGCTGTGGATGCGACTCGAGCAGGGACTGTGCGGCCTCCTGCTGCTCGGTGTCGTCGTGCTCGTCAATCGTAAATCCATGCGATCGGAGTTCGCATCATGACCGCCGTACAGAGCAAGCCTCGCGGGATCAACCGCGCGATCATCGTCAATCTCGCCATCGATGTCGCGGCACCGGTCGCGCTTTTCTATCTGTTGCGGGCTTTCGGCGTCAATCAATGGCTGGCACTGACTCTCGCCGCGATTCCGCCGGCGGCGCGTGCCGTTCAGAGCATCATCACCAGTCGTAAAATCGACGGCTTGGCCCTTTTCGCGCTGAGCATTATCGCGCTCAGCCTGCTGGGGTCGTTTGTCACCGGAAGTCCGCGTTTCCTGCTGGCGAAAGACGGCTGGATGACCGCGGTCGCCGGCGGCTGGATCCTGCTGACGATCCTGCGTACGCCGTTTATTTTCTCTTTCCTGCGCACGATCCTGACCGGCGAGGCGCTCGAGCGCATGGAGGGCAACTGGCGCGACTCGCCGACTTTCCGGCATTCGATGCGGGTCGCGACCGCGATCTGGGGTGTCGGCCTGGTCTTCGACGCGGGCGTACGAGTGGTGCTCGCGTACACGCTGCCGATCGACCAGGTGCCGCTGATCAGCACGCTGCAGTATGTCGTTTTGTTCGTCTGCCTGGAAGTTGGCACCAGGCTCTATCTGCGCCGCAAGTCCATCCGCGACAAAATCGAATCGGAGTCTTCCAAATGAGCGAGGTAGTGTTGGTGACCGGAGCCGCGAACGGCATCGGAGCCGCGGTGGCGCGCCGATTCGCGCGTAACGGAGCCAAAGTCGTGATCGCCGACATCGTCGACGGCTCGGCGGTCGCGTCTGAGATCGATGGTTTGTACGTACGCACCGATGTCTCCAGTGAGGCCGACAACCGCGCGGCCGTGGCGGCAGCGGTCGAGGCGTACGGCGGCCTGGACGTGGTCCATCTCAACGCCGGCACCGGCGGCGGCGGCGCGCTCGACGACTTCGACCTGACGCGCTTCCGCCGGACCTTCGCCGTCAATGTCGAAGGCATGATGTTTGGCATTCTCGCCGCGCTGCCCACCATGCGACCCGGCGGCTCGATCGTGGTCACCTCAAGCCTCGCCGGCATCGCGCCAAACTGGTTTGACCCGGCGTACTCGGCCAGCAAACACGCCATCATCGGCCTGGTCCGCTCGCTCGCGACCACGCTCGCCGAGTCGAAGATCACGCTCAACGCGATCTGTCCCGGCTTCGTGGAATCCTTGATGTTCCAGGCGATCCGCGCCGAGGTCGTCAAGCACGGTCTCGCGATCGCCGACCCCGACGAGGTCGCACAGGCAGTCGAACAGATCATCGCGGGCGGCGAAACCGGCCAGGCCTGGATCGTCCAGGCGGGCCGCGCACCGGAGCTGGTCACCTTCCCCGAATTCACCCTGCCCCAGGCCTAGCGCCGCTTCCTTAGCAACGCGCACGACTCGCCACCCCACCGCGAAACTGTCGTACTCCCCTGCTGGAATGGCCCCCACCCAGTCACGGGTGGGGGGTGGGTTTGAGGCCTTTCACCTGGCTCGAAAATGTTCGTGGGTGTGCCTCTCGACCCACCCCCCACCCCGACCACTGGGTGGGGGCCATTCTTTGGGTTGGGTACGACAGTTTTGGCGCGGTCTCGGCGTGTCGCGGGTCGTTGGCGTGTCGCGGTCGGAGGGTCGGTGGCGTTGGCCGGCGCACGCAAGGCCACCACGCGTGCGTTCAACGCAAGCATGGCCACCATGCGTGCATCCGGCGGCAGGCGTTCACGCGAGTGGCATGGAGCGCTAAATGCCCGCCTTGACCTTTTGTGTAATGGTGGCATGGGCCCCTTACGTGCGTCTGACGCAAGCATGGCGTCCCTGCGACCATCACTCTGGACGCCACCCGTGATCAATGTGACTGATGTGACTGGCGAGGCGACAGCGGCGCGCTGCCACCCGAGACCCACCCCACCCGAGACCCCACACCGGACTGAGACCCGGCCAACACATGCACGCATGGTGGCCATGCGTGCAGCCCGCTACGGCTACCCCGTGGCGCCGAGGTACGTCAGCACAGCCCGCACGCGGCGGTGCCCGCTGTCCGTCGGCGCGAGGTCGAGCTTCGTGAAGATATTGCCGACATGCTTGTGCACAGCGCGTTCGGTGACCACCAGCCGCTCAGCGATGCCGACGTTGTCGTAACCCTGCGCCATCAGCGACAGCACCTCGCGCTCCCGCGGCGTCAGCGCCGCCAGCGGGTCGGTGCGCCGCACCAGCACCTGCGCGATCACCTCCGGATCGATCGCCGTGCCTCCACCGGCCACGCGACGCAGCGCGTCCAGGAACTCCTCGACGCGTACGACCCGGTCCTTCAGCAGATAGCCGACCCCGCCAGCACCATCGGCGAGCAGCTCGGCGGCATAGCTTTCCTCGACATACTGCGAAAACACCAGCACCGGCTGACCAGGCCGCAACCGGCGTACGGCCAGCGCCGCACGGATGCCCTCGTCGCGGAAGGACGGCGGCAGGCGTACGTCCACCACCGTCACGTCCGGCTGGTGTTTTTCCACAGCGGCAACGAAAGCATCGCCGTCGGCGACTGTCTCGACCGCCTCGAAGCCGGCGGAGGCCAGCAGCAGGTTGATGCCCTGAGCCAGTACGACATTGTCCTCGACGATCACGACCCGCACGGCAACTCCACCTGGATCCGCGTACCCTCGCCAGCCGGACTCGACACGGTCGCCGTGCCATCGAGCGCCGCCACTCGACGCCGGATGCCGACGACACCGGTCCCCCGCGACTCGTCGACACCGCCAACTCCGTCATCGACGATGTGCACCAACAGCTTCGCGTCCTCCTGCCACACCCGCACGCGTACGCTGTTCGCATGAGCGTGCTTCGCCACGTTCGTCAGACCTTCGGCGACAACGAAATACGCGGCGGCCTCCACCGCGGCCGGCAGTTTTCCCAGCACCTCAACGGAAACCTGGCACGGCACCGACGAGCCGGCTCCGAGCGCGGCGAGCGCTCCGGCCAGTCCGCGGTCGGTCAGGATCGGCGGATAGACGGTACGCGCGACCTGCCGCAGCTCAGCCATCGCCGCCTCGGTTGATGCCTGCGCATCGCTCAGCAGCTCGGCTGCGGCCGCCGGATCGTCGGCAAGGGTGCGCTGCGCCACCGCCAGCCGGATGCCGAGCGACACGAGCTGTGCCTGTGCGCCGTCGTGCAGGTCACGCTCGATCCGTCTCAGCTCGGCGGCATGCGCGTCGATCGCGTCGGCACGCGTCTCGGTCAGCACCTCGACCCGTTTCACCAGCTCGTCGGTCGCACTCGGCTGCAGGATCCAGCGCGCCAGCCACGCCTGCGCACGTGCGAGCACCGGGACGACCCACCAGAACAGCACCGCCGAGATGGCGACCTGACCGAGCGTCGACAGGATGGCGACCGTCCAGTTGGTGACGGGTACGCCGAGCGGCATGACCGGGTCGTTGGCCGGCGCCAGCCACCACAGGGCACCTTCGATGATCGCGACCGGCGCGCCGAGCACCGCGTACAGCGCGATCATGCCAAACGGAATCCCCAGCACGACCTGCGTCGCGACCCAGCCGAGGTCGCGCCAGGTGGCCGGATCGGTGACGACCTGACGCAGCCTGGCACCGACACCACGTGGCAGCGGGCGATAACGCGGCTCGATCGGATCGCCGAGAAACCGGCCGACCCGGAGCCGCTCGACGTCGGTCCACTGGCGGAGCCCGGTGAGCGCCAACGGCAGCAACACCAGGCCGAGGCCGGCCACGACGATCGTCAGCAATGTGCCGAAGAGCAGCGGAAACACCAGCGTCGCGGCCATGCCGAGCGGCAGGCCGATCAACAGATAACCGGCCGAGCGCAGCCGTTCGTTCATCCTCACGACCGCCAGTCTGGCCCATGCTGGAGCACTTCGCGGTGGAGCAGGCTACACCGTTTTCCGTGGTACCTACGCGCTGGTGAGGACCGCATGGCCACCATGCGTGCATCCAGCGCAAGCATGGTGGCCATGCGGCATGAGCGGTGGCGGGTGCGAGCGCTGTCATAGGATGACGTGACCGTCGTACGTCCGTGGAAGGCCTCATGACCGCTGCGCAGGAACCCACCTCGGCACTGCTCGCCGAGATCGCCGACACCGGTCGGGACCAGCACCGCGGCGGCTACTCACGGCACCTGTTCACCGACGCCGAGCTGGGGCTGCGCGAGTGGTTCACCGAGGCCGCCACCCGCCGCGGTCTCACCGTCGAGGTCGACCGCAACAGCAACCTGTGGGCCTGGTGGGGCGAGCCGGGTCCCGGCGCCGTGGTGACCGGCAGCCACCTCGACTCGGTGCCGGGCGGCGGCGCGTACGACGGACCGCTCGGCGTCGCGTCCGCGCTGGCCGCCGTCGACCTGCTCAAGGCCGAGGACTTCCGACCGACAAAGCCGTTCGCGCTGGCGGTCTTCGCGGAGGAAGAAGGTGGCCGCTTCGGCCGCGCGTGCCTCGGCTCAGCGCTGTCGACCGGCACCGTCGACGCCGCGGATGCCTTGCGCCGCACCGATCCTGACGGCGTCACGCTCGCCGAAGCCGCCAAGAGGGCCGGCTTCGACCC
This sequence comes from Fodinicola acaciae, assembly GCF_010993745.1. Lineage (NCBI taxonomy): Bacteria > Bacillati > Actinomycetota > Actinomycetes > Mycobacteriales > Fodinicola > Fodinicola acaciae. Next base: position 1,657,640 of record NZ_WOTN01000001.1, read on the forward strand.
GTCGAGTTTCGGTGCGGACAAAGACAGGATCGCCAATATCGGTACGTTCGTCGAGCTGCACATCGAGCAGGGCCGCTATCTCGCCGACCTCGCACCGGTCGCGGTCGCGTCGGCGATCCTCGCGCACGGCCGGTGGCGTTTTCGCTTTGCCGGCCAAGGAAATCACGCCGGCACGACCCGGCTGGAAGACCGCGCCGACCCGATGATGCCGGCCGCCGCGACCGTCATCGCCGCTCGCCAGGCAGCCGCCAAGCACGACGCGCGCGCCACGGTCGGTCGGCTGCAGTCATTGCCAGGTGGCACGAACGTGATCGCGTCCACAGTGGACCTGTGGCTGGACGCGCGTGACGACCGCGACGAGGTCGTCACGCGACTCGTCGAGGACATCACGAGAGCCGCCGAGTCGGCCTGCCGCGACGAAGGCTGCCAGCTGACCGTCACCAGGGAATCGTTCGCTCCCGAGGTCACCTTCGACACGACTTTGGCGCGACAGCTGGCAAAGATCACCGGCGACGCACCGATCATCCCGACCGGCGCCGGCCATGACGCCGGCATCCTGGCGGCCGCGACACGCACCGGCATGCTGTTCGTACGCAACCCCACCGGCATCAGCCACGCACCTGAGGAACACGCCGAAAAGCCGGACATCGAAATCGGCACGAAGGCGTTGGCCGCCGTCGTACGGGACCTGGCCCGATGACCGCGTTTCGGCTCCGCCACGCGTGGCTGCCAGGCGGACTGACCGGACCGCTGGAGATCGAGGTCGATCCCAAAGGCATCATCGCGGCGATCCGCACCGGCGGCCATTTTCCAGACGCCACACCGCTTCCCGGCCTGGTCGTGCCAGGATTCGCCAACACGCACTCACACGCCTTCCACCGCGCGCTGCGCGGGCGCACGCACGACGCCGCCGGCACTTTCTGGACCTGGCGCGAGCGGATGTACGCGCTGGCCAACGCGCTCGACCCCGAGCTGGTCTATCTGCTCGCGCGCGCCGTTTACGCGGAAATGCTCGCCGCCGGCTACACCGCGGTCGGCGAATTCCATTACCTGCACCACAAACCTGACGGCAGGTCCTACGAGGACGATCCGTATGCGATGACCGCCGCGCTGCACAAGGCGGCCACCGACGTCGGCATCCGGCTGACCCTGCTGGACACCTGTTATCTCAGCGCCGGCATCAACGCCGACCGTACGCCGATTCCGCTTGCCGACGAACAAAAGCGCTTCACCGACGGCAGCGTGCAGGCCTGGTCGTGGCGATGGAAGTCCCTGCAGGAGGCATTTCCGGACGACAGCGCCTTCCGGCTCGGTGCGGCGATCCACTCGGTACGCGCGGTGCCGGCGGCCGCCATCGAGACCATCATGTCCACAGTGGACGGTGACACGCCGTTGCACGTGCACCTTTCCGAGCAACCGGCCGAAAACGAGGAAACGCTGGCGGCGTACGGAAAAACGCCGACGACGCTGCTGTCCGACCACAAGGTGCTCGGTCCGCGTACGACCGCCGTGCACGCCACGCACCTGACCGACACCGACATCGAGATCCTCGGCGAGTCGCGCACCAACATCGCCTTCTGCCCGACCACCGAGGCCGACCTGGCCGACGGCATCGGCCCGGCCGGCCGGCTGCACGACGCCGGCGCTCGGCTGGTGATCGGCAGCGACCAGCACGCGCAGATCGACCCGGTCGCCGAGCTGCGCGCGCTGGAATACGGTGAGCGGCTGCTTTCCGGCACACGCGCCACCGGCGACAAAACAGGCCATAGTGCCGGCCGCCGCGTCCGCTTCAGCCCGGCCGAGCTGGTCAGGTTTGGCGCGGCCAACGGCTATCGCGCGCTCGGCCTGCCCGGCGGACAGCTCGTCGTCGGCGCACCTTTCGACGTGGTGTGCCTGCAGGCCGACTCGGCCCGCACCGCCGGCTCCTCGCCTGACCAGCTGCTGATGGCGGCGTCGGCCAGCGACGTGCTGCTGACCGTCGTCGGCGGCCGGATCCTGGTGCGCCAGGGCCGTCACCACCGGCTCGGCCGCGCCAGCGAGCTGCTGACCGACGCCATCGACCGGGCCTGGTCGGCCGTCAAACCGACCGAGGGCTGAGCGGATCGATCAGGCCGACCTCCCACACGGTCTGATCGCTGTTCGGCTCCTCGATCAGCGCCAGGTTCTCCCGGATGTGGCTGAGCACCAGGTTGCGCGCGCCCACCAGGTCGGGCGCGACGCCGACCTGCTGGCGATACGCGCGCACCTCGTACGCCGGCAGGCCGCGGCCGCCGTCCGGCTCGCGCTGCGCCGGGATCTCGCGGATCAGATAGCAGTCGAGCTGGTCGATGTCGCTCCAGTCGATGCCGATCATCGGCCCGTACAGCGTCCGCGGCATGTCCTTGTCGGTCACTCGTACTCCTTCAACGGCGGAGCTAACCGCCCCGATTTGTCGACTTTTCCGTCACGCGCTGCTGTGGCGGAATGACGCACAGCTTGACAGGAATGATCGAATCGCGCAAGCTTGCGCCTCGTCAGGTTGGAATCGCCAATGTTGAACGCGCGCGTTCAACTGCAATAGGGAGTCGAGAGAGAGATGGCGCGTAGACGAGGTCCTTCACTGCGAGCGCAGTGGCTCGGCCAGCAACTCCGCGAGATGCGTGAGGCGCGGAAGCTGACGCTGAAGGAGTGCGGCGACTATCTGGTGCGCGACCAGGGCTCGGTCAGCCGCTTCGAGAACGCCACACTGCCGTGCCGGCCACAAGACGTGATGGCGCTGCTCAACCTGTTCGGCATCGACGACCCGCGCAAACGCGAGCACTACGACCAGGTGGCACGTGAGGTGTGGCAGACCGGCTGGTGGGACCGCTACGCCGAGGACCTGCACGAGAAGTTCATCGACCTCGCCTGGCTGGAGTCACGCTCCGACGAGATGCGCGGCTACGCGAGCCTGGTGATCCCTGGCCTGTTGCAGACACCTGAGTACGCCGAGGAAGTTATCCGAGCATCCGATCCGGACGCCTCGAATGAGCAGGTCGCCAAGTATCTGGAATTTCGGCTGACACGACAACGCGTTCGCGATGACGAGTCCAAGCGCTTTGCGTTCATTCTCGACGAATCCGTGCTGCGCCGGATCATCGGTGGACCTGCGATTATGCGTGCTCAGCTCGACTACCTGTTGACGCTGGCCAAGGATCCGCGCATCGAGCTACGCGTGTTGACTTTCTCGGCTGGTGCACACGCGGCTCACAACGGAGAGTTCCAACTGTTCGTACTGCCTGAGCCGTATCCCGAGGTGGCCTACTCGGAGACATTGGCCGGGTCACTGTACGTGGAAACTGAAGGCGTAGAACGCTTCTCCCGGGCGTACGATCTGCTTGGCAAGAAGGCCATGACCGCCAAGCAGTCCGTCGAGATCATCTCGGCGGCCCGGGAGGACACTTCATGATCGTTATCGGCCGCACTGGAACGCTGGACCCCGCCATCCTGAATGGCGCTGTCTGGCAGAAGAGCAGCCGAAGCCAAGGCGGCAGTGGCAACTGCGTGGAAGCCGCGCCGCTGGCCGACGGGTCGGTGGCCGTACGCCACAGCCAGCAGCCGGACGCCACCGCCATCGTCTACACCGCCGCCGAGTGGCAGGCTTTCCTCGTCGGTGCCAAGTCCGGCGAGTTCGACTTCTAGCTGAGCCTGGTGACCTCGTCGTCCGGCGGCTCGACGGCGAACCCGCCACCCCACACGCGCACGCGACCGTCGTAGACCGGCCAGCCGGGATCGCCAGTGGCCGCGAACCGTCCCCAGGCCTGGTGGATGTCGTCGCGTATGGCCAGATTGTCCGGCGTGTCGATGTGCGCCGCCGCGAGGCCGTCGAAGATGTACACAAGATCCATGCCGTGTCCGGCGCCGAAAGCTTCGCCAAGCGGCTCGGCGGTCAGCAGCGCAGCGTACGCGCGGCCGCCGGCCTCGACCTGCGCGCGTGCCAGCCGCCAGGCGGGCAGCTTGTAGATGGCGTCGCTCAGAAAGAGCGTACGCAGCGTCGTCAGGTCAGCGGACGGCGCGCGCTTGCGATAGGCGGCCAGCATGGCCTCCGGCTGCGCGATGCCGCCTCGGCCGATCTCGTCCAGCAGCGCGGCTTCGTCGGCCGGTGCGTACGCTTCGCCTTGCATCGCCTGAAAAGACCGCATCTCGTCGCGGTTTGCGCTGACCAGCAACGGAATGCCGGCGACCGATCCGTCGGTGACCGCGTCGTGCGGCCGGCGCGGCAGGATGTCGCCGTCGAGTACGGTCCCCCACGCGCGGCCGCCGGGCAGGTTGCGGCGGCCGAGGTCGTTGTCGATCACCACCTGCTGTGCCGCCAGAATCCGCTCGACCGGCAGCGCGGCCAACTCGTCCACAGTGGACACCTGTGCGGCGGCGAGGAAATCGGCGGTGATCTCTCGAGCCGTCTCCAGTGAGTAGACGCGCGAGGTGTTGCCGCTGCTCAAGATCGCCTTGTCAAACGTGCCGGCGGCCGCCGGCAGCGCGAACAACGAGCCGATCGAGAAGGCTCCGGCCGACTCGCCGGCGATCGTGACGTTGTCCGGATCGCCGCCGAACGCGCCGATGTTTTCCCTGATCCACCGCAAGGCGGCGGCCTGGTCCCGCAGTCCGAGGTTGGTCGAGCCGGTCCAGCCGTGGTCGACAAGATGCAGGAAGCCGAGCGCGCCGATGCGATAGTTCGGCGCGACGACAACGCAACCGGTCCCCCGGCTCAGCGCCGCGCCGTCGGTGTTCGGTGGTGACGCCGAGCCGGTTTCGAAGCCACCACCGTAGATCCAGACGATCACCGGCCGACGGCCGGAGACGTCCGGCGTCCACACGTTCAGATACAGGCAGTCCTCGCTGGTCGCGCCGATCGACGGCAGTCCGGACATGCCGGCGAAGCCGACCTGCGCCGGCGCCGGCGCGAACTCGACCGCGTCGCGTACGCCGCTCCACGGCTCGACCTCGCGCGGTGGCCGCAGCCTCAGCGCGCCGACCGGCGGTGCCGCGTACGGTATGCCGGCGAAAAGCAGGCCGTCACCAAGCGCGCGCCCGCGCAGCCGGCCGCTGGCCGTCACGATCTCCATGCCACCGATCATGCTCCATGTCATGCTCGTTTGCGGCGTGACATGTCAGGCCATCACCGCGGCGATGCCGAGGGTGAGCAGGCCCCGGACCATCCGCGAGGTGGCGTCCAGGAAGTCCGGCAGGCTGTCCTCCCCGATGCCGATCACCGGCATCGTCGCCCGCACCGCCTCGCGGACCGTACGCGTGCCGTCCAGCGCCACCAACACCTGCGCCATCACCGCGTCCAGCCGCACCGAGAACGCGAGTCCGCCGGAAACCTCCAGCTCGGCCGCCGCCAGTTCCCAGCCGCCGTCGGAACACACCAGCGACTGGGTGAACCGGTGCCCGGACACCAGCTGGATCCTCAGGTCGGCGATGTCCGGCCTGTCGCGGAGAAAGTCGTGTGCGGAAAACGCACGCTGGATCCGCTCGGTGGCCGATCCCTCCACCGCTTTCGCGTCGTCCGCGCGGATGACAGTGCCGTCGCCGTCGGTGCCACGCAACAAAACCGCGCCGAAGCCGATCTGCTCGATCCCCTGATCGCGGTAATAGCCGGCCCAGCGGTCGACCTCGGTGGTGTACGTGGTGAGATCGGTGTCCAGATCCAGATTCCACCGAGCCGCATGGCCGAGAGGTTCGTTGGTGTGCAGGTGAATCAACCAGCTGTCGGCGCCAGGAGCCAGCCACTCGTGCAGCACCTCGGCCCAGTCGTCGCCGGCTTTCATCGGCCAGCTCACCAGAACCGCGCCGTATCCGCAGTCGGTGAGGTGTCGTGGCATGGTGCCGACGATTTCTCGACAAAGCGCCGCCGGCTCGCGTCCGCTGTCACGGTAGACGTAATCGCTGGCCGGCGAGATCACGTATGGCGGATTGCTGACGACAAGGTCGAAACGCTCGCCGTCGACCGGCTCGAAAAGACTGCCTTCGCGAAACTCGATGTTGTCGACGCCATTCAGCGCCGCATTGAACCGGGCGTACGCGAGCGCACGTGGATTGATGTCGGTGGCGACGACGTGCTCGGTGTCTGCCGCGCACACCAAGGCCTGGATTCCGTTGCCAGTGCCCAGATCCAGCGCGGTCGCGACCTTCCTGCGTACGGTCAGGCTGGCCAGCAGCGCGGCCGGCGAGTTGATTCCGGTGACATACAACGGATCGCCGCGTTCGGCCGGATCGTAGGGCGCATCCGAGGCGATCCACAGATCGATGCTCGGCACCAGCCGTATGGTGGCCGAGGCCGTGGACCCCTCGACCACGACCGCGCCACTTTCCAGCAATGCCGCGAAAGCCGGCTTTCCGAGCGCGGCCGTCACCCGATCGGCTGGCACGTCCCAGCCCATTGCCAACAGCGTCACCACGTCGGCGAGCGGACCCGGCTGCGCCGCGAGCCGCCGGCGATAGATCTCGCGGTCGGTGCGGCGCGCCGAGAGCGAGCCGTCGTTGCGCAGCAGGTCGCCGAGCGCGTCGACCGTGTAGCCGACCTTGTCCAGTGCCTCCCGCAGCGCTTCGAGATCGCCTCGCACCGCCGGTGTGGTCGCCGTCATTCACGAATTCTCGCGTATCCGGTCGGCGATCGTGCCGCCACGGCGGCAGCTTGGCCCGATAGGGCAATCAGGTCGTGCCGCGTACGACCAGCTCGGTCGGCACCACGACTTTGCTGCGTACGCTCGGATTCTGGATCACGGTCACCATCAACCGCGCCAGCTCGCGGCCCATCCGCACGGTCGGCTGCGCGATCGTCGTCAGGCCCGGCCGCATGCGCGCGCTTTCCGGTTCGTCGCCGAATCCGATCACCGCGACATCGCGCGGCACGCGGATTTTGGCGGCACGCAAAGCTCTGATCGCGCCCTGGGCGGTCAGGTCGGACGCGGCGAACAACGCGTCGAACGGCGCGCCGCGCGCGATCAGCTCCGTCGTCGCGGCGAATCCGCCCTCGTTGGTGAAATCCGCCTCGACGATCAACCGCGGCTCCTCGGCCAGGCCGACCGCCGCCAAACCCCGTTGATAGCCGGTAAAACGATCGACGCCGTGGCGTACGTTGGGAAAGCCGGTGACGGCCGCGATCCGCCGGCGGCCGTTGGCGTAAAGATACTCGACCGCTCGTTTCGCGCCGCCGACATTGTCCGCGTCGACAAAACACGCGCCGCGGGCCGCGAACGGTTTTCCCATGAACACCACCGGCACACCGGCCGAGAGCAACACGCGCGCCAGCGGATCGCGGCGCGGCGGCGCGATCACCATGACACCGTCGACGTGCTGGCTGCGAACGTAATGCTCCAGCCAGTCACGGTCGCTGGCCGACCGGGCGATCATGATGACCAGCCGATATGGCGTTTCGGTCAGCTCGGCCGACAATCCCTCGATCATGCCGGCGAAAAACGGCTGCGCGAAAATGTTCTTCTGGTCCTCGGTGATCACCAGGCCGACGGTGTCGGACCGGCTGGTGACCAGCTGCCGCGCGGCCAGGTTGGGCACGTAACCGAGCTCGGCGATAGCGGCGCGCACCAGCTTTTCGACCTCCGGGCTGACCGGCGTCGAGCCTCGTACGACCCGGGAGACGGTCGACGGTGACACGCCGGCGCGCGCCGCCACCGCGTCCAGCGTCGGCCGAGTCGGCTTCCGCTGTGTGCTCACGCGTACCCCCGGTCGGACCCGTCTGATCAGCCGACATACCTGTCGACCGACCCTAGCGGACGATCACCCCCGTTTTGGTCGCATGGCCCCCATGCGTGCGTTGAGTGCACGCATGGGGGCCATGCGAACTTTCGTGGGAGTCGCGCGGCGAAAGCCCTAGAAGGCGCCCAGGCCGTGTGGCGTGCCGACGCCGGTCACGCCGTCCCAGCCGGCGACGCCGGTGCACAGCGCCACGTGCGCCGAGCAGTCGGCCGCGCCGTTCCGCGCGTTGGAGCCGCCGACCACGTCGTCGATCGTGCCGGCCGCCGCAGCGTACATCGTGTTCGGTCCCTCGACACCGGACACGTGACCACCGCGTGCGTAGAGCCCGGCGAGTAACGGCGACGCCGCGCTCGTACCACCGACGACCAGCCAGCCACCGCCGGTGCCACTGTCCGGTGTGTACGTGTCATACACGGCGACGCCGGTGTACGGGTCGGCGTCGGACGACACGTCCGAGGTGGCGCGGTGACCGCCGCAGTTGGCCGAGACCGCGGCCGGCTGGCCGACTGCCGGCGCCAGATTGGTCGCGCAGCCGCTGCCGGCGCCGACCCAGCTGGTGGTCCCCTGCGAGTTGGTGAACATGTTGCCCCACGCGGTCTGCGTGTACGTCTGGCCGCCGTCGGCGGTCTTCAGCGTCGTGCCACCGGCCGAGGTCACCCACGGCAGCTGCTGCGGCCAGATCTGCGTATTGCCGGCATAACCGGCGTCACCGGACGACGCCACCACGGCCATGCCGGGCCGGTGCAGCGCCTTGGCTGGCGCGCCGGTGCCGATGTAGCTGGCCTGCAGGCCCGGCGGCAGACCGTAGCTCATGCTGACCGCCTTGGCACCGAGCTTGGCCGCCTCGCCGACAGCCGTGCCGAAGTCGTCGGCCAGCGGCCCCGGCAGGTTGAGCGTCGCCGCCTCCAGCAGCTTCAGCAGGTCCATCGGGATCTGCACGACGGTGATGTGGCAGGTCGGACAACCGGCCGACGCCATGTCGACGTCCAACGCGGTTTCGGTCGCGTACGACTCCTCGACCGAGGCGAGCGACGAGTTCGGCGCGAGTGGCGCACCGCCGTGGTAGTCCACGATTTTCAGGCAGCCGTTGCCGGTCGTGCAGGCCGGCAGGCCGTACTGGCTGCGATACGTGGCGAGGTCGGACTCCAGCTTCGGATACGCGCCGACCGCGACGATCGACACGGTGTTGGCCTGGCCGACGCTGGCGGCCGGCAGGAAGTAGGCCTTGGCGAGCTCGGCCGGACCGTAACCAGCCGGCGTCGCGGTCGTCATCGGCGCTGCCGACGCCTTGTCCTTGGTGACGGTCAGCAGATCGCAGCCGAGATTGACCAGCCTGCCGCGCAGGGCGGCCCGGCAGGTGTGGCGGATTCCGTGGCCGGCGGCCAAAGTGCCGGCGCGAACGGCCTTCGCGACGGCGGTCGCGTTGGGTGTGTTGGGCCCGTGCGCCGCGGCCGGAGCGGCCGCCAGCACGGCCGCCACCAGGCTGGTGGCCGCCAGTAGTCCGGAGAATCTGCGTACGCGCACGCCAACACCGCCTCTGCAGCAGGGATTTACCGTACGATGACCCCAAATGACCGCAAAACGTGCCGCGGCCTTCCAGTGCGTGCGAAACCTAATCCCGAGCCGGCGGCGTTGACAAGATTCCTTACCGATTCCGGTCTGATTTATCCGCAATTTTCCGGTGGATCGCCTTAACCGGACCTTTGGCGCGCGCCATCAAGAGGTAAAGCAAGCGGCAAGCCGAAAAGTGGAAACAGCTCGCTCGCCGACAGGTACGAACACATGCCGGCGATCCGGCCGTCGCGGACGTCGAAGAGCACCAGGGCCCATGGCACGAGGGCGTCGCCGCGCGGCACGTACTGGCCGTACGCCGGCACCCCGTTTGCCGCCGTAGGAACGAAACGCGAGCCATGGCAACTGCCGTCGGAGCCGCGCAACGCGGTCGCGATGTGTTCGCGGCCGCGCAGCCACCAGGCGAACGGCGGCATGGACATCGTCGCGTCCTCGTGCAGCAAGGCGGTCAGCGCGTAAACGTCATAGCGTTCGAATGCCGCGATATAGCGCTCAAGCAGCTTTCGCTGCTCGTCGCCCAACGGCTCGCCGCCGCTCAGGTCGCGTGACTGCATGGTCGTACGCGCGCGTTGCAACGCGCTGTTCACGGACGCGACGGACGTGTCGAGCAGACCGGCCACCTCGTCTGCCTTCCAACGCAGCACGTCTCGCAGGATGAGTACGGCGCGCTGGCGTGGCCGCAGATGCTGGAGCGCGGCGACGAACGCGAGCCGGATGGTCTCGCGCTCCACCGCCAACTCAGCGGGATCGGCAGCACTGAGCACGCGGCTGTCCGGCACCGGCTGGATCCACGCGGTCTCCGGCAGCGGCGCGTCGAGGCCGGGGCCAGGCTGCGCCGGACCGCTCAGATCCATCGGACGCGCCCGGCGCTGGCCGCTGCGCAACATGTCGAAGCAGACATTCGTGGCGATCGCGTAGAGCCACGTCTTGAACGACGCGCGACCGGCGCGGAAACTGTCGATCCCCCGCCACGCGCGTACGAACGCCTCCTGGACGGCGTCCTCGGCCTCGGAGCCGGAACCGAGCATGCGATAGCAATAGCCCGTGAGCGCCGCTCGGTGCTCCTCGAGCCGTACGTCGATCTCCGCGGTCACGCTCACCCGACCGAGTCTACGGACCACCGCTGGCGTGACCTAAGACGCACAGCCGATTTCCAGTCACGCAAGGAAAGTCTCTTGACGTTGCGATGCCTTTCGTGGACCGTGTCGATGCCTTTACGACGGAGATCAGCCTTTACGGTTTCATGGCGGATGAAAGGTGCGATGTGACCATGACAGGGACGTTCTCCACCTCTGTCGACCTTACCGGACCACTGTCGGTGCAGGTGTCCATCAATCCGTTGGTCAGCGCGTTTTCGCTGGTCGCCGACAGCATCGGCGGCCGGTCGCAGGGGACGCCGGAGGCCGTACGGTCGACGGTCCGATCGGCCGTGTCGCATCCGGACGTGTTGCGACCACTGTTCGCGCGAGAGTCGTCCGCCGTTCCTGACTGTCTCGTACCTTTTGGCCGGCCCGGCAACGCGGCGATGGCCGACCAGTTGGCCGAGTTACGTGCGGTCTCGGCCAGTAACCTGGTCGGCGAGATCGACCAGACGTACGACGGCCGACCGCCGGCCTGCTGGCGTCCGGTGCTCAGCCAGCCACACCGCTGGCTCGACGCGTACGCGACCGCGCTCACCGAGGCGTGGACGGCGACCCAACGGCTGTGGAGCCGCGCTCGCAGCCTGCTCGCCGCCGAGACCGACCGGATCGGCGCGGCCGTCGTGACCGACGCCGTCGACGTGTTGCTGAGCAGCCTGAGCAGCCGGTTTCGTTATTCCGACGGCCGGCTCCTGCTGCCGGACGCCTTCCCGGTCGCCACCGGAACCGCCGGCCGGCCGCTCGTACTCGTGCCGGTGGTGTCCGGGATCGGCGCCAACACCTTCAACCTGGACCGGCCCGACCTGGTGTGGATCGGCTATCCGGTGCCCGGGATCGGCAACCTCTGGGAACGCGAGCCGCCGGCCGCCTGCGGATCCGACCCGCTGCGCATCCTGATCGGACCCGTACGCGCCACGCTGCTGCGCGGACTGTCGGCGCCGATGAGCATGAGCGACGCGGCCGCGCTGGCCGCCTGCAGCGCGACGACGATGACACATCACTGCCAGTATCTGGAGCGAGCCGGCCTCATCTACCGGCACCGGCGGCAACGTACGGTGATGATCCATCGCTCGGTCCGCGGCGACAACCTGGTCGACCTCTTCGCCACGGCTTGTTGATCACGGGAAATCCCGCACGTTTCGGACCCGAAACGTGCGGCATTTTCCCATGATCAAGAGTCGCAGCCGCAGGAGTCGCGGTGGACGAGGCGTGGCGCCAGCCGGTCGGAGTGTGGTTTGCGGGCCGGGTCGGCGAGGCGGTCCAGCAGCCGTTGTACGGCCAGCGTGCCGATGTCGTGCGTCGGCTGCGCCATCACGGTGAGCCGAGGCGAGAAGTCCGCGGCCCACGAGAAGTCGTCGAAGGCCACCAACGCCATGTCGTCCGGCACACGCAGGCCGGCCTCGCGGATCGCGCGTACGGCGCCGATCGTCATCATGTTGTTGCCGACCACCACCGCCGTCGGCCGCTCGTCCAGCTCCAGCAACGCGTGCATCGCCTTGCAGCCAGCGTTTTGCTCGGAGTCGCCGTCCACGACCAGGTCCTCAAGCACCGGCAGCCCGCAGCGCTGGAGACCGCGCCGATAACCTTCGTCGCGCTCGACGGTCGTGCTGAAACCGGCGCGGCCGCGTACGAACGCGACCCGCCGGTGGCCGTTGCCGGCCAGGTGCGCGACCAGCTCGGCGACCGGCTCCGCGTTTTCCGGTCCCACCTGGTCGAACCGGTCGTCCACCATCCGGTCGACGAACACAGCCGGCACGTCGCGGTCGGCAAGGTAGCCGATCGTGCGCGCCGGGTCGATCGACGGCGCCACGATCAGGCCGTCGACGCGGCGCTGGTGAAGGGCCTGCACGACCGACAGCTCGTTGTCCGGTTCGTCGTGCGAGTCGGCCAGCAGCAACGTGTAGCCGGCGCGTACGACCGCCGCCTCGATCCCCTGCAGCACCTCGACCAGTGACGGGTTGGAGATCGCCGACACGACCACGCCGATCGACCGCGTCCGCTGCGTGACCAGGGCTCTGGCCAGCACGTTGTGCGTGTAGCCGGTCTCGGCGATCGCGGCCAGTACGGCCTGCCGCGTCTCGTCGCGCACCACCCTGGTGCCGTTGAGCACGTGCGACACGGTCGCGATGGACACACCGGCCAGGCGGGCGACCTCGGTCATCGTCACCGCCGGCTTGCTTCTGGTCATCGCCACCCCCACGGTCAGCGCGACCATATCACGTAAACGCTTGCGTAAACGCTTACGTGCCCGTACGGTGCCTGCAGAGGCGTACCAAGAGAGATGCCGGTCACAACCGAAGAGGAGCGCCTGTGAAGACCCCCCGCACGCACAGATGGCGCCTGATCACCGCCGGTCTCACGGCCGTGCTGATGCTCGGAGGCTGCGCCGGCGCCGGCGCTCTGGGTGCCGGCGGCGGCATCAGCCTGACCGTCGCGATCGTGGCCAACCCGCAGATGAAGGACGCCATTCAGCTGTCCAGCCAGTTCACCCGCGACCATCCGGAGATCCACCTGCGCTTCGTGACGCTGCCGGAGAACGAGGCGCGCGCCAAGATCACCGCGTCGGTGGCGACCCAGGGCGGCGAGTACGACATCACCATGATCAGCAACTTCGAGGCGCCGCAGTGGGCCCAGAACGGCTGGCTGACCAACCTCACGCCGTACATGTCGGCCGGCTACGACGCCAACGACTTCGTGCCGTCGATCCGCGAGTCCGTTTCCTACCACGGCGGCATGTACGCCGCGCCGTTCTATGGCGAGTCGTCGTTTTTGGCTTATCGTAAGGATCTTCTCGCCAAGGCCGGCCTGACGATGCCGGCGCGTCCGACCTGGCCACAGGTCGCCGCGATGGCCGCGAAGCTCAACAACCCCAAAGGCGGCGTCGCTGGCATCTGCCTGCGCGGCCTGCCCGGCTGGGGTGAGGTGCTGGCGCCGCTGGACACCGTCATCAACACCTTTGGCGGGCGCTGGTTCGACGAGAAATGGAACGCGCAGCTGACCTCTCCAGAGGTGCGCAAGGCCGTCCAGTTCTACGTCGACACCGTACAAAAATATGGCGAGCCAGGCGCGGCCATCAGCGGATTTTCCGAGTGTGTCACGCAGTTCAGCCAGGGCCAGGTGGCGATGTGGTACGACGCCACCTCGATGGTGAGCACGATCGAGGACCCGGCCAACAGCAAGGTCGCCGGCAAGATCGGCTACGCGCCGGCGCCGGTCGTCGCGACACCGGCCTCCGGCTGGCTCTACACCTGGGCGCTCGGAATTCCGTCGACGTCACAACACAAACAGGCCGCGTGGGACTTCATCCAGTGGATGACCAACAAGAAATACATGACGACCGTCGGCAGCCAGCTCGGCTGGGCCCGGGTGCCACCGGGAAGTCGTTTGTCCACCTACCAGATCCCGCGGTACGCGGCGATCGCCAAGCCATACGCGGAGGCCACGCTGTCCGCGATGCGCACCGCCGACCAGGCGCATCCGACCGCGAAACCGGTGCCATATCAGGGAATCCAGTTCGTCCGGATACCGGAGTTCCAGGATCTGGGCACCCGGGTGAGCCAGCAGATCGCCGCGGCGATCGCCGGCAACATCACCGTCGACCAGGCACTGCAACAGTCGCAGCAATACGCCGAGACCGTCGGCGAGACGTACCGGCAATAGGGAGTGCAGATGACCACCATCGCAACCGGCATGCGTCCGCTGACCAGAGCGGAGAAACAGACGGTCCGGCGAGAGGGCTGGTCGCGGCGGCTGCCGCTGCTGCCGGGCCTGGTCTTCGCCATTATCGTCACCCAGCTGCCGTTCCTGTTCACGCTGTTTTACTCGGTGCAGTCGTGGAACCTGGTCCGCCCCGGCTCGCAACACTTTGTCGGACTGGAAAACTACGCGCGGGTGTTCACCGACAGCGTGTTCCGGCAGGCCGCGCTGAACACCATCCTGATCACCGCCGGCTGCGTGATCGTCGCGATGCTGCTGGGAATTGGCCTCGCATTGTTGCTCGACCGCGCGTTTCCCGGCCGGGCCGTCGTGCGTACGCTGCTCATCACGCCGTTCCTGATCATGCCGGTGGCCGGCGCGCTGCTCTGGAAAACCACCATGTTCGACCCGACTTTTGGTCTGGTCAATGCGGTCCTGCGGGTGTTCGGCGCCGGTGACACCGCCTGGGTCGCGGAGTTTCCACTGACGTCGGTGATCGCCGCGCTGGTCTGGCAGTGGACGCCGTTCATGATGTTGCTCGTACTCGCCGGCCTGCAAAGCCAGTCGCACGAGGTGCTGGAGGCCGCGTCGGTGGATGGCGCCAACCGCTGGCAGACCTTCGTTTCGGTGACACTGCCGCATCTGCGCCGCTACATCGAGCTCGGCGTGCTGCTCGGCGCGATCTACGTCGTCAACACCTTCGACCAGATCTACATGATGACGCAGGGCGGACCGGGCACCTCCAGCACCAACCTGCCGTTTTACCTGTATCAGCGCGCGTTTCTCGGCTTCGACATCGGCCAGGCGGCCGCGCTCGGTGTCGTCGTCGTGGTCGGCACCATCATCGTCGCGACCGTCGCGCTCCGGCTGATCTTCAAGAGCTTCACCGCCGCGGAGGGATCATGACCACGCCTCGTACGGACCGCCGCTGGCGGCCGGGCTCGACCGCGCTCACCGCTCTCACCTGGATCATCGGCATCGGGTTCTTCTTTCCGGTGCTGTGGATGTTTCTCACCGGCTTCAAGACCGAGGGCGACGCCTACACCAACCCGCCGCGGCTGTTTTTCCTGCCGACACTCGAACAGTACGAGCAGGTGTTCGCGCGCGGCGTCGTGCCGTATCTGCTCAACTCGGCTTTCGCCACCATCATGTCGACACTGCTGGTGCTGGTGCTGGCGATCCCGACCGCGTACGCGGTGTCGATCCGGCCGGTGAAGAAGACCCAGGACGTGCTTTTCTTCTTCATCTCCACCAAAATGCTGCCGGTGGCCGCGGTCATCGTGCCGCTCTACGTCGCCGCCAAGCAGCTGGCGATGCTGGACAACATCTGGACGCTGGTCGTCCTCTACACCGCGATGAACCTGCCGATCGCGGTGTGGATGATGCGGTCGTTTTTCCTTGAGGTGCCCAAAGGCATCATCGAGGCGGCCCAGGTCGACGGCGCCGGCCTGCCGCGTATCCTCCGGCAGATCATGCTGCCGGTGGTTGCTCCCGGCGTCGCCGCCACCGCGCTGATCTGCGTGATCTTCGCGTGGAACGAGTTTTTCTTCGCGGTCAACCTGACCGCGGCGCGCGCCGCGACCGTGCCGGTGTTCCTGGTCGGTTTCATTACCAGCGAAGGACTTTTCTGGGCCCAGCTGTCGGCGGCTGCCACGCTGGCCTCGCTGCCGGTCATCATCTGTGGCTGGATCGCACAGAAACAGCTGGTCCGCGGCCTGTCCATGGGTGCGGTCAAGTAAGGACCAGGGCGAGGGTGACGTTTGGCGGCCGTGAAATGCGGCGCCAAGCGTCACCCTCGACGCGGACGGCGCCGAGGAGGCCTAACGTGTGATGGGCGCGGCCTGCAGCAGCAGCCGGCAGGAGCGCCCTCCGATAACCGCGTCGAGCTCGACGCCTCCGGACAGCCCGCCGGAAGCGGCCTCGGCGGCCGGCAGCCGCAGCGACTCACCCGGACCGAGCAGGCGGCCTGAGGTGTCGGACGGCGCGACGACCGGCGTGGCAGCCAGTACGGCGCCGTCGGCGTCCCGGACGACGTACGTCCCTCGCAACGTCGCCAGCGAACCGAGCTCGACCGGCCGATCGCCCGCCGCTGTGAGTACGAACGCGCCGTCGCGGTCGATCCACAGCCGTACGGCTTCGGCGGGATGCTCCAGCAGCGTCGCGATGGCCTGTTGAAGCAGCGACTCCACCTCGTCGAGCGGCGCCGGGGCATAGCCGGGAATCATCACCTCCCACCCAGCGGTGGCCAGATGGCGTACGACGGAGCCGGGAATCGCCGGCTCGGCAGGCACGACCGGCGCACCGCCGGCGAGCAACGACCGCAGTCGCGAGAGCACGCCGCTGTCCAGTGCTCCCTCGAACGTGCCAAGGGTGTCGAGCGGACCGGCCGTGGGCAGCGACATCGATGAGCCGACGAACAACCGGCCCGTGCCGCCGGGCTCTATGGCCAGCCGCACGTCCGTACGCTGGCTCCCCCCGGACGCGGCGTACCGGATCTGGTCGTCGGCCACGAGCACTCCTTTCGGTTCACGCGGTGGCCAGCGTAAAGGCTGGCTCGGTCGCGTTGCGATGCGCGTTGAGCCAGGTGGTCATGAACTGCACATGCCGCATCTGCACCGGCCCCGGCAGGTTGGTGCCCGGCAGCTGGCCGCCCATCACGCTGTTGGTGTTGGTGTAGCTGTTCGTACCGGCCGTGTCCGGCGTCGCGGTGGCGTTGGGGTCGGTCGTCGGGTTGGTGCCGACGGTCGCGGTGTAATGCGCCTGCGAGAGCTGATATTCGTCCGGGTTGCCGATCATGTGGCCAAACTCGTGGATCGCGGCGTTGTTGACATAGTCGCGGTTGGCCCTGTTGGTCGACGGGTCGTCGACGAACCAGTTCGTCATGTTCAGCCCTGGCCACACGGGTACGCCGGCGTGTGCGGTCACGTTGTGGTGCGCCGAGGACGAGGTGAAGTTCACGTTGAAGATCAACGGAATGTCATGGTTGGCGTTGGTGAGCTTGTACCGGCGGTTCCAGGCCCTTTCGATGTTGCCTTCCCAGATCTGTTTCGACCGCGCCAGGTTGTTGTTGACCGCGGCGCCGGCCCCGGTGACGTTGATACGGACCGTGCAGACCAGGCCCGTACGCTGGTATTCCAGCTCGTAGCCGGAGGTCGCCGGAAACACGGTTGGCACGTAGACACCGGCCCCGTTGGCGACCTGGAGCGTCTCCGACCAGGGGCCACCGAGCCCGGTCTGCTCGTCGAGCATCCCCTGGTCGAGCATCCGCAGCGCGGTCACCTGGTCGGCCGGCGCCGGAAGGAGGGCGATCAGCATCGGGCGGGTGCCCGGCAGGGTCTTGGCGGTCGTCAGCTCCGCCCGCCACCTGGTCATCCGCGGCCCTGCCACCCTGACCAGTCACGCTAGGAACGGTCCCAGCGGCGTGAACCGAGGGCAAGGATCCGGTGGACACCGTTCGCTGCCCGAACAGGCAGATCCGCGAGAGGGTGACGTCCCGCGCTGGAACGTCACCCTCGCCCCGGCCTACTTGCTGCTGCTGAGACCGACCGTCAGCGTGCTTGGATACGGCGGATACGGCGGCAGGTAGAAGTTGGCCACGTTGGAGCCACGGAGAAACGCGTTCTTCGCGTAATACAACGGAACAACCGGCGCGTCCTGCATGATCTGCTTGTCCAGCGCGGCCCACTGCTGACCGGCCTTGGTCAGGTCGGTCTGCGCGATGGCCGTGTTGATCGCCGCGTCAACCTGCGGATTGGAATACTGCGCGATGTTGTAGGCGTTGTTGCCGATCTCGCTGCTCGCGAACAACGGCTGGATCGACCCCTGCGCACTCGGGAAGTCCGGCAGCCAACTGGTCAACGAGATGTCGTAGAGCGGCTTGCCGCTGGTCGAGTCGGCCGTCGCCGAGTCGTAGTCGACGCTCTTGATGGTGACCTTGATGCCGGCCTTCTGCAGCGACGCCTGCACGGCCTGCGCGATCGCCACGTTGTACGAGACGTTGTCGGTCAGCAGCACCAGCGGTGCGGTCTGGGTGAACTTCGCCTGCGCCAACAGTTGTTTGGCCTTGTTGGGGTCACCGGCCGGCGGCGCCGGATACAGGTCGTACTTCTGATAGCCGGGAATGCCCGGCTCGATCAGTGTCGTCGCGATGTCACCGGCGATGACCGGTCCGCCCGCGGCGATCTGTACGGCGTTCTTGTCGACCGCGTATTCGATCGCGCGGCGTACGTCCGGATTGTTCAGCGGCGCCTTGCGGGTGTTGAGCGCCAGGTATTTCAGCGCACCACTGGGCGAGATCGCCAGCCGCGACTTCACCTGCGGGTTGTTGAGCACCTTCGGCGCGAGCGCTGCCTGCAGGTTGACGAAGGAGAAAGCCGACTTGTCCGCGCCGGAATCGGCGATCACCCGCTGGTTGATGACGGTGTCGTCCAGCGCCATGTCCAGCACGATCGAGTCAGGTAGGGCCGTACGCACCGGATCGGTCTTCTGGTCCCACTTGTCGTTGCGTACCAACACGATCTTGCTGCCCTGCTGTGCCGACTGGACCTTGTACGGTCCGTTGGCGACCGGGTGGTCCTGATAGTGGACGATGTCCTCTTTCGCCTTCGGCACGCCGGTGAAGGCCGGCATGCTGACGATCCACGGCCAGTCGCCGAACGGCTTGTTCAGGTGGAAGATGATCGTGCTGTCGTTCGGCGTCTCGATCGAGGGCAGCTCCTGGCCGCTGAACGGGCCCTTGTACTTGTCGCCGCCGACCAGCAATGTCTTGTGATACGCCAAACCCTCGGACAGCTGCGGTGCGAACGTCCGCTCCACGCTGTATTTCACGTCCTGCGCGGTGATTTTCTTGCCGTCCTCGTACAGCACACCGGGCTTGAGGTGATAGGTCCACGTCTTGCCGCCATCGCTGGGCGTGCCGGTGTCGGTGGCCAGGTCACCCACGACCTTGGCCGGCTGGTCCGGCGAGGTCTGCCAGGTGGTCAGGCTGCGCAGGATCAGGTGGATCGAGCTGACCGCGAGGCTCTGGCTTTTCGCCGGATCCTCCTTCAGCGTCGGATTGTCGTAAAGAATGTGCAGCGTGCCACCCTTGGTGGCGGCGCCGCCGTTGGTGGAGCTGGTCGGATTGGCGTTGCAGGCGGCCGCGACCAGCGCGACCGCGGCGGTGAGGGCCAACAAAGCCCGGCTTTTGTTCACCGGAGGATTCCTTTCAGGAAACGGGACCGTCGACGTTGACAAAGCCGCCGAAACATCGCACCCGAGCGCGGCTGTGCGACTCCAGAGCACGCAGCCAGCCGGCCAGATGTGCGTCACTGCTCATAACTCACCCGCGGATCCAGGAAGACGTACGCCACGTCGACCACCAGGTTGGCGACGATGATCAGAAATCCGGAAAACAGTGTCAGGCCCACCACCAGCGGCAGATCGAGCTGGTTGACCGCCTGGATCAGCAGCTGACCCATTCCCTGCATGCCGAAGACCGACTCGGTGATCACCGCGCCGCCGAGCAACGAGCCAAGATCCAGGCCGAAAACCGTGGCGATCGGCGCGAGTACGGCACGCAGGCCGTGGCCGATCACGACCCGCCGCTCGGTCAGGCCCTTGGCCCGAGCCGTGACGATGTAGTCCTCCCCCAGCACCTCCAGCATCTGGTTGCGCGTCAGCCGCGCGTACACGGCCATCGACACGAAAGCCAAGGTGCACCAGGGAAGCACGAGATGCCAGGCCCACTGCACCGGATCGTCGAAAAACGGCACGTAACCGTTGACCGGCACCATGTTGAGGCCGAAGCCGAAGATCAGGATGCCGAGCAGGCCGACCAGGTAGGTCGGCGCGGAGACGCCGCCGAGGGCCAGCACCATCGTCGAGCGGTCGAGCAGGCTTCCGCGCCGTACGGCCGAAATCACCCCGATCGTGACGCCGATCAGCAACCACAGAATCGCCGCGCCGACCGCGATCGACGCGGTGACCGGAAAACGCTCGCCGATCAGCTGCGTCACCGGCGCACCCTGCTGGAACGAATAACCGAAACAGGGCGCCGCGCAGTGCACCACGCCGGCGCCCTCGCCAAACGTACGACCGGCGACGATCCCCACCAGGAACTCGCCAAACTGGACATATATTGGCAAATCCAAGTGTTCGAAATGCAGCACGGAGGCGAGTCGGTCCGGCGTACACGGCTTGCCGCACGACAGCTGCGCCGGATTCGACGGCAGCAGATAGAAAACGACGAACGTGATGATCGCGATCAGCAGCAGGACGACCACGATGCCGAGCAGCCGGCGCAGAACGTATCGGATCACAGCCGCGCCAGCCTCGGGTCGAGAGCGTCCCGGATGCCGTCACCCAGAATGTTGAACGCGAGCACCGCCAGAAACAGTGCACCGCCGGGGAAAAGTAGATACATCGGGTCGGTCTGCACCCATTCCACCGCGGTGCTGATCGACCGTCCCCAGTCGGGCGTCGGCGGCGGGATGCCGACACCGAGATAGGACAGCGCGGCCTCGGTGCCGATCATGCCGGGGATCAGGATCGAGCTGTAGACGATGATCGGCGCGGCGACGTTTGGCAGCAGCTCGCGGACCATGATGTATGCCGGCCGCGCGCCGAGCGTACGCGCCGCGTCGACGAACTCGCGCCGCGACAGCGACAGCACCTGGGCGCGTACGACCCGGCCGACCGTCGGCCAGCTGAAAAATCCCATGATCACGATCAGCAGCACCGGCCGCGGCAGCCAGTCGGGCGCGATCACGGTCAGCGCGATCATGAAGATCAGCGACGGAAAGCTGAACACCACGTCCATGATCCGGCCGAGCAGGCTGTCCACGAAGCCACCGGTCAGTCCGGCGACCAGGCCGACGATGGTGCCGAGCACCACGGCCACCAGCGACGCGGCGACGCCGATCAGGAAGGACGTACGCGCGCCGTAGACCACGATCGCGAACATGTCACGACCGGTCAGCGGCTCGACGCCGAACCAGTGCCCGCCGCTCACCCCACCGAACGCACCGCGCGGCGCGTTGCCTTGGACCGGGTCGAGCAGCTCGGTGTGGTAAGTGAACGGGTCCTGGCCCTCCAGCGCCGCGAGCAGTGGCGCGAAGATCGCCACAAGCACGAACAAAAGCACCACCACCGCGCCGGCCAAAGCCCACCGGTCGCGGCGCAACCGCTGCCACGCCAGCTGCCACGGCGTACGTCCGACAACGGCGCTGCGCGCGGTCGGTGGCGCGGCGTCCACCGCGTCTGTCGGCGGCAAGCTCAAACGGGCCACTCCCTCGTCGATCGCGATCCACACCGTCTTGGATCGCGGCAAGCTGCGCCGATCTTCCCGGTTCCATCCACGATTCGCCAAGCAACGACACAGATCACAGTCGAATTGCCGCTTTCTGATACCTAATTGTCATTTTCGGAGTGCCGGCCCGCCTCGTCGTAGAGTGCCGGTGTGACCATCACCGAAGTTCGTGTCCATCAGGTTTCCGCTCCCCTGCACACGCCCTGGGTCACCGCCGTACGGCGGACCGAGGTGGTCGACAGCCTGCTCGTCGAGCTGGTCGACGCCGACGGCCGGTCCGGCTGGGGTGAGGGGGTGGCGACCTGGAAGATCACCGGCGACTCGCTGCCCGGCATGGCGGCGGCGATCTCCGGTCCGCTCGCCGAGGTCGTCACCGGCCGCGACCCGGCCGATCTGGACGCGCTCTGCCGCGAGGTGGCCGGCGCGATCGTCGGCAACACCGCGGCCAAGTCGGCCGTCGACTGCGCACTGCACGACCTCGCGGCCGTACGCCTCGGCGTACCGCTCAGCCAGCTGCTCGGCGCGGCACCGCGGCCGCTGCCGACCGATGTCACGCTCGCGCTCGGGCCGGTCGCCGAGATGGCCGACGCGGCGCGCCAGCGGGTCGCCGAGGGCTTCGAGGTGCTCAAGATCAAGGTCGGCGGTGAGGAGGCCGAGGACCTGCTTCGGCTGACCGAGATCCGCCGTGCCGCACCGAAAGCCGTCATCCGGCTGGACGCCAACCAGGGGTGGACCGCGCGCACGGCCGTACGGCTCATCTCGCGGCTCGAGGACGCGCAGCTGGGCATCGAGCTGGTCGAGCAGCCGGTGCCGGCCGGCGACCTGGACGGCCTCGCCTTCGTCAGCTCACGCGTGTCGACGCCGGTCGCCGCCGACGAGGCGGTGTGGTCGCCGGCGGACCTGGTGGAGGTCGTACGCCGGCACGCCGCGGACGTGGTGAACATCAAGCTGGCGAAGGCCGGCGGGCTGCGGCCGGCGCGCGCGCTGCTCGCGGTCGCCGAGGCCAGCGGCGTGCAGGTGATGGTCGGCTCGATGATGGAGACGCACGTCGGCATCGGCGCCGCCGCGGCTCTGGCGACCGTGACCGCCTGCCCATACGCCGTCGACCTCGACGCGGCCTGGTGGCTGAAGCACTCGCCGGTCACCGGCGGCCTGTCTTACGACGGCGCCGCCGTACGCCTGCCGGACGCGCCGGGCCAAGGCATCACCGCCCTCGCCTGACCCCGACGAGGTGGCCTGACCAGCGCAAATACTCTCGCCGGTCGCATTCGGACGCGGCATTCGGCGTCCGATTGTCGCCTTGTTGACCGGGCGGATCGATTCAGGCCGGCAACAAGGTGACAAGCGGACAATTCGCTCAGGCGATGAGGACTTCGGCCTCGATCTCGACCGGGATGTCGAACGGTAGCGCCGCCACGCCGACCGCCGACCGCGCGTGGCTGCCGGCCTCCGGTCCCCACAGCTCGATGATCAGGTCGGAGAAGCCGTTGATCACCGGCGGCGTGTGGACGAAGCCAGGCGCGGTGTTGACCATGCCGAAGACCCGCAGCCAGGCGCTGACGCGGTCAAGATCGCCGAGCGTCTGCTTCAGCGACGACAGCATCGCCAGCGCGACCAGCCGCGCCGCGTCGTACGCCTGCTCCGCACTGACCTGGTCGCCGACCTTGCCGAGTGGCCTCGCGAGTGAGCCGTCGGCGGCCAGCGGGCCGTGGCCGGAGACGAAGGCACGGTCGCCATGGACGCGCACCCATGGAAACGGCAGCTCGACACCGGTCGGCCGCAACGGCGCCGGCAGCGACAAACCCAACTCAGCCAACTTCCGCTCTATTCGCACGCGTTCACCGTAGTGATGACAGATACTATGTGATACATAGTAACTGTGACGGACCTTGAGGCATTGGCGGCCATTCGGGCCTGGGCTCGGCTTGATCAGGCGTTTGCGGAGTTCAACCGGCAACTGCAGCGCCGCCACAAGGTGACCGGCGGACAGCTGGCGATCCTGCGGATGGTGGAGGAATGGGGTGGCGACCTCGCGCTGCAGGAGATGCGCGACCAACTGGCCATGCATCCGGCGACGCTCGGCCAGCTCGTCGACCGGCTCGCCGATCGCGAGTTCGTCAGCCTGGCCAACGATCCGACCGACCGCCGCCGCCGGATCGTACGCGTGACAAAGAAAGGTCGCCGGCTGCTGCGGGAAACACCGTTGGCCGGTCCGGTCCGCCTGCGTTACGTGAAGGCGGACCCGGCTCGGCTGCGCCGGCTCGCCGAGGCATTCGACGATGCCGTCGAGCTTTTCAACCTACGTTTGGAGAACCAGTGAACGTGCTCGGAGTGGACAACGTACTTTTCGGCGTCGACGACCTCGACACAGCCGTCGATTTCTACGCCGACAAGCTCGGCTTGCCGCTGGCCTTTCGCCTCGACGAGCCGGGAATCGCGTTGTTTCGCCTCGGCGACGAGACACCTGGACTGCTCGTACGCGCCGGCACGCCGGCCGGCGGCCGCGTCTGGCTGGAGGTGCGCGACGCGCGCGCAACCGCGAAATCCCTGCGCGCCGCTGGCGTCCAACCGCTCGCGGAGCCTTTCGAGGTCGCGACCGGCTGGACGGTCGAAGTCGCCGACCCGTACGGCAACGTCGTCGGCTTCACCGACTACGCGACAATGCCCAGCCGCGGCCGCCCGTAGACTCAGCGGCCGGCGCCGGCCCGGTCCATCTGGCGGACCTCCTTCTTCAGCTCGGCGATCTCGTCGCGCAGCCGCGCCGCCAGCTCGAACTGCAGCTCGCGCGCGGCGGCCAGCATCTGGTCGTTGAGCTGCTGGATCAGGTCGGCCATCTCGGCGCGCGCCATCCCCTCGGTCTTGACCGGCGTCGCCGCCTTCGCCTTCGACGACAGGCCGGGCACCGGCGCCTTGCCGCGCGACTGCTGCCGGCCGGAGCCGCCGATGAGCTCGCCTTCGGTGTCGTCGGCCTCGGCGTAGATGCCGTCCAGGATGTCGACGATCTTCTTCCGCAGCGGTGTCGGGTCGACGCCGTTGGCCTCGTTGTACGCGATCTGCTTGGCGCGCCGCCGGTTGGTCTCGTCGATCGCCTTCTCCATGGACGGCGTGATGTTGTCGGCATACATGTGCACCTGGCCGGACACGTTTCGTGCCGCGCGGCCGATGGTCTGGATCAGCGAGGTGCCCGAGCGCAGGAAACCCTCCTTGTCGGCGTCCAGGATGGACACCAGCGACACCTCCGGCAGGTCCAGGCCCTCGCGCAGCAGGTTGATGCCGACCAGCACGTCGTATGTCCCCTTGCGCAGCTCGCGCAGCAGCTCGACGCGCCGCAACGTGTCGACCTCGGAGTGCAGATAACGCACCTTGACGCCGAGCTCCAGCAGGTAGTCGGTGAGGTCCTCGGCCATCTTCTTGGTCAGCGTGGTGACCAGGACTCGCTCGTCGCGCTCGGCGCGCAGCCGGATCTGCTCGACCAGGTCGTCGATCTGGCCCTTGGTCGGCTTGACGATGACCTCCGGGTCGACCAGGCCGGTCGGCCGGATCACCTGCTCGACGAAGTCGCCCTTGGTCAGCCCCAGCTCGTACGGACCCGGCGTCGCGGACAGGTAGACCGTCTGGCCGATCCGGTCCAGGAACTCCTCGAACTTCAGCGGCCGGTTGTCCATCGCCGACGGCAGCCGGAAACCGTGCTCGACCAGCGTCCGCTTGCGCGACATGTCGCCCTCGTACATGGCGCCGACCTGCGGCACGGTCACGTGCGACTCGTCGAGCACCAGCAGGAAGTCGTCGGGGAAGAAGTCGAGCAGACAGTACGGCGCGGAACCGCGCGAACGGCCGTCGATGTGCATCGAGTAGTTTTCGATGCCGGAACAGAAGCCGACCTGGCGCATCATCTCGATGTCGTAGGTCGTCCGCATCCGCAACCGCTGCAGCTCCAGCAGCTTGCCCTGCTTTTCCAGCTCGGCCAGCCGCTCCTCCAGCTCGGCCTCGATGCCGCGGATCGCGCGCTCCATCCGCTCCGGACCGGCCACGTAGTGGGTCGCCGGGAACACCATGACGGCGTCGGTCTCCTCGACCACCTCGCCGGTCAGCGGATGCAGATAGTAGATCCGCTCGATCTCGTCGCCGAACATCTCGATCCGGACGGCCAGCTCCTCGTACATCGGAAACACCTCGACGGTGTCGCCGCGGACTCGGAACGTGCCGCGCTGGAACGCCAGGTCGTTGCGGGTGTATTGCACGTCGACGAACTTGCGCAGCAGCTTGTCGCGCTCGATCTCCTCGCCGACCTTCAGCCGGACGCAGCGGTCCAGATATTCCTGCGGCGTCCCCAAACCGTAGATGCAGGACACACTGGCGACCACGATCGTGTCGCGCCGGGTGAGCAGGCTGCGCGTCGCGGAATGCCGCAGCCGCTCGACCTCGTCGTTGATCGAGGAGTCCTTCTCGATGTAGGTGTCGGTCTGCGGGACGTACGCCTCCGGCTGGTAGTAGTCGTAGTAGGAGACGAAGTATTCGACCGCGTTCTTCGGGAAGAGCTCGCGGAACTCGTTGGCCAGCTGCGCCGCGAGCGTCTTGTTCGGCGCGATCACCAGGGTCGGCCGCTGCAGCTGCTCGACGACCCACGCCGTGGTCGCCGACTTGCCGGTGCCGGTGGCACCGAGCAGCACGACGTTGGACTCACCCGCGTTGACGCGCTCGACGATGCCCTTGATCGCGGCCGGCTGGTCGCCGGACGGCCGGTATTCGCTGACGACCTCGAACTGACCGGGACGGCGGATGATGTCGAGCTTCTCCCTCATACGTCCAACGGTACGCCGCGCGTATGACAGTCGGACCGACCTCCTCTTGAGCGGTTGCTCAAATCAGGTATCGTCCATCTTGAGCGACTGCTTAAGGAGCGAGATGCGCAGGCTGCACGTGGAGACGACGATCCGCTGCGACCTCGACGAGTTGTGGCGGCGTACGCAGCTGCCGGACCAGCACCAGCGCTGGGATCTGCGGTTCACCGAGATCGACTGTCTGCCGCGCGCAGCCGGGGAGGCGCAGCGCTTTCGGTACGCGGTCGGCGCACTCGGATTGCGCGTCGCCGGCACCGGTGTCACGGCCGGCGAGCGGGTCCGCAGCGACGGCACGCGTACGTCGGTGCTGCGCTTCGGCTCGCCGCATCCGCTGTCGCCGATCCGCTCGGGATCAGGCTTCTGGCGATACGTGCCGACCGCTGACGGCGTCCGGTTCGTCACCGGTTACGACTACCAGCCCGGCTGGGGGCGGATCGTCGACCTGGTCTTCCGGCCGCTGATGTGGTGGGCCACGGCGTGGTCGTTCGACCGGCTGCGGATCTGGCTGGAGACCGGCACGCCGCCTGAGGTCTCACTGCGCCGCGCGCTGATCGATGCCGGCGTGCGGCTCGCGATCATCGCTCTGACCTGGCTTTTCGCGCCACCGCTGATCGCGGCCCTCGCGACCGCCGCGGCGCTGCTCGCTCCGCCGCTGCCGACAACCCCCGCCGCCAGGCGGTGCCGCCGCCAGCCACCCGACCGGCGTGCCGCCCGTACGCCGTCGGTCATGTCCACCTTGGAGGAACTGTGACCTCGATCTTCCAGCGCGCTCTCGGTGCCGACTTCGACCGGCTGCATCCCCAGCTGCGGCGCCGCTTCGGCTTCTCGTCCGGCCACGCGTGCGTCGGCACCGGCGTGATGGACGAGGTCTGGCGCGGCAAGGCCTTCACCCGGCCGTTTCTCGCGCTCGGCGCCAGGCGGCACATCCTGGTGCCGAAGATCGGCGCGGACGTCCCTTTCGTCATCGAGAACTACGCCTATCGCGACTCGTACGGACGCGAGACGGTCACCTTCGTCCGTACCTTCGACTTCGACCGGCCACACAGGTGGGACGCGACGATGGTCTACAGCGAGGAACGCGGCACGGTCGTCGACTATCTCGGCACGCACCAGCACCTCGCCGTCGACCTGGCGATGTCCGTCGATGACGGTGACTTGGTCATCCGCACCGGCGCGCAAAGGTGGACCGAGGGGCCGGTGACGTTCGGCGTGCCACTGCTCGTCAGCGGTGTAGCGACGGTCCGCGAGTCGTACGACGACGCGCTCGGCAAATTTCGCATCTCCGTTCGCGTCGACAACCACCGGTTTGGACCGCTGTTCGGCTATCACGGAGCGTTCGTCGCCAGCTATGCCGAGCGCGCCGCACCGGCACGGATCCGGCCGCGGCGCGAGACGCTGCGCGTCTAGATGATCTCTTCCAAGGGTTGCACCCGCCGGGTCGTCAGGAGGCCGTGTGTTGTTTCGCGTACGTCAAGTGCGTGACAGTCCCATGATCAATGTCCGCCTTGCGGTGTTCATGGTTGACGCGAAGGCCGATTTGCTAGCGCTGGACGCAAGAAAAACGGCCCTCACTCCCACCTGACCACCGCTGTGACTGGTGCGACTGTTGAGGCGGGCGATGCTGTTGTGACTCATGTGGGTTGGTTTGTTCGTTGCCCCTGGTTCGAGCTTTCCTCGACCGCGACGGCGTCCAACTATCGGGCACCAAGTCAGGAACGCAAGCTACCCCAGCCCTTGGAACAGATCATCTAGGGCCTGTCTCCATATTCCGCGGGCGATAGCCGAGCCGCTGTCACATCTTTCTCGGGCCGCCTGACGGCACGACGTTTGGATCTCGACTCTCATCCCCCGGAACATGGAGACAGACCCTAGGCGCCGACCTCGCGGCCGTCGAGGCGCCAGGTGCAGATGATCGCCGGCTTGCCGAGGTCGCCGTCCGGCCAGGTCGACAGCGGCTTCTCCACCGAGGCGCCGTTGTCCTCGCCGGGATGCTGTACGGCGGTGAAGACCGTACGGTTGTCCGCCGAGATGAACGGGCCGCAGGTCTCCGCGGCGTGCGGCACGGTCAGGAACTGCCGCAGGTGGCCGCGGTCCGGACCGGACAGCGGCACCGCGAACAGGCCGTCGTTGCTGCCGAGCGCGTTGCCATCGGTGGCGATCCACAGGTTGCCGTACCTGTCGAACGCGACGTTGTCCGGACAGGAGATCGGCGAGACCTTGGTCTTGTCGAAGCCGGCGAAGTACGTCCCCGGATCCTTCGGGTCGCCGCAGACGATCGGCAGCGTCCAGGTGAACGTGTCGCGCCCGTGGTCGCCGCCGTCGGCGGTGATCTCCAGGATGTGGCCGTGCTTGTTGAGGTTGCGCGGGTTGACCTCGTCGGCCGCCGCCTTGCCGGCCTTGCCGCGGTCGGTGTTGTTGGTCAGCGCCGCGTAGACCTTGCCGGTGACCGGGTTGGGCTCGACGTCCTCCGGCCGGTCCAGCTTGGTCGCGCCGACCTTGTCGCCGGCCAGCCGGGTGAAGACCAGCACCTCGTCGACGGTCATACCGGGCACCATCGACTGACCGTCCTTGACCAGCGGGATCCACCGGCCGGTGCCGTTGAAACCACCATCGGACGGCAGCCTGCCGGAGCCGTCGATCTCCCCCGCCGAGGTGAAGTCGAAGGTCGCCACGTACAACGTGCCGGACTCCAGCAGCGTCATGTTGTGCTTACGCGCGTACGACGACTGACCCGGGATCATCTTCTTGTCGGAGACGAACTTGTAGAGGTATTCGAACCGCTCGTCGTCGCCGGTGTAGACGGCCGCGCGGCCGTCCTTGGTGAGGATGACGTTGGCGCCCTCGTGCTTGAGCCGGCCGAGCGCGGTGTGCTTCCTCGGCGTCGAGCGCCGGTCGTACGGGTCGACCTCGACGACCCAGCCGAACCGGTGTGCCTCGTGGGGATGCCTGGCCAGGTCGAACCTCTCGTCGGCGCGGTCCCAGCGGCGGTTGCCGTCCGGATAGCGCGTGTCGGTGCTGATGCCGTAACGCTTCAGCCCGGCCTTGACCGACTCCGGCGCGCCGTCGCCGCCGACGAAGTACTGGTTGAAGTTCTCCTCGCCGGACAGCACCGTGCCCCACGGCGTCACGCCGCCGGAGCAGTTGTTCTGCGTACCGATGACCTTGCGGCCGGTCCGGTCGGCGGCGGTCTGCAGCAGCTTGCTGCCGGCGGCCGGCCCGGTCAGCTGGAACGGCGTGCCGATCAGGGTGATCCGCCGGTTGTACGCGCGGCCGTTGCCGGCCACCCGCCATTGGCCGGTCGAGCCGACCCGCTCGATCTCGACCACCGACAGGCCGTGCGCGGCCATCGAGATCCGCAGCTGCTCGACCGTCAGGTTCTCCGGCTTGGTGAAGCCGGGAAACATCAGGTTTTCGTCGGTGTACTCGTGGTTGCACACCAGCAGGCCACGCCGGTCGTGCCGGTCCAGCGGCAACACCGCGGTGAAGTCGTTGTTGTAGCCGAACTGCTTGGCCTGCGCGGCGGCCGTCTGCCTGTTGATGTCGAACTTCGGCGCACCGGCCTCGACCGCGTCACCCCATTTGATGATCACGGCGTGGTCGTAGCCGTTCGGCACCACGACGGTGTCGAGCGTGTTGGGCGGGATCGGCGAGAAGGTCAGCTTGCCGTTGCCTCCACCGGTCGCGGCGTACGCTTCCGGGATCACCGCACTGCCGGTCTGCTCGGCTGCCGAGGCCGGAGTGCTCGAGGCGATCGCACCACCGACGCCGATGGCGATCGCGCCAAGCGCACCGGCGCGGAACACGTCGCGGCGAGAGACCTCGTCGGCGAAGTAGGAGTTGTCCGACTCGTTCGGCACCGGATGGAAGCAGGCGTTGCCGCAGCGGTAGAGGCAGGTCATCTCGCTGCGACCGTGCGTACGCTTCGGCAGCAACGGCAGCAGCCGGCGCAGGCCGGTGGGCTCCGGAGCGGGATCGGCGATGGTCACGTCCGGGACAAGTCCGGCATCTGTGGGCTCAGCTGGCACAACGACTCCTGTTCAGGCGACTCGACCGGTCAGCAAGCTATGCGGCACCGATGAGCGGGCAGCGACCTGAACGTAAACAACTGGCAAACAAAGATCCAGGGACCTCTGGCTATGCGGACCAACCGGCCTGTTTCGACCAGGCCTCGGCCAGCGGCAGCGCCCGGTCGAACCACGGCTCCTTCGCGATGGCGTACGCCTCGTATGACCCATGCTCGGCGGCCAGCGCGAGCTTGTGTCGCTCGTAGTCGGCGCGAGCGCCCGCGTCGGCGCGCAGCCAGTCGCGGAACAGCAGCGCATAGCGCCAGTTTGGCCAGCCTTCGACGCGTACGTGCAGGTTGACCGTGCGACCGGGGTCGGCGTTGTTGTGATAGCGCTTGGCCCAGTGCGCCGGATCGGGGTCGGCCGGCTTCGGCTCGTCGGACCGGATCCGCGGGTTGGGCGGAAAGCCGGCGTCGTTGAGCGTGTCGGCGATCGCGTCGGCGTCCTCGATGGAGCGTACGGACACCATCATGTCGAGGATGTCCTTCGCCGCCAGGTCCGGCACGGAGGTCGAGCCGATGTGGTCGACACGCGTCGCGCGCTCGCCGAGCGCGGTCCGGAGACGGTTGGCGATGCGCTCGGCCTGCACCGGCCAGGTGGGGTCGTGCGGCACGATCTCGGCGCGCCCGCTGCGCCACGCGTTACGCCGCTCGCGGATGTTGGCCTCGTACGGGACCAGCCGGTCGTCCCACAGCGTGTCGACCGACTTTTCCAGCTCTGCCAGGGATCCGCTGTTGTCCAGCCAGACGTCCGCGACGGCTCGGCGCTGCTCCTCGGTGGCCTGCGAGCCGATCCTGGCCCGCGCCTCGTCGGTGGTCATGCCGCGGTCGCGGTGCAGGCGGTCGATGCGTACGTCCACCGGCGCGTGCACGATGACGACGAGGTGATAGGCCGGCGCGAGGCCGTTCTCGACCAGCAGCGGCACGTCGTGCACGACGATCGCCTCCGGCCAGGCGGCATGCATCAGCTCGGCCGTACGCGCGCCGACCAGCGGATGGACGATCGCGTTGAGCTGCCGGCGCCTGGCCTCGTCGGCGAAGACGATCCGCGCCAGAGCCGGCCGGTCCAGTGCGCCGTCGGCTATCACGTCGTCGCCGAAGGCCTCGCGTATGGCCGCCAACCCGGGCGTGCCGGGCGCGACCACCTCGCGCGCCAGCTTGTCGGCGTCGATCACCACCGCGCCGCGCGCCGCGAGCCGTCCGGACACCGCCGATTTGCCGGCGCCGATGCCGCCGGTGAGTCCGATGCGAAGCACGGGATCGAGTGTCGCAGACGGTGATCACCTCGACGGCCCGCCGGGGTCGGTCGGTGCTGGTGATCCGGAAGTGACACGCGTGACCTGCGGACCTTTTGCCGTATTTGTCGACCAATGTCGCGCAGAGTGTTGGACAATCCATGGTCCAGCTGCTGCGTAACACACCGTTATCGATCAGTGGTCGCCGGCATTTTCGCAGGTGACACGCGGCGCGCCTGACGTGCGGACGGCGTCGGTCGGCTTATGGTCGAGACGTCCAGATCGCGACCAGGAGGCTCGGATGAGTGCGCAGCGTGTCGGCCGGCATCGGCTCGGCCAACCCGGTCTGCGCTACTGCCGGGAGATTCCGGAGGTCCGCGACCGGCTCGAACCCACCACGACCCGGCACCCGCACGGCTCGGCGTCCGCCCGCTGGCGGATCCGTCCCGCGCTGGTGGTCGGCGCCGCCGCGGCGGCCGGCGCCGCGGTCGTCGGCGGATGGCTGGTCACCGGATCGACGGCTCTCGCCGACATCCTCGGACGGTAGCGCGCCGGGTCGTAGGCAGGAGGCCGCTCGCACCACCGCGAGCGGCCTTGTCGCGTCCGACGACGCAATCGGAATCCGATCGCGATCTTCTGTGCCCCTCTGACCTGCAACTCCACTCTGCGACCTCCCAATCGGACACGCCATTCGGAGTCCGATCGAGAGGTTGTTGACCGGTTACGCGCCAGTAATGGTCGACAAAGTGTCAATCGGACCCGACGTGACAAGCTGACGGAGATGAGCGTCTACCTGATCACCGGTGCGATGGCCGCCGGGAAGTCCACCGTCGCCGACCTGCTGGCGCGCCGCTTCGACCGCGGTGTCCATGTACGCGGCGACGTGTTCCGGCGCATGGTCGTGTCCGGCCGCGCCGAGATGACCGCCGACGCCGGCCCGGAGGCACTCCGCCAGCTGGCGCTGCGCTATCGGCTGGCCGGCATGGTCGCCGACGAGTACGCCTCCGCCGGGTTCATTGTCGTCGTCCAGGACGTGTCGCTCGGGCCAGCCTTCGACGACTTCGTCGACTCCGTACGGACACGTCCCCGCTATGCCATCGTCCTGGCGCCATCGGCCGGTGCGCTGGCCGCCCGGGACGCACGGCGGGACAAGACCGGATACGGCGACGGCTGGACGCCGGCTGCCATGGACGAGATGTTGCGCACCGAGACCAGCCGGCGCGGACTCTGGCTCGACACCACGACGCTGACTCCGGACCAGACCGTCGACGCGATCCTGGAGCAGCGGGCAGCCGCGCTGACCTGATCCGGCTGCTCCGGTTCGTCGGATGTTTGTGCAAGATGAGGGTCATGCGCTGGATCGACCAACTGCCTGAGCTGGCGGCCACTCGGCTGAACCCGTCCGTCTACCAGTATTTCCGCCGCGGCGCCTCCGCCGAACGCAGCGTCGCCGAGGCGACCGCGGCCTGGGACCGGCTCCGGCTGCGGCCGCATGTGCTGCGCAACGTGTCGCAGGTGTCGACCGCGACGACCGTGCTTGGCACCGAGGTCAGTACGCCGATCCTGGTGTCGCCGTCGTCCCTGCAGATCCAGTGCGACCCCGACGGCGAGGCCGCCACCGCGGCCGGTGTCGGCAAGGCCGGCTCGCTGATGGCGGTCACCAGCAACACCGGCGTGCCTTTCGCGCGGATCGGCGAGACCGGCACGCCGTGGTGGGTCCAGGCATACCTGCTGCGAGATCGCGGCCGGTGCCGCGACATGCTGCAGCGCGCACGCGAGGCCGGCGCTCGCGCCGTGGCGCTGACCGCGGACGTACCGGTCGTCGGCGCGCTGCCGCCGACCGACATTCCGGACGTCTGGGACGTCGTACCAGCCGACAACACGATGGCCAACTGGAAGGTCACCGACCGCGACAACCACAAGCCCGGTGCACCGGCCCGCGCCGACGACCTGAGCCTGGACGACATCGGCTGGCTGCACGAGGTGAGCGGCCTGCCGATCGTGCTCAAAGGGGTGCTGCGCGGTGACGACGCGCGCGACGCCGTGTCGGCCGGCGCCGCCGGCATCGTCGTCTCCAACCACGGCGGCCGCCAGCTCGACGGCTCGGTGTCCAGCGCGTACGCGCTGCCGGAGATCGTCGACGCGCTCGCCGGCACCGGCGCCGAGGTCTACGTCGACGGCGGCATCCGGCGCGGCGAGCACGCGGTGTCGGCACTGGCGCTCGGCGCACGCGCCGTCTTCATCGGCCGGCCGGTGTTGTACGCGCTGACCGTCGAAGGCGAGGCCGGTGTACGCCGGCTGCTCGTCGAGCTCACTGCCGAGCTGGCGCACGCTATGACCCTCATCGGCGCCGCTCAGATCGGCGATCTCACGCCTGATCTCGTTGTGACACCGTAGAAATCGCGATGACCAGCAGCGTCGCCGCAGCCAGGCCGGCGCCAATCCAGGCGACCGAGACCACCGACGCGCCGGTGTTGAGCGCGGCACCGGCGAACACCGGCACCAGGCTGATGCCCAGTTGGAACGCCGAGACCGTAGTGGCTCCGGCCAGCGTCGGCGCCGCCGCGGCGATCGTGAACACGCGACCGTAGATCGCCGGATTGAGTACGAAACCGGCGACGCCGAGCAGCAGCACCAGCACGACGACGGCCACGGCCTGTTGCGCCAGCACGGCGAGCAGGACGGAGCAGCCGAGAATTCCGGCGGCGCCGCCGAGCAGCGCCCGCGTCGGCCGGCGGTCGGAGATCCGGCCGCCGATCCACAGTCCGGCGAAGGCACCGACACCGAAGAGCGTGAGGATCGCCGGGACCCACACCGCCGCGATGCCGGTGACCGCGGTCAGGAAGGCCGCGAGGTAGTTGAAGGTGACCATGTACGCGGCGGTGCTGAGCAGCGTGGCCGCGAAGATCAGCCACAGCTGAGGCCGGCGCATGGTGCGCAGTTCGTCGCGTACGCGCGGCTGCTCGCGCGTGTCGGTCGCCGGCAGCATCACCAGCATCAGCACCGCGCCGACGATGGTCAGCACCACAACGGCCCAGAAACCGCCGCGCCAGCCGGTGAAGTAACTGAGAAACGCGCCGGCCGGCCCACCGACGATCATCGCCAGGCTGAGTCCGCTGACCACGACGCCGGAGGCGCGCGCCGTACGGTCGCTGCTGACCAGGCTGATCGCGGTGACCGCCGCGACGGCCCAGTAACCGGCGTAGGCCAGGCCGCACAAAAAGCGGGTAGCGAGCAGGATCGGATAGCTGTCGGTCAACAGGCCGACGGCCACCGACACGGCGAACACCGCCTGCGTCGCCACCAGGGTCGTACGCCTCGGCCAGCGCAGCGTCAGCACGGCGAGCGGTGGACCGCCGATCACCACGGCGACGGCGAAGGCCGAGAACAGTGCGCCAGCGGACGCCAGGGTGATCCGCAGGTCGGCCGCGACCGCCGGCAGCACGCCGGCGAGCAGAAACTCCGCACTTCCCATCGCGAACAGGCTGAACGCGAGCAGATAGACGCCGAATGGCAACCGCCGCGAGGCTCGGCCAGCGGCCTCCTGTCTTGTCGTTGTCGTCATGGCACCACGATCTGTCGCGTACGCCGAGTCCGACAAAAGTCGTTGCCATTTCTGGGACGTGAGCGACTGATATCGGTTGGCGACCGCACCGGTGGTCACGGTACCGTCGTGCACATGGGTTCCCCCAACTGCGGCGCGACCGCGTTCATGCGGCTGCGCGTCCGGTGAGACCGGCGACGCTTTCCTGATCTCCTGACGGCCTGTCCGAGCCGCTCAGTGAGTACGTCGTCGGTTGCCACGTCCGCCGCTCGGATGTGGCTTTCGTCTTTCCCGACGTACTCACTGGAGGACACACGTGTCCCGGTTGCCCAACACCTCCGCTGGCGTCCACTTCCTGACCGACCAGCGGACGATCCGCGCGTTGCTTCGCTCGGCCGCGCCCAAACCCGGCGACCTGGTCGTCGAGTTCGGTCCCGGCCAGGGCGCGCTGACCGCGCCACTTTCCCGTACCGGCGCCAAAATCCTGGCCATCGAGCGCGACCCGTCGTTCGCGCGGCGGTTGGAGCGACGGTTTGGCGGCGTCACCGTCGTACGCGCCGACCTGCGTACGGTGCCGCTCCCCCGCCGCTCGTATGCCGTTGTCGCCAACGTGCCGTTCGCCGTGTCGACCGCGCTCGTACGGCGGCTGCTGCATCCGTCCAGCACGATGACGGCGGCGGATTTGCTGGTGGAGTGGGGATTCGGCGGTCGGCTGGCACGGTCGACGCCGCGTACGGCCGAGGCCGCCGCCTGGGTCGCCGCCTACTCGATCAGCATCGGCCGGCGCGTACCAGCGGCCAGCTTCTCACCGGCGCCACGGGTCGACGCCGCTCATCTGGTGATCCGGCGTACGGTCCGGTTGACGCCGCCGATGCGTACGCTCATCCGCCGCGGTTTCGCGGCGCCGCAACGACCCGTGGCCGCCGCGCTCGGCGAGATCCATCCCCGCAAACGGGCGCATCGGTTGCTCACGTCGACCGGCATCGACCCGCCGACTCCGGTCGCCGCGCTGACAGCCGCCGAATGGAACCGCCTCGCCGCCGCCCTGATTCTTGGACCCCCCGAAACCGATGCTTCCACCGCGCTCTGACACTTCCGGCGAGCAGCGTTGTCGGAACGCCCCTTTCCATGCGTCTACTGCACGGAAAGGGGCGTTGCGACAAAAGGGGAAGGTCCCCTGAGCGCAATGCTCAGGGGACCTCCTCGGATGGTGCCTAGTTGCCGCCGGAGAGCTTGGCGCGCAGAGCGGCCAGCGCCTCGTCGGTGGCCAGGGTGCCGCCGCTGGACTGGTCGGAGTCGGACGAGTACGACGACGGCGCGCTGCCGCCACCGCCACCGCTGCCGCCGGCACCGGCCTCCGCGTCGGCCTTCTGCGCCGCCGCGATCTGCTTCTGGTGCGCGTCGAACCGGGCCTGCGCCTCGGCGTACTGCCGCTCCCACTCTTCCCGCTGCTTGTCGTAACCCTCGAGCCAGTCGTTGGTCTCCGGGTCGAAGCCCTCCGGGTAGATGTAGTTGCCGGCCTCGTCGTACTGCGCGGCCATGCCGTACTGCGTCGGGTCGAACTCGGCCGCCTCGACCGGGCCGCCCTCGTTGGCCTGCTTCAGCGACAGCGAGATCCGCCGGCGCTCCAGGTCGATGTCGATGACCTTGACCAGGATCTCGTCGCCGACGTTGACGACCTGCTCCGGGATCTCCACGTGGCGCTCGGCCAGCTCGGAGATGTGCACCAGACCCTCGATGCCCTCGTCCACCCGGACGAACGCGCCGAACGGCACCAGCTTGGTGACCCGGCCGGGGACGACCTGCGCGATCGCGTGCGTACGCGCGAACTGGCGCCACGGGTCTTCCTGGGTCGCCTTCAGCGACAGCGAGACGCGCTCGCGGTCGAGGTCGACGTCGAGGACCTCGACCTCCACCTCCTGGCCGACCTCGACGACCTCCGACGGGTGGTCGATGTGCTTCCAGGACAGCTCGGAGACGTGCACCAGACCGTCGACACCGCCGAGGTCCACGAACGCGCCGAAGTTGACGATGCTGGAGACCACACCCTTGCGGACCTGGCCCTTGGCGAGCTTGTTGAGGAACTCGCTGCGCACCTCGGACTGGGTCTGCTCCAGCCACTGGCGGCGGGACAGCACCACGTTGTTGCGGTTCTTGTCCAGCTCGATGATCTTGGCCTCGAGTTCGCGGCCGACGTACGGCTGCAGGTCGCGGACCCGGCGCATCTCGACCAGCGACGCCGGCAGGAAGCCGCGCAGACCGATGTCCAGGATCAGGCCGCCCTTGACGACCTCGATGACCGTGCCGGTGACCACACCGTCGGCCTCCTTGATCTGCTCGATCGTGCCCCAGGCACGCTCGTACTGCGCGCGCTTCTTGGACAGGATGAGCCGGCCTTCCTTGTCCTCCTTCTGGAGAACGAGGGCCTCGACGTGATCGCCGACCGAGACGACCTCGGACGGGTCGACGTCGTGCTTGATCGACAGCTCGCGGGACGGGATGACGCCTTCGGTCTTGTAGCCGATGTCCAGCAGCACTTCGTCCCGGTCAACCTTGACGATGGTGCCTTCGACGATGTCTCCGTCGTTGAAGTACTTGATGGTCTCGTCGATGGCGGCGAGGAACGCCTCCTCCGACCCGATGTCGTTGACCGCTACCTGCGGAGTGGTCGGGGGTGCCTCGGTGCTGCTCGTCATCTGGGGGGTTGCTCCGGTGGGTGGTTTATGGTGTTGGTTCCTACGCCGCGAATACTTCCGGCGGAACGGACTGCGAGCGGGGGAACTTTCCGGATCCCTGCCACCGTTTGACGGGTGGAAGACCAACCGGGCCGTCCCAGCGGAACGCGGGCGAACCGTCAGGCGTGGACCTGCTCCCTGCTGAGGCACACAGAATCCACGGCGTACGCTCGAGCGTACCGTCCCCCGCTGAGGTGGTCCAACGAGCCCCGCCCTTCGGCCGGACTCCGGCGGACATAACGGAAATCCCGTTTCCGCGAACGGCATTCACACCGCTCGCGACGGTCGCCGTAGGATCCAGCGTATGACCGAACCGCACGTGTCGGCCACCGTCCAGCTTGGCACCGTCGGCGTCGCGCACGCCGACATTTCGGCGGCCGAGAGTGTCACCGCCAACCGCCGCTGGTGGGACGCCGACGCGGACGACTACCAAGCCGAGCACGGCGACTTTCTCGGCGACGTACGGTTCGTCTGGTGTCCGGAAGGCCTCGACGAGGCCGACGTGCGGCTGCTCGGACCGGTCGCCGGCAAACGCGTGCTGGAGGTCGGATGCGGCGCCGCACACTGCGCGCGCTGGCTCACCACGCAAGGCGCGCACGCGGTCGGCATGGACCTGTCCGCCGGAATGCTCCGGCACGCGCGAAAGATCGCCGACGCGACCGGCGTACGACCACCGCTGGTGCAGGCCACCGCGACCGCACTCCCCTTCGCCGACGCCAGCTTCGATCTGGCCTGCTCGGCGTTCGGCGCGGTGCCGTTCGTCGCCGACTCCGACCGGCTGATGGCCGAGGTCTCCCGCGTCCTCAAGCCGGGTGGCCGATGGGTTTTCTCGGTGACGCATCCGATGCGCTGGGTCTTCCCCGACGATCCCGGCGAGGCCGGCCTGGTCGCGCAGACGTCGTACTTCGACCGCACGCCGTACGTGGAGGTGGACGAGGCGGGCGCAGCAACCTACGCCGAGCACCACCGGACGCTCGGCGACCGGCTGCGCGAGCTGGTCGCCGCCGGTTTCGCGCTGACCGACCTGATCGAACCGGAGTGGCCGGAGGGTCACGTGCGACTGTGGGGCCAGTGGAGTCCATTGCGCGGCCACATCTTCCCTGGTACGGCCATCTTCGTCTGCGACAAGCGCTGACGTCCGACGACGCAATCGGGTTCCGATTGCGTCGTCGAATGGTGGCTGAGCTGCGGGTTTGTCATAACTGGAGACATTCGGGCACCGGCGAGAGGGACATCACGGCCACGCAAGGTTGAGCGCGGGCAGGTGGCGGGATAAATTTGTACTGGCTGGTCAGTTCAAATAGTAGCGGAGGCGGGTCGATGGAGATCCAGGCGGACGGCGTGGCCGTACGGACCAGGCGTGGCACCGCGCTCGCGCCGGTCACCGTCACGCTGACCAGCGGAGACGTGGTCGCGCTGAGCGGTCCGCCGGGGTCCGGCCACACCGTGCTGAGCCTGGTGCTGGCCGGCCGGATGAGGCCGACCGAAGGCGCCGTACGCATCGACGGCCGTGCCGACCAGCGTGCGCTCGCCAAGGCGGTCCGCCTCGTCAGCGACCAGGCGCCGTTTGGTCCCGAGCCGTCGCTGCCGCTGTCCGTCACGGTTGCCGAAGCACTGCACCTCACCGGCCGGCCGGCGCACCGCGACGACGTGCGCCGCTGGCTCGACGGCCTCGACGGCGACGCGCGCACCGACGCCACCGCGACCGAGCGGCTCATCCCGCTGCTGACCCGCATCGCGGCGAGTACGCCAGGCGTCGCGGCGGTTGTCGTCGACGCGCCGCGCAGCGCCAACGACTGGGACGCGATGCGCGCTATCGCAGACCAAGGTGTCGCGATCGCGGTGAACACACATGCCGACGCACCTGTCGACACGATCCGGATCTGAGGAGACATGCGTACGCTTCGGCTCGCCGGCACCGAGCTTCGCCGGTTTACCACTGGGAAAATGCCAAAGCTCGCAATGGTAGCGGTGCTGCTGCTGCCACTGCTCTATGGCGCGCTCTATCTCTACGCCTTCTGGGACCCGTACGGCCGGCTGCCCAACGCGCCGGCCGCGCTCGTGGTCGCCGACAAAGGCACGACCGTCGACGGCCGGCACACCAACGCCGGCCAGGACCTGGCCAAGCGGCTCACCGCGTCGAAGTCGGCCTTTGGCTGGCAGGTCACCACCGCCGCGGACGCGTCCAAAGGCGTCGCCGACGGCAGTTACTACCTGTCGCTCACGATCCCGGCCAACTTCTCCGAGCAGCTCGCCTCGCCGGCCGGCGACGATCCGCAGCAGGCACAGCTGCAGGTGACCACCAACGACGCCAACAACTATCTCGCCGGCACGATCGGCAAGGCGGTGTTCAGCGAGGTGCGCACCGCGGTCGCCGCGCAGGCCGGCGCCAAGTACGCGGACACGATGCTGATCGGCTTCACCCAGCTGCACGCCTCGACGCTGCAGGCCGCCTCCGGCAGCAACCAGCTCGCCGGCGGTGCCGACCAGCTGACCGCGGGCCTCGGCACGCTCGCCAGCGGCGCCGGCCAGCTGAGCAGCGGCACCGGGCAGCTCTCCAGCGGCCTCGACCAGCTGGACACCTCGACAGCGGATCTTCCTTCCGCGACACAGAAACTCGCCGCCGGATCGGCCAAGGTCGCCGCCGGTGACAAGCAGATCGCGGCCATCGGCGACCAGGCCAACACCGCGCTCGGCAACGCCGTCAGTACGCTCAAAACCGACCGGTCCTCGGTCGTACAGCGGCTGCGGCAGGACGGCCTCACGGACGCGCAGATCACCGAGATCATGGCGTCGTACGACAAAGCGACCGGCCGGCTGTCATCGGCCTCGACCGTCGTCTCCGGCAAAGCCGCACAGCTCGACCAGCTGTCCGCCGGAGCCGCACAAGTGGCCGCTGGCAACGCAAAACTCGCCGCCGCGGCGCCGGCACTGCACAACGGCATCCACAAAGCGGCCACTGGTGCCGCACAGCTCGACTCCGGCGCCGGGCAGCTGTCCAGCGGTCTCCAGCAGGCACACACCGGCGCGTCGAAGCTGGCGACCGGCGCGCACACGTTGTCGAGCAAGCTGAGCGGCGGCGCCGACCAGATCCCGCATCCGGACGCGGCCACGCGCAACCAGCAGGCCGGCACCATGGGCGACCCGGTGGCCGTACACACCGTCGCGGACAACAAGGTCCCCAACTACGGCACCGGTTTCGCGCCGTACTTCCTGCCGCTGGCCCTCTGGGTCGGCGCGGTCGTGCTCTACATGCTGCTGCGGCCGCTGTCCGAGCGCGCTCTCGCGGCACGTACGCCGGCCTTCTCGACCGCGCTCGCGGGCTGGCTCCCGGCGGCGGCGATCGGCGCGCTGCAAGGCCTGCTGCTGATCGCGGTCGTGGTTTTCGGACTTGGCCTGCAGGTCGGCAATCCGCTCGGCATGGTTGCCTTCCTGGTGTTGACTGCGTTGGTGTTCACCGCCCTGGTCCAGATGTTCCTGGCGACCTTCGGCACGCCCGGGCGGCTGCTCGGCCTGGTCGCGCTGATGGTGCAGCTGGTCAGCGCCGGCGGCACGTATCCGTGGCAGACGACGCCGCCGGTGCTGCGCTTCCTGCATCCGCTGCTGCCGATGTCGTACGTCGTGGACGCGCTGCGGCACCTGATCGCCGGCGACGGCGGTGGCACGATCGTCCGCGATGCGTTGGTGCTGCTGGCATTCGGCGTCGGAGCGTTGGCGATCACGACGTACGCGGCATATCGCAAGCGGACCTGGTCGCTGAGCCGCCTGCACCCGGAAATCGCGATATGAGCGCGAAAGAAGACGGTCGCAGCGCGCGGTCGCTGGAGACGCGCGGCCGGATTTTCCAGGCCACGCTCAAACTCATCGCCGAACGCGGTGCGGTCGAGATGTCCGTCGACGAGATCGCCGCGACGGCCGGTGTCGCCAAGGGCACGATTTTCTACAACTTCGGCAGCAAGTCCGGCCTGATCGAAGCCCTGCTGACGTATGGCGTCGACCGGGTCACCGAGGCAATGTCGGCTGCGGCGCAAGGAAAAGCGCCACTCGACGCGATGACCGCGATGGTCGGCACGTTGCTGGACTTCGTCGACAACTACCACGGATACGCGCAGTTGCTGGTCGCCGAGATGTGGCTGACCAAGCGCCAGTGGGACGAGACGCTGCGGCTCGTACGGTCGCGGGTCATCGGCCTGCTGCAGGACGGCCTTGACGAGGCCGTACGCGCCGGGGTCGCCTCCCCCGACCTGCGCGACACCGGCCTGGCGGCAAGCGCGCTGTTCGGCTCGACTTTGGTGGTGGCGCTGGACAATCGGCTGTCGGCCAATCCCCGGCCGACAGCCGATGTCCGCGACGAGCTGCTGTCGCTGATCCGCGCACGCGCGACCGGCTAGTCACCGTTCCACTGGAAAGCACTGTCATGTGCCGTCGACGACGACCAGCACTGCGGCTGTGTCGCCGGATGACGACCGATGACGCCGCCGGGCTCGACGCGCAACGAGGTCACCGAACAACCGTCCACGCGTACCAGCGGCGACGCCGTCCGGCCGGTGCTGCCGAACCGCTCGACGGTCTGCTCGCCGGACAACGCCAGCAACCGCACTAGTGGCCCGCCTCGTTCCAGTCGCAGCCGACGCCGATCGACACGTCGAGCGGCACGGACAGCTGATAGGCCGAACCCATCTCGCGGCGTGCCAGCTCCTCGACCGCCTCGCGCTCACCGTCGGCGACCTCGAAGACGAGCTCGTCGTGCACCTGCAGCAGCAGCCGCGACTTCAGGCCGGACGTACGCAGTGCCTCGTCGACGCCGAGCATCGCCAGCTTGATGACGTCGGCGGCCGACCCCTGGATCGGCGCGTTGAGCGCCATCCGCTCGGCCATCTCGCGCCGCTGCCGGTTGTCGCTGATCAGGTCCGGCAGGTAACGCCGGCGGCCGAGCACGGTCGCCGTGTAGCCGTCGCGGCGTGCCTGCGTGACCAGCGACTGCAGATAGTCGCGTACGCCGCCGAAGCGCTCGAAATAGCCGTCCATC
The DNA here is from genome assembly GCF_010993745.1 of Fodinicola acaciae. Taxonomy (NCBI): domain Bacteria; kingdom Bacillati; phylum Actinomycetota; class Actinomycetes; order Mycobacteriales; genus Fodinicola; species Fodinicola acaciae. The sequence continues at coordinate 1,700,519 of NZ_WOTN01000001.1, forward strand.
AACCCGCGCGCCTCCTCGGTGGAGATGCGCAGCTGCTGCGACAGGCCGTACGCGGACAGGCCGTAGGCGAGGCCGTAGTTCATCGCCTTGATCTTGGCGCGCTGCTCCAGCGAGACCGCCTCCGGCTCGACGCCGAACACGGTGGCCGCGGTCGCCGCGTGGAAGTCGAAGCCGGAGTTGAACGCCTCGATCAGCTTCTCGTCCTCGGACAAGTGCGCCATGATCCGCATCTCGATCTGGCTGTAGTCGGCGGTCAGCAGCGTCTCGAAGCCCTTGCCCACCACGAACGCGCGGCGGATCAGCCGGCCCTCGTCGGTGCGGATCGGGATGTTCTGCAGGTTGGGGTCGTTGGAGGACAGCCGGCCGGTGGCGGCGATCATCTGGTTGTACGTGGTGTGGATGCGGCCGTCGTCGGAGACCGTTTTGATCAGACCATCCACTGTGGACTTGAGCCGGGCCACGTCGCGGTGCCGCAGCAGGTGCATGAGCAGTGGATGCTCGGTCTGCGCGTACAGGCCCTGCAGCGCGTCGGCGTCGGTGGTGTAGCCGGTCTTGATCCGCTTGGTCTTGGGCAGCTGCAGCTCGTCGAACAGGATCGCCTGCAGCTGTTTGGGCGAGCCGAGGTTGAACTCGCGGCCGAGCACACCGTACGCGGACTCCGCGGCCTCCTTGACACCGGCCGCGAACTGCGCCTGCAGCTCGGCCAGATAGTCGGTGTCGGCGGCGATGCCGGCCTGTTCCATCCGCGCCAGCACGCCGATCAGCGGCAGCTCGACGTCAGCCAGCAGCTCGGTGCCGTTGCTGGCGGTCAGCTCACCGCTCAACGCCTCGTTGAGGTCGACGGTCGCGGCGGCGCGCAGCATCAGCGCCTCCGCCGCGTTATCGCTCTCCGCGTCGTCGAAGGACAGCTGGCCGGTGTCCGGCTCTTCCGTACGCAGCTCGCGCTTGAGCTGGCGCAGTACCAGGTCGGCGAGGTCGTACGAGCGCTGGTCGGGTCGGATCAGGTACGCGGCGAGCGCGGTGTCGGAGACGACGCCGTCCAGCGTCAGGCCGCGCGCGGCCAAGGCCAGGATCGGCCCCTTCACGTCGTGCAGCACCTTCGGCCGGGTGGGGTCGGCGAGCCAGCCGGCCAGCACCTGCTCGTCATCGAGGTCGAGGCTCGCCGGGTCGATCCAGGCCGCGTGGCCGCCGGTCGCGCCGGACAACGTGGACAGCGCGATCGCGGTGACCTCACCGGTGCCGCGGCTCCACGAACCGGCCAGCGCGACGCCGATCGGCTCGGACCCGGACGCGTGCTCCCGCAGCCAGCCGGCCAGCTCGCCGGGGCCTGGCCGGCGCATGTCCAGCTCGAAGCCGGACTCGGCCTCCGGCTCGGCGGCCTCGAGGTATTCGTACAGCCGGTTGCGCAGCACGGTGAACTCGAGCGAGTCGAACAGCCGGTGCACGGCGTCGCGGTCCCAGTTGCGCCGGACCAGCTCCGGGATGCCGATCGGCAGGCTCAGATCGCGGATCAGGCCGTTGATCTGCCGGTTGCGGATCACGTCGGCGAGGTGCTCGCGCAGCGCCTCACCCTTCTTGCCTTTGATCTGGTCGGCGTGCTGCACGACGCCGTCCAGCGAGCCGTACTGCTGGATCCACTTGGACGCGAAACCCGGGCCGACGCCAGGCACGCCCGGCAGGTTGTCGCTGCTCTCGCCGACGATGGCGGCCAGATCCGGATACTGACCGGGGGCGATGCCGTATTTCTCGGTCACCGCGGCCGGCGTCATCCGGCCCAGGTCGGACACGCCCTTACGTGGATAGAGCACCGTGACGTTGTCGGTGACCAGCTGGAAGGTGTCGCGGTCGCCGCTGCAGACCAGCACCTGCATGCCCTCGGCCTCGGCCTGCGTGGTGAGCGTGGCGAGGATGTCGTCGGCCTCGTAGTTCTCCAGCGTGATGTAAGGAATCTTGAGCGCGTCCAGGACCTCCTGGATCAGGCTCACCTGCCCCTTGAAGTCGCTCGGCGTCTCGCTGCGGTTGGCCTTGTATTCCGCGTACTGCTCGGTGCGGAACGACTTGCGCGCCAGGTCGAAGGCCACCCCGATGTGCGTCGGGTCCTCGTCGCGCAGCACGTTGATCAGCATCGAGGTGAAGCCGAACACCGCGTTGGTCACCTGGCCGGTGGTGGTCGAGAAGTTCTCCACCGGCAGCGCGAAGAACGCGCGATATGCCAGCGAATGGCCGTCCAGAAGCAGCAGTCGCTGTGCGTTAGATCCGTCACGAGGGGGCTGGTCGCTCACCACTGAGAGCCTAGTCTTCGGCTACGACATTTCCGTTCCAGGGTGGAGGTCAACCCCCGGTGACCAGCACAGAGGCCGCGGACCGGCTCGACCTGTCCGACCCGGCCGTCCAGCAGGCCGTCCTGGCCCAGCTCAACGGCTTCCTCGGCGAGCTGCCGTCGCGGATGGGGATCCGGTACGTCGAGGTCGGGCCCGGCCGGCTGGTCGCGACGATGCCGGTCGAGGGAAACCGGCAGCCGCTCGGCCTGTTGCACGGCGGCGCGTCGTGCGTACTCGCCGAGACCGTCGGCTCCACCGCCGCGGCCCTGCACGGCCAGCGACGCGGCCGCGTCTCGGTTGGCGTCGACATCAACGCCACCCACCACCGCGCCGCGCGGTCCGGCACGGTCACCGCTGTGTGTACGCCGCTCTACGAAGGCGGCAGCGTCACCACGCACTCGATCGCCATCACCGACGACGAGGGCCGGCTGGTGTGCTCGGCCAGGATGACGTGCCAGCTGATCACGACCTCCGGCTCGTACCTGCCCGATCCCCGCTCCTGACCACCGGGCCGAGAAGCTGACCGGCCAAACCGGCCCCAAGGTTGCCTGGTGTCACTAACCTGTCACCTATGCCGCCGCTGAGAGGTACGGGGACGTGGCACTGATCAACACCGTCGCTGGTGGGCTCATCGTCGCACTCGCGCTTTTCGCTCTGACTCTTTTCGCCGCGGCTTTCACGGGGCAGGACACCTCTGTCGGCGGCAGCACGGTCCGCGGGTCGAACCGGCGCACCGTCAGGAGGCGGCAGCAGAAGGCGGCGGCCATCGTCGGCGGGGCGACCGTCGTGCTGGCGGTCCTCGTGATCGCCGCGAACGTCCTGGCCGATGGTCATGGCGGCGGCGACAATGCCACGACCTCGCCGCCCACCGCGGCCGCCGCTGGCCAGGCCACGCCGCCGGCGTCCACGCCGTCGACGACGGCTTCCCCAACGGCCCGACCCGCACCTGTGCTGTGGCACGGCAAGTTGCGTCTGGAGGGATACTCCGGCGTGGACACGGCGACGGTGCCACCGACGGTGGTCTCGCCGAGCACGGTCAATCCGCCCGTCGCGTTTTTCCAGTACAAGGGGAAGATCCATGCCGGCGAGGACATCCGCGCGTCGTCCGGCATAGCCGAGTGGACCGGGTCCGAAACCGCCACCGCGGGCGGCTGCGCCAACGTGCTCGCCACCCAGCCCGCGACGACACTCTCCGAGGCACCGGGACTGCGGTTCTGCACCCAAGGTGGACAAAACCACCAGCTGGGATTCGCCTCCATCGCGTCGTACGACGGCACCACGACTCAGGTCGATCTCACGATCTGGAGCCAGACCTACGGCTCGGGCTGATCAGGCGACGCCGGCACTGGGCTCGGTGTGGCCGTGGCCGAAGTCGATGGCGATGTCCGGAACGGCGAGGTTGCGGCGGAGCAACTGCACCGACGCCACGCGCTGCACGGCCAGCGGCACGAATCCGAGCCGCGCGAAGAACTTGTTGCCTTCTCGGGACGCCGGCACCACGCCGGCCACCACGTGCTCGGCGCCGATCTGCTCGGCGAACGCGGCGGCCGCGCCGATCAGGCTGCGGCCGGCGCCCTGGCCGCGGCGGTGCCGCTCGACCACCACGTGCGAGAGCCGCGCCGCCGGCAGGTCCATCAGCGGACCGGTGCGTACCTCGGCGAGCACCCCCATGCCGGCGGCGTCGCCATGGTCGTCCTCCACGATGACGACGTGCCGCCGGGGATCGCATAGCAGCGCCTCGTAGCGGCTGCGGTGCGCCGGCAACGGCTGGCCGGACGGCCGGCCGAGCGGCCGGCGCGTCGCGAGGTCGGAGGCGATCGCGGCGAACCGGAGCACCAGCTCCAGGTCGGCGACGCCAGCGCGGCGGACGGTGAAGTTGTGGACCAACGCGACCCCCCTAGCACCCCTGGCCCGTGCCGGCGGACCGCGGAGACGAGCCACGGCAGACGGCGACGGGTCCCCCGACCGGGATCAACGGTAGCGCCGAGTTGCGGACCACCCCGAGGCCGGGGTAGAACCTGCCGCTGACCGATGGGTCAGCGGGTCAGGGTTGCTCGGCAAGGCCCTTCAGCACGGCGGCGGCGACCGTACGCATGGACGTACGCCGGTTCATCGCGGCGCGCTGGATCCACCGGAACGCCTCCGGCTCGGTCATCCCGTGCTCGTCCATCAGCACGCCCTTGGCGCGCTCCACGATCTTGCGGGTCTCCAGCCGCTGCGTGAGGTCGGAGACCTCGGCCTCCAGCGTGACGATCTCGGCGAACCGGGCCGTGGCCATGTCGATGGCCGGCAGCAGGTCCTTCTTCTGGAACGGCTTCACCAGATAGGCCATGGCGCCCGCCGAGCGTGCCCGTTCGACCAGGTCACGCTGGCTGAACGCGGTCAGGATGACCACCGGCGCGATCCGCGCGCCGGCGATCCGCTCGGCGGCCGCGATGCCGTCCAGCACCGGCATCTTCACGTCCAGGATCACCAGGTCCGGTCGCAGCTGCTCGGCCTGCTGGACCGCCTGCTCGCCGTCGCCGACGGCGCCGACGACCTCGAACCCTTCCTCGGTGAGCATCTCGGAAAGATCCAGGCGGATCAGCGCTTCATCCTCCGCGATCAGCACACGGCGTGGGGAAGCGTCTGTCACGGTGACTCCTCGACTGCGATGGCGGCGTGAAGGCTCAACAATACGAAACCGCGGACTCGACGAACCGCAGCCCGACAAGCGTGTTGCCCTCACCGGTACCCTAATCGTTCGAGGCCGCAGCGTACCGGGATACTCTGTAGGACGGTCAGGCCCCCGTAGCCCAACGGCAGAGGCAACGGATTCAAAACCCGTCCAGTGTGCGTTCGAATCGCACCGGGGGCACGTACAGCATCCACACCAATGCTGACGTGCGTGATCGTCGAAGGCACCGGCTCGGGCCTCGTGTTCACGGCCGCGACGGCTTGTGCGGCGGCTTCGACTTCGTCGAGCTGGTCGGCTGGCAGTGTGATGTGGACAGTGGCTGAGCCGGTCTCGTGGTCGAGGTGGACGGCCAGTTTGGTCAGGTCATAGAGGCGCGCCTGAAGGTCTGCTGGCGCCCGATGCAGGTTGAGCGTTAAGTGCGAGAGCAACTCGACCGACGCCAAGTCGGCGGACGTGATCGCGATCGGCGCCTGTTTTGTCCGCTCGTCGAGTTGAGTCATCTCGCTCGTGATCTCGTCCCGCTGGGTGACCAGTGCGTTGAACCGGTCTCGCAGTGCTTGCCCAAACGGGTCCTCCGGGTCCAGGTCCTCTGCTTGCCTCAAGAGGTTGTCCTGCTTGCGTACGACGTCGTTCAGCCTCCTCTGCAGCTGCGTCCGCGTCGCGGAGTCCCGGCTCCCCTGCCCATCATCGCTTTGATCGATGTCGGCCATTAGCCGTTGGAGACGGGCCGTTCCGAACAGACATTCGTTGAACGCATCTTCGACGGCATCGGTGACTAACTCTTCGCGTATGTAGACAGTTGCTGGGTGGTCGGCGAACCGGTCCATCCGTCCGCGGTTGTTGTTGCGCGGCCAGCACCGGTAGTAACGGCGTCCGCGTGTGTGATGGCCATTCATCCGCCGGCCACACAAGCACAACAGACGACCGCGGTACGGATAGGTCCGTACGGTCGCCGGATGCGAGTTCGGATCAGCCCCGTCTCGCGAACCGCGCTTGTCTGCAGCTCGCTGAGTAAGCTCGTCGAACATCCATTTCGTTGTCAACGGCTCGTGGGCCGGCTCGACCGACCACACCCACATCTCCGGCGGATTGACCACGCTCCTGCCGCCGCGACTACGCCGAGCGCGGCGATTGTAGACCTGGTACCCGGTGTATTTCGGGTTCTTGACGATCTCAGCGACTGCCGACTTCGACCACGCACCTCTCGCCCGTCGCCCACCTGGCGGCTCCGGCGGCGGATGCGCCTCCAGATCTGCATTGAGCCGCTCAGCGATCGTGTCCAGCCCAAGTTTCTCGTGATAGCGCCATTTCACGATCAGCGCGACGGTCGCCGCCCGCTCACCGTCCGGCTCCAACCGCGTCTTCGTCAACCCTTTCTCCGCCTTGACCGGATTGGGGTGGCGGAACTTTTTCGCCTTATAGCCGTACGGCGGCTTGCCAATGTTGTAACCCTCACGGACGTGCGTACAGGTTCCGCCCCAGGACTGCTCCAACATGTTGAGCACTTCGAACTCTGCCACTGACTGATTGATCCGTCGCTGCAGAATCTGCTGAGCACGGCCGCCGGTCAATAGAATCGGCTCGTTCGATGCGAAAACCGCGACACCCGCATCCTCTAGCTGCCGCTCGACAGACAAGGTCTCGTACATCTTTCGAGCAATCCTTGCCATCGACTCGCAAATCACCACGTCGAATCGACGCGACGACGCTTGTGCAGATTCCGCAAGCAGATCAGCGATTCCGCCATCTCTCGCGATGGGAATGTCAAATCGCTCGTAGTTCGTTTTCTGGCCGCGCCTCTCGAGCTCCAGTCGGCCGGATTCCACATCGTAGAAGTGGCAGGCAACGACCCACGACTCCGGCAATGCGATCTTCGATCGCTCCAGTTGACGCAGCAACGACTGCCGTGGGTCTTGATGCTCCTCAGTGGACGTACGCCCCACCCAGGCGACGCGCACCTCCTTCTGCCGCACCGCCATAGGCAACCCGAAGGGTGAGACGGCCAGATCAGACAAGCCCGCCCGAGCAAACCTCTCCGTTAGACCCGGCACAGGTGGATTCGGTTCTGCGCTCACGCTTCCAACACCTTTGTCGTACGGCCATTGTCGACATCTGCCTTCGCCCAGACCAACAAGTCTCGGAGCACGCACGCCAACTCATGGGAAAGCCACACCGCTTCCAGACCGCTCACATAGTGCAGCGCGGTACCAACCATCCAGACCTGCGGTACATCGCTGCTTTCACGATGTTGGCGAGAATCACGCACGACAGAGTCTTCCTTGCCGGTATCCGATGCAAGCTCAGACCACGACCACATGCGACCACGGAGTGAGAACAGTCGCGAGGCGGGCCACCGCCTGGCAATACCAGATGAATCAGCCTTCCCGGCGCGCCAATGATAACCAGCGCGCATTGGACTTGCCAAGAATCTGCTACGGACAGTCAACATGTCGCGCGGGCATGTATCCGAACGATGCCCTGTCACGCGCCCGCCGAGTACCACTGCCGCCAGCCGCCACCGAAGTGATGCATTGCCACTACTCATACCTGATGATGCCTGGCGCCAGTCGATCATCAGTCGGTGCCATGGATTCCAACCATCGCCCGCTGCGACACCAGCGCAGTCGACTATCGCCAGGCCTGCCGCTCCGCGACAGTTCACCATCGCTCCGGCGACAGTTCGTGATAGCCGTCCATCGATCGGCGACAGCCGACTATCACCCGTGACGCCACTCCTCCATGCCCGGCCGTTCCATACACCGTTCCTGCGGAACCTGTTACGCCAATCGCCATGCACTTTCCACGGGTTCACGCTCCGGCCATGGCCTCCGTCGTTAGACAAATGCCTCGCCCAGCGCTGAAACCGAACACGTCATTTCGAGCCCTGGCTCTGCCTACGACTAGAGGTCACTCTGCAACCGGGCACCGCCGCACCCTCGGCAGCGCCGACCATCGCAACGCTCCACGATCAAGCCACGCTGCGTCGGCGATCCAATCGGCAGGCTTGGAGCCGAGGGCGACCTGCCGTTACGCAATCCGTTACCTCAGCGGACGCGACTAGAGGGCCACCAGCACCGAGTCCGCCGTACGCGCCAGGCGGCAGTCGGCTGCAGCCGACTTGCCCAGCACGCGCAGATCGGCCGACGGCACCGATTGGCAGAATCCCACCGGCTGGCCGGGTCGAGACGGAAGAACGCCGACGTGACCGTGATTTCGCTGAGCCCGTAGCAGTTCATCAGCCGCACGTTGAGCTGCCGCCACATCGCCAGCCGGTCCGGCGGCGCACGCTCGCTGCTGATGATCACCAGCAGCCAGCAGTCCGGCAGCTCGCGGCCGCGGCGGTCTAGACCGCGTGTCCACTCGTGCCGGTAGGCGACCGACAGCCTCATAACGGTCAGCCGTTCCGGCTCGATCAGGTCCACGAGATCGACACTTCCGCTGACGATGTGCCGCATCGAGACAACCAGCGCGCCACCGGTCAACCCAGTCGGAAAACTCCCGACCAGCACATCGAAATGCGGCGAGGCGAACTGCAGAAATCGTTTGCCAGACCCGAGATCGAGCCGATCAGCCACCTCACGCGCGAACACGGTCAGCGACCAGAAGGTCCGGGAGGTTGTCGTCGGCGGCCCGCCGGCACCGGTTCCATGAACAGGTCGTCCACACGACGTCGGCATCGATCGCCAGCCTTATCAGACCTAACCGGTAAACCTTCGGATATTCGTTCTCACTTTCCGCTGTTACTCGTTGGTTGTCGACAGTGCCTCCGAACTGGTGTTTCGTCGGATTTGACATCCCAACACTTCCGGCTATTGCTGGGCAATCAATGCCGTTTGTACGGGGTTTCCCCTGGCCGTTGCCGAACTCTCGTTGTGGTCGGATGCAAGCGCACCAACGCTCGACGAGATCTGATGCGCATGTGCGTTAGCCGGAGAGGAGTCAATCAACGGACAGGCCGCCAGTCGTCGGTACTCGCGACTTCGGCCGAGACTTTCGATGACACCAGCTGCGCGACTGGACTTCTGACGCCGCCACCAAGCCGTCCAGGGACGCAGGACAGCCACGCCGTCCACGATACCGGTGGCGCTAGCCAGGAACGGGCCGTCCGACTCCGAACGCGTTGACCGCCCCGGCGTGCGCTCCTTAGTCCGGTCAACAGCTCACTATTGCCTCCAGCTACGGCTAACGCAACTTAGGGACTATAAAGCACAAAAGCGACTAATTTGATGCAAGGACGATCCTCCGGAACCACTCGTTAGCGCCGCCAAGTACCAGCCCAGGCAGCTGTTGAGGACAGAACTACGCGCGACGGACATGGCTCACGTAACGCCGCTGCGCGATAATATGGCGATGCATGAGGCTGACCCCGTACCGCTCCATGAGGATGACTTTCGACGTGAGCGGAGGTTGTTGAGCCCTGCGATATTCCTTTGGCCGAACGGTGAACTCGACCAGTGGCCGCCGCACACGGACGTGATCCCGAGGGACGCCTGGAGCCACATCATGGGTCTCACGACCCACGTTGCATTGGAGTCGTCTGGCCGAGCGGGCTCTGTGATAGCGCGGCTCAATCAGTTGCACAGCGACTGGGTGTTCTCTTGGCCTGACCCTGAGACCGCTCCGTACGTTGACTACCCGTCTCTCATCGCGGGAGAGGAATTCGACGCCTTGGTCTTCAACGCGCTACATGGCTATTATCGGCAGGCGATTAGCTGCCTACGCGTAGCCCTGGAAACGCTGACGATGGCGGCGAGCTTCGCCGTCGTTGATGACATGACCTCGTTCATGTCATGGCAACGAGGCACCCTCGAGACGAAGTTCGGGCGTGCACGCGCGTCGTTGCGCGACAGCGCAGCGGGGAGAAAAATCGAAGCAAAAGTATTTCCGCATTCGATTTTCGGTAATTCCGACAACGCATGGCTAAAAACTCAGTACAAACGGCTATGCGACTACGCGCACAGCCGCGCGGGTCATGACAACGGCTGCTTCTGGGAAAGCAATGGGCCGCTGTTCGTTCCACGAGCACTCGAGACGGTGGAACGAGAATTTCGCGAGACTGTCGCATTGTGCTACCTGCTTCAACGGCTTGGGTCACCGGCGTACGCCCCGAAGCAAGGGCAACGCTCGCTGCTGCGAGGGCCAGTGGACGGCTGGTCCGACTATCACCCTGCACTAGCCGAGTGGTTACTGTAACTGGCATTCGCACGAAAGGATCCGCGTTTCAAGCGCAGGGATTGCCCTGGCGACTCTGTGGCGTTGGTCCCGTCACTGACACGGCCGCGCCGGCGGCCCGGCGCAGCGTCCGTTCAGTCAGTGCCGTGTGGAACCCTGCGCAGTAGGTGAACCCGAAGCTGGCAGTTCCCGCCAGAGTTTCCGTCATGATGCACCAACCGCATGCAACCTCGCTAACATCCGGCATGCCTGTCATCGCTCTCCACGCGACGGCCGCGCGGGATTGCGCCTTCGCAATCAGCATCCCTTGCAGGCATCGCACTGATGTACATCGTGACGGCGGCAGTCCGCGTCACCCAAGCGCGTCTGCTTCGCCTGAAGCGCCACTCCAGTCACACCGGCCTGGACAGGGCTCTTGCGCAGAACCGCGTATGCAGGAACGCGCACCACCACTCCGCAGCAGCGACAACCGAAATCATCCAAGTACTGCGTCGACCCCGGCCGTGGAACACACCGCTCCAGCTCATCGGGCTGTCCAGTCAGGTCAACGATCGTGACCTCGATCGCGATCGCGATCGAGGTCACGTTGAGAGACAGCTGGGCGCGCCGTCGTCGGCGGTCCTCCTTGTTGTACGGCCTGTCGGGTCGACACCGGAGTGGCTGCGCCGAGGAGCTTTGCCGCAAGATTCTCCTTTCGCGTCATCCGGGAGGCGGCATCGCGGACTTCTTGGTACGCGGCCTGGGCTCGGTGGAAGACCTGCGTCGGGTCGAGAGCTGGCTGTTGCGCGGCTTGCTGGACGAGTGCGGCGGCGTGGCCGACGCGTTGAGCGAGCGCGCCACGCATGATGATTTCTGCGTGGAAGTTGAGTGTGAAGATCGAGACCTCGCCGGCCAGTGGTACGAGGCGGTCAATTGCTGCTCCTCCACCGCGACGTTGTTGTTCCCAGGCGACGGTGACGATGTCGACGTGTTCGCCGCGTTGATGCATGCGCTTGGCGATGTCGAATGTGATGCCTAGTTCGTCGTCGGAGAAGTCGTACCGGTCGAGCCGATCGCCGATGTGGTCGAGTGCTGTCGGTTGGTTGAGGACGATGCTGATCACGGCATCTTCTGCGCGGTGTTGTTCGTCCTGTGTCGGTACGTCGTCCAGTGGGAGGTTGCCGTAGTTGAGCGTTGGTTCGCTCGTCTCGGTGAGGCTGGTGGGATTGTCGTCGCCGCGGACGCTGGCCCATCGTTGTGCCGCGTGTTCGATGTCGGTCGCTGCTTGCTCGACCATGTCGAGCATTTGAAGCAAGTCAGGGGATTCGCTGGTCTGCGCGACGCGTACGCCGTACTCCTCAGCGTGCCGGCGGATGCTCGCCTCCAGCACCATCGCTGCGTACAGGTGCGGTTGGGCTTTCTGCGGGCGAGCGGCCATCCAGGTGTGCATTTCCACCGGAGATACTTGTGGTCGCTGAGCACTGGCGGCGATCCGCTGATAGAGGCCGGCAGGCGAAGGATTTGCGCCGCCTTCGGACACCATTTCACGCAGTTGGCTGAAAACCACCGCGTGCTTGGCAGCATAGAAGTCTTCAGGTCTTATCGAGGCGGGCGTCGAGCCTGACGATCTTGCTGTCCAGGTCGATGGACGAACTCTGCTGGAGCACTTCCGCAGCGGCGAGCGCGACAAGTCCGGCCGCTGGTGTGCTCATGAGGCATCGCGCGCTCGCTTGTTTCAGCGCCGCCCGCGACGACCCGCTTGATCTGGTCATGCGGCGTCGCCGCGCAGTGCGATCGGTGTAGCCGAGGCAGGACCTCTTATGGTGTTACTGGGTGCGGGCCGCGGTGATCGCGACCACGACTTTCGTTATCGCTATTGAGGGCACTCCGTTTGGGTCGAGAATCGGGCTTTTCAAGCGTATGGAGTGCAATTGCGTGACGAGTCCGCCGGGCGGACACCATCCTTGCTCCGGGAAACCCTTACTCATCCAGGAGCCACACGTGGACATTCTTGTCCCCGTCGCTCGCGATGGCCTCGGCCCCGTCCATCGGCACTGAGCGCGATCGACCACGGATGCTCGGTGTCGCCACCGAGAGAGTCGATCCGAACGCCGCTCGGTTGATGTGTTGGCCATGAGTTCTCGGTTTGCCTTCTTCGCTGCGCCAAGCTCGTCATCGCGTTGGGCCACCTGGCCGCGCAGATGACCGGCGAGGAGCTCACGGTTCACTGGTGCCCGGTTGCGTAAGCTGCTTCGCGACATCATGTGCAGCCGACCAGGGGGACGTCGATGACGGACGGCGCCATCGAGCGGCTCCGCGCCGGTGTATCGGGTAGGGATTACGCCTCGATGGCGCGACTCGCCAAGGCGTTATACGACAGGAAGCTTCGTACGCGGGAGGTCCTGCATGAGTGCTACGGAGCAGACTTTCCCTCGGAGTTCTTCGCGACCGCCGGGGAGCGGCTGCGCCGTCCTCCACTGCTGGTGATCTTCACCAACCTGCCGTGGAAGCTGGTGACCCTCGGCGAGAGCAGTCCGCCGTCCGCGCCTTCGGAGGAACTGGAGAAACGGATCTTCGCCCGTGATCCCGATCTGGTTCCGCTCGTGCGGCTCATCGGATCCAGGACCACACGCGAACGTCCGGTGATGTGCTACCGCCTGAGCGAACTCCGGGCTGGCAGGACCGCTGTGTTCAGCATCAAGGCCACTGCCACGGCCCGCGACCCGATCACGCGGCACGGCGAGTCTCTGCTTGACGTCGTGCGTGCACACCACGCAAATGTGCTCCAGCACATGGAATGGCTCGTGGACCAGCCGTGGAACCGGGGATTCGGCGCGGAGGACGAAAAAGCCATCGACGAAGTGCGTTCCCTACTCGAACGAATCGAGGAACTACAGCGACAAGCCGCCTGACAGCCGCCTGACAGCCGCCTCGCGCCGAGAAGAGTAGGGGCGACTGTGGCGACGGCAGGATTCGAGTCGCCGAGATACCGGTAGGCGATGTCGAGCCCATCGGCTAGCGCCTCCCGACGGGCCAGTTCGACCTCCATACCTTTCCTCGACCGGCGTTGACCAAGCAAGCTCATTCAACAACTCCAGGGCGTACTCCCGAGCAGGGTCAGCGGCGTCGCGAGCGATCTGGATGGCGAACGGGATCACGTAGTAACCCGCTTCGTACAACGTTCCCTGGAGAACGATTTCCCATCGCCGGAGTCTCGAATTACGAGGCATCAACCAAGGGTTCACTCACGTTCGCCCGTCCAGCCTTCCCCTTCGCCTGCGACACCCGGATGGAACGAGCACCGCTTGGGCTTAACCACCTGAGCTTCGCACCCCGCAGTCACCCGCGACGCACGTCAGGCTGGGGACAGGTCCACGGATGTCCTGTGAAGTCTCAAGACACGTTTACCCGTTTGTTCTCGATAGATGCTTGACCTCGACGGAATCGTGATGATCATGGTTCGTGTCTCGTAAGGGACTGTAATTTAAACGGTGTAACTCCTGGGACGTAGGAGGCACCAGTGACTGATGTGGCGGTGGGGCGGGCGCCGGATGGGGCGGCGCCGGCGGCGGTGGATGTGCTGGATGAGCAGCTGGTTCGCCAGCTCGCGGAGCGTGCGCGGGCGGAAGGTCTGAGGTTAACCGGTGAGGGTGGGTTGCTGTCCCGGTTGACCAGGATCGTGGTGGAGTCTGCGTTGGACGGTGAGATGGATGATCATCTCGGTTATGGCAAGCACGATCCGGCTGGCCGTGACGGCGGGAACTCGCGCAACGGGAAGCGGTCCAAGACGTTGTTGACCGAGGCCGGGCAGGTGCGGGTCGAGGTTCCGCGGGATCGGGATAGCAGTTTCACTCCGATGCTGGTGCGTAAGGTGCAGCGGCGCCTGGCCGGGTGGAGGACATGGTGATTTCGTTGTCCGCAAAGGGATTGACGACCGGTGAGATCTCCGCGCACCTGGCCGAGGTGTACGGCGCCGAGGTGTCCAAGCAAACGATCTCCACGATCACCGACCGGGTGCTGGAGGGCATGGCTGAGTGGCAGAACCGGCCGTTGGACCCGGTGTATCCGGTGATCTTCATCGACGCGGTGAACGTGAAGATCCGCGACGGGAACGTGGCGAACCGGCCGATCTACGTGGCTCTGGCGGTTACTACCGAGGGCACCCGGGACATTCTCGGGTTGTGGGCCGGTGAGCACGGTGATGGGGAGGGCGCGAAGTACTGGCTGCGGGTGCTGTCTGAGATCAAGAACCGCGGCACGCGTGATGTGTGCATCGTGGTTTGCGACGGCCTCAAGGGCCTGCCCGAGGCCATCGCGAGCGCGTGGCCCCAGGCGATCACCCAGACCTGCATCGTGCACCTGCTGCGCAACAGTTTCCGTTACGCCAGCCGGAAGTATTGGCCGCAGATCGCCGCTGACCTCAAACCTGTCTACACCGCACCGTCCGAGTCCGGGGCGCTGGATCGGTTCGCCGAGTTCAGCGGAGAAATGGGAGACCCGCTACCCGGCGATCGTGAAACTGTGGGAGAACGCCTGGGCCGAGTTCGTGCCGTTCCTCGTTCGTGCCGTTCCTCGCCTTCGACACCGAGATCCGCACCGTCATCTGCACCACCAACGCGATCGAGTCGATCAACGCCCGGATCCGCCGCGCCGTGAACGCCCGCGGCCACTTTCCGACCGAACAGGCCGCCATCAAGTGCGTCTACCTCGCGCTGATGAGCCTGGATCCAACCGGCAAAGGCCAGAAACGCTGGTCCAACCGCTGGAAAGCAGCCCTGAACGCCTTCGAGATCACCTTCCAAGGACGACTGTCAGCAGGCCGAAAATAGACTAATCAGAAATCAGTTACACCATTTTCTTGACAGATTTCTTGACAGACCCTCGACGTCCGCCGACCTCATCGATCGAGATCGCGATCCCGATCAAGGTCGCGCTGGGGCACCACTGGCCGCACCGTCGATGGCTGTCCTCCCCGTTGTACCGCTCGTTGAGACGACACGGGATTGGCAGTTCCGACGAGTTTTGCGGCGAGGTTTTCCTTGCGGTTCATCCGGGATGCAGCGTCGCGTATGCCTTGGTAGGCGGCCTGGGTTCGGTGGAAGAGTTGGGTCGGGTCGAGTGAAGGCTGCTGGGCTGCTTGCTGGACAAGCACAGCGGCTTGACCTACGCGTTGGGCGAGGGCACCGCGCATGACGTTTTCGGCATGGAAGTTGAGAGTGCCGATGGAGACCTCCCCGACCAGCGGGATGAGCCGAACCACTGCTGCTCCCCCGCCGCGACGCTGCTGTTCCCAGGCAACCGTGACGATGTCGACATGCTCGCCGCTGGTGCATGCGTTTGGCAATGTCGAAGGTGATACCGAGTTCTTCGTGGGCAAAATCGTACCGGTCGAGCCGGTCGCCAAGGTAGTCGAGTGCCCTGGGTTGGTTCAGGACAATGCCGATGACGGCGTCCTCGGCGCAACGCTGTTCGATCTCGGTTGGTACGGCGTCCAGCGGAAGGGTGCCGTAGTTGAAGATCGGCTGGCTCCTCTCGGTGAGCTGAAATGCTCGCCCGTGACGACGATAGCGACCGCGGGGCGGTGGCACTCCACGCATTGGCTGCCGACACTGATCTGTACCGCCGCCTGCGCTTGCGAGCAGCATCTAGCGGTAACTCATATGGCGATGAACGTTGCGACGCCATTACCGAATCACTGACTCGAACACCATTGCTCACCACAGATGGGCACTTCTCAAAGACAGTCAGCGACGCCAGTAATGTCGATCAAGCGGCTTCGGGCGATTAAGAGCACGCCTGGAAGCTCCAGTAACTCCACATGAATGCCTGTCGTAAATCGACTGAATAGGCACCAGAGCTCGGAATCGTCGAGCTGCAGGTCCTCGCCGTCTCACAGTGCCTCAGTAACAATTCCGAAGCTCGACCGACCGGGGAGCAGTGCTGATGATCATGCTTGGCGTAGCCCGATTGTCTCCAAGGTGCCACTTCGGCGACGGTCAGACCGGCTGGAGGTTTCCGTCGAGAACGACGGCGCGAACCGGGTCGGAGTAGCCAGGCGCCTCGGCCAGTGGGCCGTGCAAGACAATGAGGTCGGCCGCGGCGCCCGGTCGTACGCGGCGAGCCGGGCCGCCGGGATCCTCCGGCGGCGCCAGGTAGGCGTCCAGCGCCTGCCGGAAACCGAGCCGTTCCGACTGTCCGGCCACCTGTCCTGACGCCGTTCGCCGGGATACCGCCACCTCCATGATCGACCACGGATCCAGCGGCCCGTACGGAGCATCGCTGGACAGCGCGACCGGCACACCCGCCCCGATCAGGCTGGCGCAGCGGTAAAGGTCGAGGTGGTCGGCGACGTCCCGGAGAAAATCGTCGCCGCGATCGTGGAGGAACCCGGGCTGGGTGACCACCCGTACACCCAACCGTACGAGGTCGCCGATCAACTGCTCGGGCACCAAGGCGGCATGCTCGATCCGGTCGCCGGGGAGTGCGCCGGCGGCGTCGAGTGCGGAGACGAGTAGCACCAGCGCCTCGCGTGTCACGCAGTGCGCGGCGACTGGCCGGCCGGCCGCATGGGCGGCGCGGATCCGCTCGACCAAGTCGTCATGGGCCGGAAGCCCGGAGTCGGCCAGCACGATCTTGTACGGCCCCGCCATCGGTCCGCTGCCTGACAGCGAGACGCCGATGGGTACGCCGAGCAGGCAGACCCGACCCGCCAGCGCACCGCTGGCCATCGCGCCGGTGATCGCGTCGATAGCGGTTGGGTCGAGATCCGGCGTCGCATCGGTGACCGCGGTGATGCCGGCCCGCAGCAGCCGAGTCCCGACCTCGCCCAGGTCGGGCGGGTCGCTCGCGGGCAGCCGGGAGCGCAGCCAGCGGTCGGCGCGCCATAGCCGGCCATCGGCCTGCTCGGTGCCGATCGCGGTCAGGGCCGCGGTGTTGAGCAACCACAGGGCGCCGCTGCGGTGTTGGACACGGACCGGCACGTCGCTGCGCAGATCATCCAGCGCGGCCGCGTCCAGCGGCCCGGCGACCGACTCGACATACCCGACACCCCGGATCCACCCGTACGCGTCAGTGGTCGCGCCAGCCAACGCGGCGGCCAGCCCGGCCCGGTCGGTCACCTCCGGTGGCCCGCACACGACCGACGTGGCGCGGGCCGCGATGGCGTGCAAGTGCAGGTGGTGATCGCACAACCCGGGCAGCACCGCGCCACCGCGGCAGTCAAACATCTCTTCGCCCGTCTGGTGGGCAAGAGCCGTCCCGACCTCCACCACGCGGCGGCCCGATATTCGTACGTCGGCGCGGAAACACCCGTCGACGTCGGCGTTGCGCAGGAGCAACGTCATACGCGCAGCTCTGCCAGCACCTCGGCGGTGTGCTCGCCGATCCGCGCCGCATACCCGTTGACCGGTGGTCGCTGCGGCTCCACGACCGGCACGGTCCCGTCAGCACTTTGTTCGTCGGTCAGGGTTGCCGCGACGACGTCGGCCATCGACACGTCGAGCATCACGCCGGCTGGCGCGTAGGCGACCATCGCGGCGGCGGTCAGCCCGGTCAACGGATCGGCGATCGCGTCCCCGCAGAACATCGGCCCGGCGTCGTCGTACGCGACCAGACCGCTTGCCGCCGCCACGTCATCGCCGAAGCCCACCCGGTTGCTGCCCCGCCCGTACGCGGTGATCGTCACCCAGGTCTTCCCGGCCGCTACCGCGGCACGGGCATCCAACCCGAAGCCGGCCAGCGCCCGCGGACGGGACGCTTCGATAACCACGTCCGCGGCCGTCACCAACGCCGCCATCGCCGTACGTCCCGAGGCGTCAAGCGGATCAAGGCATACCGAGCGATGGCCGGCGTGCAGCAGGCGATAGAAGTCCGGATTCCCGGCACGGGCGCCGTCCGGCCGCCACGGGGTCTCGACCTTGACTACCCGCGCGCCAGCCAACCCCAGCAGCCGCGCGCACAACGGACCGGCCCACAACGCGCTGAAGTCCACCACCAGCAAACCACGGAGATCGCGCGGCTTGCCTTTGACAACAGTGAAATCCGCGACGCGGCGGGTCACCGGCCCGGCGGCGACCCCGAGCAGCTCGGCTCGCTCGGCCAGCTCGGCACCGGTGTGCGAGCGCAGCCATTCAGCGGCAACGGGCCACGGATCACCTCGCACCTCTTCGCCGACCAACGCGCCCAGCAATGCCGGATCGTCCGGCCGCGCAACGGAAACCGCCGCCCAGCCGTCCACAGTGGACAGCAGCCGGCAGGATCCGCCAGGTGACACGGAGCCTCGCCGTCGATTCCCGGTGAACGCCGCACGCTCGGACAGCAGGCGTGCACCATCCAGCCGTACGCCGGTAGCCGCCGCGAACTGATCGGCCATTGCTGTGGCGACCGAAGCTGCCCGGCCGGGCGGCACGACCGGCGGACCCGCGGCACGCCCAGTCAGGGCCATGACTCCGCTGCGGGCCCAGTCGGCTGCGGCATTCACGCGTACAAGTATGCGGGATCATCACTCTCCGCGCGTAACTTCAATCAATCGATTGACGCAACGAGCTCTGGAGGTGTTCACTACTGCGACGTGGAGTGGCGTAGACCACGCAGGCCGGGAGGGACGAGGAACGCATGTCGGATCGACGCTATCTGCACCTGAACCTGGTGGGGAACGACATCAACCTCCACCAGGGCGCGCTCACGTACGAGCGCGCGCAGGTTGACCGGCCACCGCAGGATCCCTTCGCACGCCTGCTGGAGTACGGAAAACTCGGCGACGAAGGGCTGTTCACCGCCATCTTCCTCGGCGACGTCCCGGGCGCGGTGGGCTCGCCTTCGCCCGACGGCGGGCCTGCCGAACCAATCACCGCGCTGACCGCCATGGCGAGCGTGACCCGGTATGTGGGCCTGATCGCGACCGCCTCGACGACGTTCTACGACCCGTACACCCTGGCCCGGTTGCTCGGCTCGCTCGACCAGGCCTGCGACGGGCGAGCCGGGTTCAACGCGGTCACCACCGCGGGCGACCATTTCGCGCTCGCGTACGGCCTGGCGGCCCATCCCGACCGGGAGACCCGCTATCGCCGCGCCGACGAGTTCCTCGAAGTGGTCAAGGCTCTGTGGGACAACCGCGAAATGCGTACCGACTCCGACGGCGTACGCCGGCTCTATCCGACCTGGCTCACGCACCACGGTGAGTTGTTCCGCGTCGAAGGCGCGTTGAACCTCGCGCCCAGCCGGCAGGGTCGCCCGATGATCGCCCAGGCCGGCGGTTCGGGTGCCGGGATCGCGGTAGCGGCCAAGCACGCGGAGATGGTGTTCACGAACGCCACCACACGCGAGGGCGCGGCCGCCTACCGCGCGGATCTGGACAAGGCGCTGGTGCAGGCCGGGCGGCCGCCGGGCAGCGTTCCGGCCATCCCCGGGTTCATCCCGTTTCTCGGCCGTACGGCCGCGGAAGCACAGGAGCGGCTGCGTGCCCTAGACGACCTCGTCGATTGGGAGATGCTCGCGCCGCTCGCGCTGGCGCAGTTCGGGATCTATCGCACCTACGACGACGTGAACGCCACCTTCCCAGTGGACGAGCTCCCCAGGCCCGAGGACGTCGAGAAGACCATCACCAGCACCTTCGGCAACTACGTGGGCCTGTACAACTGGATCCAGGAACACCCCGGCGCGACGGTACGGGACGTGACCGCCCACGCCATCGGGCGCGGCGGCGCGACGCACCGCAAGTTCGTCGGTTCGTACGACGAACTGGTCGACGACCTCGCGCTGTGGCATGAGGACGGGCAGGTCGGCGGCTTCAATCTGATGTTCGCAGCCGGGCACCTCTCGATCAGGGAGTTCATCGACGAGGTCGTACCCCGTCTCATCGACCGTGGCATCTACCGCCCGACCCCGGACGACCGGCCGCTGCGCGAGCGCTTCCGCCCGTCCTGACGGATTGACACATCTCGACATCGGTGCCAATCTGGCGCTCACTATGCTGTGCAAGTGCTCAGCATCGCACCGAAAGGAGAATGTCGGTGACTCCCGCGACCGGCCATGCCTATTACGACCCATACGACGTCGAACTGAACGCCAACCCGTATCCCATGTTCCGGCGCCTACGCGAGGAGGCTCCGCTCTATCGCAACGAGCAGCACGATTTCTACGCGCTAAGCCGGTTCGAGGACGTACGCCGCGGCCTGGCCGACCGCGAGACGTTCAGCTCCGCGCGGGGCGCGATCATCGAGCTGATCAAGGCGAACATCGACATTCCGCGCGGCGTACTCATCTTTGAGGATCCGCCGATCCACACCGTGCATCGCAACCTGCTGGTCCGAATGTTCACACCGAAGAAAATCCGTGACCTGGAGCCGAAAATCCGGGAGTTCTGCGTACGCAGCCTGGATCGGCTGGCCGGCGCCGAGCGGTTCGACTTCGTCGCTGACATCGGCAAGCAGATGCCGATGCGGGTGATCGGCATGCTGCTGGGCATTCCGGAGCAGGACCAGGAAGCCGTCCGCGACCAGGTCGACGCCGAGCTGCGCACCGAGCGGGGCCGGCCGATGACCCGATATGCCGAGCAGGGCGACTTCGCCAGTGGCGAGATTTTCGCCGACTACATCGAATGGCGGGCCGAACATCCTTCCGACGACATCATGACCGAGTTGCTGAACGTCGAGTTCGCGGATGAGACCGGCACGACGCGGCGGCTGACCCGCGAGGAAATCCTGACGTACGTCACCGTGGTGGCCGGCGCCGGAAACGAAACCACCACCCGGCTGATCGGCTGGGCCGGCAAGGTCCTGGCCGAGCATCCCGACCAACGACGACAGCTTGTCCAGGATCCATCGCTGATCCCGTCGGCGATCGAGGAACTACTCCGGTACGAGCCGCCCGCACCGCACGTGGCGCGTTACGTCACCCGCGATGTCGACTATTACGGCCTGGCCGTGCCTGAGGGCAGTGTCATGATGTTTCTCATCGGCTCGGCAAATCGTGACGACCGGCAGTTTCCCGACGGTGACCGTTTCGACGTACGGCGAGACGCCCGCCAGCATCTCACTTTTGGCATGGGCACTCACTTCTGTCTCGGGTCGGCCTTGGCCCGAATGGAAGGACGGATCGCCCTTGAGGAGATCCTGAAGCGATTTCCGGAATGGCAGGTGGACGACGATCAAGCGCGAATTTCTCCCACGTCCACCGTTCGCGGCTGGGAAACACTGCCGGTCGTCATCCCTTCGTAGCGAAGCCCTCCAACTGGTCCAGATAGCGGTCCATGAAGTCGATCGCGTCCTTGTGACCCAACGAGAAGTCGAGCTTCTCCTCCAGGGACATGACCCGCGCGACGGATGTCATGAGCACGACGAGCGCCGCCGGAGTGCACACCTCGCGGGGAATGTGATAGCGCTCCATGACCGCGGCGACGACCTCGAGCTGCGCGAGCCGGAACTGTTCGGAATAACGCCTGACCTCGGCCCGGATGGCTTTGCGATGTTGGGCCAGCGAGGCGATTTCCATGATGAAGCCGGTGCGCTCGGCATCGGTGTTGAACTCCCACAACGACCGCAGTGGCCGTTCAGACTCCAGCAGCTCCCTTTGCCGCTGAAGCCCTTCTTCGGCGCGCCGGCGGAACATGGCCAGGAAAAGGTCGTCCATCGTACGGAAGTAGTAGTGCACCAACTGCGGCTTGAGGCCGGCCTTGTCCGCGAGGCGCCGCGACGTCACCGCGGCGTACCCGTCCGCCAGCATCAACTGCTCGGCCGCGTCGAGCAGGAGCGTGCGGTTTTTCGCGTCGGGCGCGCCAATCCGCCGCTGCGTCGTCACGTCTGTCCACCTCCCTGGTAGCGCTGGCACCGCAGCCATCGTAAGCCACCCTTGACCGGGCTCGTACGCCCATGCTAAGCATCTGCACAACAAAAAGCTAAGCGACTGCACAGCACTCGTGAATGGGGCATGCGGTGATCGACACCCTCGACGACATCCAGGCGATAGCGGCCCTGAAGTCACGCTATTGCCGGACCCTGGACACCAAGGACTGGTCCGGATTCCGTGCCCTGTTCGCCGATGATTTCGTCGGCGACAACACCGAAGCCGGCGGCAGGGTGTGCGATGGCGCCGACGAGTTCGTCGCCTTCGTACGCAAAGCCCTCGCCGGCCGGGTCACTGTCCACCACGTGCTGCAGCCCGAGATCGAGCTCACGTCACCGGTCGAAGCACTCGGGATCTGGGCGATGCAGGACTTGGTACGGCTGCTGCCCGGGCTGACGATGCACGGCTTCGGCCATTACCACGAGACGTACGAAAAGAATGTGGGGAAATGGCTGATAAAAACGTCCCGGCTGAGCCGGCTGCGGGAGGACCTGCGAACGCCGGTCCTGACCCTGTTCATCTCCGACCGGATCAAGCGGGGGCTGCGCCTGGCCGTCCTGCGCCGCACGTGAACACCGGCGCGACCCGCTACGCGGGCACCCGCGTGCGCCGCGTCGAGGACGCGCGGCTGCTGACCGGCCACGGCACGTTCGTGGACGACGTCGTACGCCCCGGGATGCTGCACGCCTGCTTCGTACGCAGCCCGTTTCCCCGTGCCCGCATCACCGGGATCGACCCGGCCGAAGCACTCGCGCTCGACGGCGTACGCGCCGTTTTCACCGCCGCGGACCTAAATCCGGACGTACGCGAGCAGTGGTACACGCTGACCGGCAAGGACATCCCCGACACCCCGCGTCCGCCGTTGGCCGACGGCGAGGTGCGGTTCGTCGGCGACCCGGTGGCGCTGGTGGTCGCGGCGGACCGGTACGTCGCCGAGGACGCCGCCGACCTTGTCACCGTCGACTACGAACCGTTGCCGCCGGTCGTTGACTACGCCACCGCCCACGAGTCGGCGGAGTTGGTGCACCCGGACTACCCCGGCAACCTCGCCGGCGAGATCGCCCTGCCCGGCATTGAGCCGGCGTTCGACGAGGCACCGCACGTTATCGAGCGGACGATCCACCAGCAGACATACGCACCGGTGCCGATGGAGACCCGCGGCCTAGTCGTCGAGTGGTCGGCGTCCGACGGTGCGTTGACGATCTGGGCGGCCACCCAGGCGCCGCACGAGATGCGCCTGTTTTGCTCTCGACTGCTGGGAATCCCGGAACACCGGGTCCGGGTGATCATGCGCGACACCGGTGGTGGGTTCGGCCAGAAGGTGCTGCCGATGCGCGAGGACATGTGCGTCATGCTGGCCGCCAGAAAGCTGCCGGCCGCGGTGAAATGGATCGAGGACCGGCGGGAAAACCTGATGGCGGCCAGCCAATCCCGGCACGAGCACGCCGACGTACGGATGGCCTTCGACAACGACGGCACAATCCTGGCGACGCAGATCAATTACGTCCAGGATGTCGGCGCGTATCCGACGCCGTGGCCGGTGCAGACCGCCGCCGCTGTCGGCATGCTTTTTCCTGGCCCGTACCGCGTCCCGCAGGGCACGTTCTCGTCGAAGTCGGTCTTCTCCAACACCGCCGGCCGCGCCGCGTACCGCGGACCGTGGCAGTTCGAGTCGGTGACGCGCGAGGTGCTGCTGGACGCGGCGGCGCGCCGGATCGGCATCGACCCAGTCGAGCTACGCCGGCGCAATCTGTTACGCGGCAACGAACTTCCCTACGCCAATCCCAGTGGCATGCCGTACGACCACGTCAGCCCGCTGGAGACCTTCGACCACGCCATCGACCTGCTCGACTACCCGGCTTTTCGCCGTGAGCAAGCACAGGCGCGGGCGGCGGGTCGATATCTCGGCGTCGGCACGTGCAGTTATGTCGAGCCCACCACGGCCGCGATGGGGTTGCACGCCACCGAGGGCGCCACTATCCGGATCGAGCCGTCCGGCACGGTGAACGTCTATCTTTCCGGCGGCTCCACCGGAAACAGCCTGGAGACCACCGCCATCCAGCTCACGGCCGACGCACTGGGCGTCGATATCGCGGACATCAACACAATCCAGGGCGACACCGCGATCACACCTTTCGGTGGCGGGACCGCCGGCAGCCGCTCGGGCTCGATGATCGCCGGTGCGATCGCTGCGACCGCATCGGTGTTGCGCGACCGGATAGTCGCGATTGCCGCCCATCGGCTGGAGGCGTCGGCTGACGACATCGAGCTGACCGGCAGCCGCGCGACCGTACGCGGCGTGCCAAACGCCGGAATATCGCTGGCCGAGATCGCATGGCTGGCGTATTTCCAGGTCGATGCACTGCCAGCTGGCCTGCCAGCCGGATTGGAGGCGAGCGGCCGCTATCGGCCCCAGAACCCGATTATCTGGGCCAATGCGACCCATGTGTGCACCTGTGAGGTCGATGTCGTGACCGGTCACGTACGGCTGTTGCGCTACATCGTGACCGAGGACTGCGGCCCGATGATCAACCCGGACGTGGTCGAAGGGCAGATCGCCGGCGGCACAGTGCAGGGAATTGGCGGTGCGTTGTACGAACATCTCGCGTACGACGAGGACGCGAACCCGATCACGACAACATTTATGGACTATCTGATCCCGACCGCCGCCGAGGTGCCCATCATCGAGTACGGCCATGTCGAAACACCCGGGCCCGGACCGGGCGGGTACAAGGGAGTCGGCGAAGGCGGCGCGATCGGTGCGCCTCCCGCGGTCATCAACGCGGTGGCCGACGCGCTTGGTGTGGAGGTCACCCGGCTGCCGCTTACTCCAGCCGCGATAGTGGCTCTGCTTGAGGAATCGCGATGAAGCCGGCCGCGTTCGCCTACCACGCACCAGCCACTCTCGCGGAGGGCGTCGCACTGCTGGCCGAGTTCGGCGACACCGCGAAGATCATCGCCGGCGGACAGAGCCTGATCCCGATGTTGGCGCTGCGGCTCGCGGCCTTCGAACACCTGGTGGATATCGGCCGCCTGCCGGAACTCCGCGGCATCGAAAAGGGCGAGGCGACCGTACGCATTGGTGCCGGCACCACGCAGGCGACGATCGAGCGGTCCGCGGCGGCAGTGCCGTTGCTCGCCCGCGCCACCCCGCTGATCGGCCATTTCCAGATCCGCAACCGGGGCACGCTCGGCGGCTCGATCGCCCACGCCGACGCGGCAGCCGAATATCCGGCCGTGGCGCTCACTCTGGATGCCGACATGGAAGCGATATCGGCGGCCGGCCGGCGAAACATCCCTGCCGCGGATTTCTTCACTGGCATGTGGAGCACCGCGCTGGCCGATGACGAAGTGCTGGCCAACGTGACTTTTCCCGTGTGGCCCGGGCGTACCGGATTCGCCATTGAGGAATTCGCCCGGCGGCACGGCGATTTCGCCATCGCCGGCGCGACAGTCGCGATCGAGGTGGATGCCGGCAACCGAATACGCCGGTGTGGCATCGGGCTGTTCGGCCTCGGTTCCACGCCCGAACGGGCGGTTACGGCGGAAGGCGATCTCACCGGACGCGACATCGCCGATGTCGTGCCGGACGACCTTGGCCGCACGGCCGTGTCCGGGTTGCGGTCCGTCCCCTCCGACCTGCACGGGCCGGCGGAATACCGGAAACGCGTTGGCGCCGCGATGGTCGCGCGCGCCTGGCGCCGAGCATGCGCGGAGGCGCGGGATGGCTGATGTCGAGATGACGGTCAACGGCACCGTACGCCGGGCCACCGTCGAGCCGCGGCTGACGCTCGCCGATTTTCTCCGGCTGCATTGCGAACTCACCGGCACGCACCTGGGCTGCGAGCACGGCGTATGCGGCGCGTGCACCGTACTCGTCGACGGCGACGCCGTACGCGCCTGCCTGGTGTTCGCCGTGCAGGCCACTGGCGCGGACGTCACCACGATCGAAGGAATCGCCAGCGCGGACGGCGAACTTTCGACCGTACAGGCCGCTTTCCGCGACCATCACGCCATACAGTGCGGCTTCTGTACACCCGGTTTCATCATGTCGGTCACCGCGTTTCTGCGGGACCACCCGGAACCCACCGACGGGCAGATCGCCGAAGCACTGTCCGGAAATCTGTGCCGCTGCACCGGATACCAGGGAATCCTCCAGGCCGTACGCGCGGCCGCCGACCAGAAACGAGGCCACGATGCCAGGACGAGTTGACGGCAAGATCGCCTTCATCACCGGCGCGGCCCGCGGCCAGGGCCGCAGCCACGCCATACGGCTGGCACGGGAAGGCGCCGACATCATCGCGATCGACGTCTGCCGGCAGCTCGACGACGTGCCCTTTCCGATGTCGACACCCGAAGATCTGGCCGAAACCGTGTCGCTGGTTGAAAAAGAGGGCCGCCGGATCGTCGCGGCCGAGGTGGACGTACGCGATTTCGCCGGAATGAAGGCCGTCGTCGACCGCGGCGTCGAACAGTTCGGCCGGCTGGACATCATCGTCGCCAACGCCGGCATCGGTACGTTCGGGCGCCCACTTTCCGAGCTGGACGAACGAGTCTGGCGCGACATGCTCGACGTCAACCTGACCGGCGTCTGGTTGTCCGCGAAGGCGGGGATCCCCCACCTGGTCGACGGTGGGCGCGGCGGCTCGATCGTGCTGACCAGCTCGGTCGGCGG
Organism: Fodinicola acaciae; assembly: GCF_010993745.1. Classification (NCBI taxonomy): domain Bacteria; kingdom Bacillati; phylum Actinomycetota; class Actinomycetes; order Mycobacteriales; genus Fodinicola; species Fodinicola acaciae. The sequence goes on from NZ_WOTN01000001.1 coordinate 1,727,184, forward strand.
CCTGAAGGCGTACCCGAACACCGGCCACTATGTCGCCGCCAAGCACGGTGTCGTCGGGGTGATGCGTACGCTCGCCGTCGAACTGGCGCAGCACCACATCCGGGTCAATTCGGTGCACCCCAGCCAGGTCAACACCCCGATGGTGATGAACGAGTCGACGTACCGGCTTTTCCGGCCAGACCTGGAAAGTCCGACCGTCGACGATTTCGCCCCGGTGTCGCAGCTCGCGCACATGTTGCCGGTGCCGTGGGTCGAGCCGGAGGACATCAGCAACGCCGTACTGTTCCTGGCATCGGACGAGTCGCGCTACATCACCGGCGTACCACTGCCCATCGACGCCGGCAGCATGCTGAAATAGCCCCGGCCGCCGCAGGCGACCTCGACTGGCGGGATTTGTTCCACTCTCGGCATCGAGAGTGGAACAAAGTCCGGCACTCGACACCTGATCCGGTCAGGCCGGCTCGCGCGGCAGTCCGAGGCCGCGTTCGGCGATCTGGGTCCGGAGGATTTCGTTGGCGCCGCCGGCGATGGTGTACGCGCGCGAATAAAGCCGCGCGTCCTGCCACCACCCGCCACCGATCACCTCCGGATCCCCCTCGACCAGCAACCCGTCGACGCCCTGCAGCCGGACTCCGAGCTCCACCAGATCATGGTTGAGCTCGCTGAAAAACACCTTGCCCATCGCCGCGTCCGCCGGCTGTTCGCTGCCGCGCAACATCCGGGAACGAGCCAGCCCCACCATCGCGGCGTTCACCCGCACCCGGGTGGCCAGCTCGCCGATTTGCTGCCGGATCGCGGCGTCCGTCAGCGGGCCGGCCAGGCCCAGCAAGTCTTTCAGAGCCGCGAAAAGCTCGACGCCGCGTGCGGCGACGCCGGAGCGTTCGCGGCCGAGGCTGCTCATCGCGACCCGCCAGCCGCCGTTGACCTCGCCGATGACGTTGCCGGCCGGAATGCGTACGCCGGTCAGGAACACCTCATTGAAGTCGGTCGATCCGGTGATCTCACGCAGTGGCCGGATGTCGACGCCGGCCGAGCGCATGTCCAGCGCGAAAGCCGTGATGCCGCGATGTTTCGCCGCGTCGGGGTCGGTGCGGGCCAGCAGATAGCCCATGTCGGCATGCTGGCCGTTGGTCGTCCACACTTTCTGGCCGTCAACGACGAACTCATCGCCGTCGCGGCGCGCCTTCGTACGCAGTGCGGCGAGGTCGCTGCCCGCCTCGGGCTCGCTGAACAGCTGGCACCAGACATGCTCGGCCGTACGAATCAGTGGCAGGAATTGAGCTTGCTGCTCCTCGGCTCCGAACTCGATCAACGCCGCGGCCGCCAGCGTTCCGGCGCCGATAGGCGGCCAGGTGCGGGCGCGGGCGATCTCCTCGGCGACGATGAACGGCTCCAGCGGATGCGCGTCGGGCCGGCCACCGTACTCCGCCGGCCAGTCGATCCCCAGCAGCCCCGCCGCGTACAACTTCGCAGTCCAGGCGCGGATCCGCGGCACGAGGTCCGGCTCCGGCGCACGTACGCCGGCGTGCGCCTTGACGCCCGGCGCGTGCTCGGCGATGAACTCCCGCACCCGCTTGCGGAACGCGTCGAGCTCCGGCGTCGCAGTCAACCGCATGCACCGCTCCTCACTGGTCCCTCAACCTAAAAGAGTATACTTTGTTGCGATGGACTTTGAACTGACCGACGAGCAGGAGATGCTCCGCGACGCCTCCCGTGCCCTGTTGGGCGACCGCGCTCCGATCGGCGTCGTACGCGCCCAGGGCACCGATGTGGACCCGACGCTGTGGCGGCTGGCGGCGCGACTCGGCTGGCCGGGCCTGGCCCTGCCGGAGCAGCACGGCGGCGCCGGTCAGGGCCTGGTGGAGCAGGCACTGGTCGCCGAGGAGATCGGGCGCGCCGCCGCACCCGGACCATTCCTGCCGAGCGCGACCGTCGGACTCGGCGTGGTGCGCGGCGGCTCACCCGGCCTGCGGGCCGACGTGCTGCCCGCACTGGCCGCCGGCACCGCGTACGCGACCTGGGCTTTCGCCGAGCCACACCAAATCTGGACGCCCGACGGCGTACGCACCACCGCGCGCACCGACGGCGACGCGGTGGTGATCGACGGGGTCAAGACCGCCGTACCGGACGCCGGCGAAGCGCGGTGGCTGCTGGTGACCGCCGTCCACGAGGGCGCGCCGGTGTCCTTTCTCGCCGACCGCGACACCGAGGGAATCACCGTACGGCGGCAGAAAACCGTCGACCTGATCCGCGCCTTCTACGAAGTGCGGCTGGACGGCGTACGCGTCGATCTCGATCGCCGCGTCGACGGCTTGCGGCGGCAACTGGACGACGCGTGCGTGCTGCTGGCGGCCGAGACGCTCGGCGTATTGGACCGGATGCTGGAGATGACCGTCGCATACCTGAAAACCCGGGTTCAGTTCGGCCGGCCGATCGGCAGTTTCCAAGCGGTCAAACACATCTGCGCCACGATAGCCATGCAACTGCACGGCATCCGGGCCTCCACGTACTACGCCGCGATGGCCGCTGACGCCGGGTCGGCCGACGCCGCCCAGGCCGCGTGCGTCGCCGCGTCGTACGCCAGCGACGTCGCGGCGCAGGTCGCCGGCAACGCACTCCAACTACACGGCGGCATCGGCTTCACCTGGGAGCACGACCTGCACCTCTATCTGCGCCGGGCGCAGGCCAACGCGGTGCTCTACGGCGACGCCGCGATCCACCGCGACCGGCTCTGCGACCTGATCTCCGCCTGACAAGGGGAACACGTTGGAAATCAAGGGAAAACAGGCTGTCGTCGTCGGCGGCGCGTCCGGCATGGGCCGTGCGACCGCGGAGTTGCTCGCGTCCCGCGGCGCCGACGTGGCCGTGCTCGACCGCGCGGAGTCGGACGGGGCGCCGGCCGACTGCCGCTTCCAACCGGTCGACGTCACCGATTTTGAGGGCACTGAAAAGGCACTCGCTGCGGCAGTCGACGGCCTCGGCGGCCTGCACGTCATCGTCACCACGGCCGGCGGCGGCGTCGCCCGACGTACGCTGAGCAAGGACGGGCCGCACGACCTGGCCACCTTCCGCCGGGTGCTGGACCTCAACGCGGTCGCCACCTTCAACATCAGCCGGCTGGCCGCGGCGTACGTCAGCGGCAACGACCCCGAGGACGGCGAACGCGGCGTCATCGTCAACACCGCGTCCATCGCCGCCTTCGAAGGCCAGATCGGCCAGGTCGCGTACAGCGCCGCGAAGGCCGCGATCGCCGGCATGTGCCTGACGATGGCCCGCGACCTGGGCTCGCTGGGGATCCGGGTGCTGGCGATCGCGCCGAGCCTGTTCGACACCGGCGCGGTCCGGAAAGTCCCGGACGAGATGAAGGCGTCGTTGGTCAGGGACGCCGCTTTCCCGAAGCGGATGGGACGGCCGGAGGAGTACGCGAAGCTAGTGCTGGCGATCGTCGACAACCCAATGCTCAACGGGCAGTGCCTTCGCCTCGACGCCGGTCAGCGGTTCGGACCCCGCTGACGACTAGAATCAGGGTACGCAAACCGCAGACGAGGAGTGGGCCGCATGGCGACCGCCGTCGACGTCGAGCCTCCCGGCGACGAGGCCGACGCACCGGTCGGCAAGCTCGCCGCCCAGATCGCCCGCCGGATCGAGGCCGACGTCGCCCGGCGCGGCTGGCCGGTCGGCGAGTCGCTGGGCTCCGAGCCGGAGCTGCGCGAGCGTCACGCGGTCAGCCGTGCGGTGTTGCGCGAGGCCATCCGGCTGGTCGAGCACCACCAGGTCGGGCGGATGCGCCGCGGGCCGGGCGGCGGCCTGATCGTACGAGCGCCGGACGCCGGGCCGGCGACGCGCTCGCTGCTGATCTATCTGGAGTACGTCGGCACCAGCGTCACCGACCTGCTGCACGCGCGGCTGCTGTTCGAGCCGATCGCCGCCGGCCTCGCCGCGGAGCGTATCGACGAGGACGGCATCAAGACGCTGCGCGCCGCGGTCGAGGATCCGCATGACGAGGACCCGATGCACCAGCTGCTCGGCCAGCTGTCCGGCAACCCCGTCCTGCACCTGTTCACCGACGTGCTGACCCGGCTCACGACCCGATACGCGCACACGTCCCGGCGGATTTCCAAGGCCGAGCTGCTGACCAGCACGGCGACCTCGGCCGAGGCGCACCGGGCGGTCGCCGACGCGGTGATCGCCGGCGACGGCGCCCGCGCGCAGATGACGCTGTCGGCGCATCTGGAGTGGGTCGCCGACTGGATCGAGAAGCACCGCGTGCAGCGCTCGCGGATCGCCGGCGCGGTGATCGAGCCGGAGATGGCCGAGGGGCCGCGGGCCAAGCTCGCCGAGGTGGTCGCCGCCCGGATCCACGATGACATCGCCGCTCGCGGCTGGCAGGTCGGCGCCGCCCTCGGCTCCGAAGCCGACCTGCTGGCCCGCTATGACATCAGCCGGGCCGTGCTGCGGGAGGCCGTACGGCTGCTCGAATACCACTCCGTCGCGCGGATGCGCCGCGGCCCGGGTGGCGGGCTGATCATCGCCGAGCCTGAGCCGCAGGCCAGCGTCGACACCATGGCGCTGTTCCTGCAGTACGCCGGCGCCACCGCCGACGACCTGCGCATCGTCCGCGACGCGATCGAGCTCGACACGGTCGCCCGCGTCACCGCCCGCCACGCCGATCAGGAGGTCGGCGCCCGGCTGGCCGCCGCCGTACGCTGGCCGACCGAGGGTCCGCCGGACAGTCCCGGCAAGGCCGACGTCTTCCACGCCGAGCTGGCCGCGCTGGCCGGCAACCCCGTGCTGTCCCTGTTCCTGTCGATCGTCACCGAGCTGTTCCGCCGGCACGCGGCCGGGTCACTGCCCGGCGACGCGGCCGCTGGGGACGTTCAGCACGCGCACCAACGCATCCTCGACGCCATCCTGGCCGGCGACTCCGGCGTCGCCCGCCAGCGCATGCGCCGCCACCTCGACGCGCTCATTCCGTGGTGTCACTGACCCGAAACCGGTCCAGTTCGTACGCCACCATGGCGTCCAGATCGGGCGCCGGCGGCTCGGGCAGGACCACTGGTTTCGTACGAGTGGGCAGCAGGACGACGGCCGTGCCGGGGGTGGTGACCTCGCCGCGCTGGTTTTCGCAGCGCACCGCGATGTGCACCTCGGCCCGCCCGTCGGTCAGCACTTTCTCGGTCACCTCGCCGCGTACCCAGGTCGTGTCACCGAGGTAGTTGAAGCGGCGGTGTTCGCAGCGCAGCTTCCATAACCAGCCATCGTCGCCGATCCAGTCGGTGAGCAGATGGCAGAGCCAGGTCTCGCGCATGCCGCCGTAGTCGTACGAGTTGGGCAGCCCGAGCTCCACCGCGCGCGCCGGCTCCCAGTGCAGGCGTTGCACGGTGTCCGGCACGTTCAGCGCGTTCGGCGGATACAGCCCCGGCGCCTTCCGTCGTACGCCGGCGGCGATCCGGAACGCGCCCGGCGGGGTCAGCTGCATCCCCCAGCCCAGGTGCCACACGATCACGTCCGTCGTGGTCAGCGGGCCTTTGACCTTTGGCTGCAGCACGTCGCCGACCCGGACGTCCTCCCAATAGCGGGCCTGCGCTCCACGCCGGGTCTCCGCCGCGTACGCGGCATCGATCGCCGCGAGTTCGTCCTGCGTGTACGGCGGCTGCTCCAGCCTCTCCTTGGCCCGTTTCTTCGAGGTGTGCCGCTCGGCGTTGATCCAGGTGCCGCGGCGTACGGCGTGCAGCTCGCCGTGGCCGTTGGCGTAGAGATAGTCCTGGGTGACGTGCGCCGTACGGCCGCCGAAGCTGCTCCGCTTGGGCAGCACGCCGACCTGTGTCTGCAGCACCCGGCAGCGATCACCGAGCACCAACGGCCGCCACCACTCGAACTCCATCGCCGCCTGGTAGGACCCGAGCCCGGCGAACGGGTCGCCCCTCAGCAGTTCCCTGGTCTCCGGGTCCGGCTTCGGGGCGGCGTCCTCGCCCATGGTGTAAAGGAAAGTCGGTGGCGCGACGAGGGCGTGCCAGCGGGTCCCGGCGGCATAGGTGGGATCGCAGTAGAGCGGGTTGTCGTCGCCATAGCCGTACGCGAAGTGCCGCACCCCGTCCCAGGTCACCAGGTAGTTGTGCGGCGGGTTGCGCTGCGGGCGGGGGATGCCCAGGCGGCGGCGGGACCGCTCGATCGCCTCGTCGGTCAGCTCGCCGAAGCTCATGCTCGCACCATGTCCAGCAGCTCGACGCGGCTGACCTTGCTGGACGGCGTACGCGGCAGCTCGTCGAGCACCAACACGCGCACCGGCACCTCGTACGCGACCAACTCCGCGCGGCAATGCGCGATCAGCTCGGCCTCCGTCGGCGACACGTGGCCTTTCTGGACTTCGACCGCGGCGACCGGCACCGCGCCGAGCCGCTGGTCCGGCAGGCCGGCCACCGCCGCTTCTCGTACGGCCGGATGCGCTTCGAGTACGCGTTGGAGCGTCTCGGGTCGCACCTTGAAACCGCCGCGGATGATCGTGTCGTCCGTACGCCCGTCGATCCAGAGGAAGCCGTCGCCGTCGATGCGGGCGAGGTCACCCGTACGCACCCAAGCGTCGCCCTGCCCGGTCTGGCCGCCACGGATCTCCAGCACGCCCTCGCTGACGACCCGCAACTCGATCCCGGGCAGCGCGCGCCCGGCGCTGCCGGCCTTGCGGTCCCACCACTTCTCGTGCAGCGGCAGCGTCCACCCGGCGACCGCACCGGCGAACTCGGTCGCGCCGTAGGTCATCAGCACCCGCACGCCGTACTTCCGGAAGAACGCGTCGGCCAGCTCCGCCGGACACGGCGCCGTGCCGGACGTGACCACCTGCAGGCTCGCCAGCCGCTCTCTCGGCACGTCGGCGTCGAGGACCGTACGCAACGCCGCGGGCACCAACCCGGCCGCACGCAGCCGGTGCCGCTCGACCGCGCTCACCCACGGTTCCAACACGAATTTCGGCATCAGGATCAGCCGGCGACCGGTCGACAGGCACGCCAACGCCCGCCACAGGCCGCCGATGTGGACCAGCGGGCTGTTCACCAACGCCGCCGAACGGGCCAGCAGCCGCCCGGGTCGCGGGACCTGACCGGCGGCGACGAGTCCCTGGTCCAGTTGCTCATCGCGCAGCCGCACCCGCTTCGGCGGCCCGGTCGTACCCGAAGTCAGCATCTCCACGGCCACCCCCGGACTCGTCTGCGCCGTCCGAGGCGCCGCGTCGACCGTACGGACCTCGCCGTCCTTGTCCAGCTCCACCGTCGCGCCGCTTCCCGGCCCCGCGACCACCATCGAGAGCTGGCCTCGGGCTATGTCGTCGGCGAGCCGGGCCGCGGGCTGCAGCGGGTTGAGAGTCACCAGGCATCGGCCCGAGGCCAGGACGGCCGCGAGGACAGCCACATGCTCCGGCCGATTTTCCAGCACTACGCCGATTCGAGCGCCTGTTGGCAGCCTGGCCGTTTCGAGGAAGCTGGACGCGGTGCGTTGGAGCTGGGCCCAGGTCCAGGTGGTCTCCTCATACTCAATCGCCGGAGCGTCCGGAGGCGCCTGCGCCAACAACTGCGCCAGCCGCTCGCGAATCCCCACAGCATCAGCCCTTCTGTTTTAAAGTCGTCACCGTGCGGGCATGCCCGGATCTCGGGGCAACCCGAGCACCTGCTCCGCGATGGTGTTTCGCTGAATCTCCGCCGTACCGGCGCCGATCGTCGACGCGCGCGTACGCAGAAACCCCCACACCCACCGGCCGCGCTGCACCGCGTGCGGGTCCTCTCGGTCCAACACTCCGTACGGCCCCAGCACATCGACGGCGAACTCGTGCAGCTCCTGTTCGAACAAGGCCACAAAAAGCCGGGAGGTCGAGGAAGCCGGACCTGGCTCGCCGCGGGCGATGATGTCGGCGATCGTCCGCATGCCGGTGTAGCGCATGATCCGCACCCGCATCTCGAAACCGGCCAGCCGGTCGCGTACCAGCGGATCGGATGTCAGGCCGCGCTCCCGGGCCAGCTCGATCAGCTCGTCCAGCACGCGCCGATACGTCGCGGCCTGGTTCATCACGCCGGCCGCACGCTCGTGGCCGAGGCTGGTACGGACCAGCGGCCAGCCGCCGTTCTCGGCGCCGACGCGGTTGGCCACCGGCACGCGTACATCGTCAAAGAAAATCTCGCAGAAATGCGCGTCGCCGGTGAGGTCGCGCAGCGGCCGGATCGTCACGCCGGGCGCGTGCGCGTCGATGAGCAGGTAACTGATGCCGTCCTGGCGGGACTCCACCGAGCCGGTGCGCACCAACGTGAAGATGATGTCGGCGATATCCGCCGCGCTCGTCCACACTTTCTGCCCGTTGACGACGTACACGTCGCCGTCCCGACTGGCCGTCGTACGCAGCGCCGGCAGGTCCGAGCCGGCGTCCGGCTCGGAATATCCCTGCGCCCACACGACATCACCGCGCAACATTGGCCGCAGATAACGGTCTTTCTGCTCGTCCGTGCCATACGTGATGATCGTCGGCGCGGCGATGCTGACTCCAGTGCCCAGCGGTCTGGGCAGTCGTGCCTTGGCGTACTCCTCGTGATAGATCACCTGCCGCGCGAAGCTCAGCTCCATCCCGCCGTACGCCCGCGGCCAGCTCGGGCCGGCGAATCCGCCGTCGAAAAGCGCCGCCAGCCAGGCTTTCTGCCAGCCGAGCCGATCCGCACGATCCTTCGGGCGTCGGCCCGGGTGGCTGCTGGTCAGGAACGCGCGCAGGCGAAGGCGGAATTCCTCGTCTGTCTCGCTCAACGTCAGATCCCCACCAGATCGGCCAACCGAGCACGGTGCGTGGCCGGCGTGCCGAACAGCAGCTCCGACGACTTCGCCCGTTTCAGGTGCCGGTGTGCGTCGTGCTCCCAGGTGTAGCCGATGCCGCCATGGATCTGGATGTTTTCCTTCGCCACCCGGGTATAGACGACCGAGCAGTACGCCGCGGCCAGCGCCGCGGCGATCGGCAAATCGTCGCCTGTCGTGGCAGCGGCGTGCTCGACGGCCGACCGAGCCGCCTCCACCTCCAACAGCAGGTCGGCACATTTGTGTTTGATCGCTTGGAAGGAACCGATCGGCCGGCCGAACTGGACCCGCACCTTGGCGTACCCGACGGCCGCGTCCAGGCATGCCCGCGCCCCGCCGACCTGCTCGGCGGCCAGCGCGATCACGGCCAGATCGCGTACGCGGTCGACGTTCGCGTCCAGCCGTACGGCCGGTGTCCGGTCCAGCTCGAGGCGGCCCAGCCGGCGGGTCGGATCGAGCGTTTGCAGCCGGGTGCGCCGAACGGATTTTCCCTCGACGGCGTACAAATCCGCGCCCGCCACCACGAGCAGCAGGTCAGCTGTGTCACCATCCACGACGAACATCGCAGTCCCGGTCAGCTCGCCGCCGCAGGCCCGTACGTCGGCTCCGGAGAAAGCGACGGTGGCGGTGAGCGAGCCATCGACGATGGCCGGCAGCCAACGGGATTTCGCCTCATCACCACATTCCGCGAGGGCGTGGCCGGCGAGGGCGACGGTCGCGAAGTACGGCGACGGCAACAAAACCCGGCCCAGCTCCTCCATGACGATCGCGAGTTCCGTCAGACCGGCGCCGGCGCCGCCGTACTTTTCCGGCAACGCCACGCCCTGCAGTCCGAGCTGATCCGCCATTTGCCGCCACAGCAACGAATCTCCGGCTTTCTCGGCCAGGAACCGGCGTACGGTGGCACGCAGCTCGTGCTGCTCGCCGGTCACGTCCATTCGAGCCGGAGCGAGGTGATGCCGTACATGTTGCCGGTCTCCCGCAGATCCTGCCCGTCGGCGACCCGGTAGTCGGGAATCCGCCGATGCCATTCCTCGACCGCCACGTTGAGCTCCAACCGGGCCAGGTGCGAGCCGAGGCAACGATGCGGTCCCGACCCGAACGCGATGTGATTGCTCGTCGTACGCGCCAAATCCACCTGCCGCGGATTGTCGTACCGCCGCGGATCGCGGTTGCTGACCGACAACGGCAGCATCACCATCTCACCAGCCCTGACCGGGCAGCCGCCGACGGTGACATCCCTGGTCGCCTTGCGAGCCGGAATGACGAACGAATAGACGCGCAGGATTTCCTCAACGCTGGTGGCGATAAGTGCCTGATCGGCGAGGATCGCCCGGCGCTGCTCAGGATGCTGGGCGAAGTGATAGAGCACCCAGCCGACCGCGATCGGCACGGTGTCCAAGCCGGCCATGAACATCAGCACGCAGAACGCGTGCAGGTCGCGGTCGCTGATCGGCTTGCCCTCGATCCGCCAGGTCATCGCCCGGGACAGCAGGTCGTCCCTGGGTGCCTCGCGGCGCAGCGCGATCTGCTCCTGGAAGTACGCCGACACCTGCTGGATGGCCGAAAACTGGCGACTGCGGTCCGGGTCCTGCTCGTACGACAGGTGCAGCACGTCGTGCACCCAGTCCAGGAACCGCTCCAGGTCTTCCTCGGGCAAACCCATCAGCCGCAGGAAAATCGTGGTCGGAAATCGGCGGGCGAACCCGTCCAGCACGTCCGCACCGTCGGTTTGCGCCAACTGGTCGATGAGCTCGACCGCCACCCGGCGGATCTCCGGCTCGCGGGCCGCGACCGCCTTGGGGGAAAACTCCCGGCCCAACAGCCGCCGCCATTCGGTGTGCATCGGCGGATCCAGCATTTCCGGAATCCACAGGAATTTCGGGTCCGGGTCCAGCGCCGTCACCGACGTACTGGAAAACGTACGCCAGTCCTGCAACGCCTCCTGCACGGCCGTCCCCTCGGTGACGACCCAGAATCCCCGCGCGATGCTGCTGCGAAACCCGGAATGGGTGGCGGCGACGTCGTCCCAGCGCTGGTGATGACTGCCGATCGGGCCACCGGCGGTGTTGTCGTAACAGTACGCGGGCACGCCTTCGTAGGTGCCATCCGGCTCGAGCGTCGTACTCATGCTCAGACTCCTTTTACTGATCAGGTCGCGGCACCGTCGATTTTGAGTTGCAGCATTTCCTCGTCCGACAGCCCGATCTCGCGCAAAACCTCGTCGGTGTGTTCGGCGAACTGCGGAGCCCGGGTGAGCGTCACCGGTGTTTGGTCGAACTGGACCGGGTTGGCCACCAGCTCCCGCGGTTTCCCTTCGGCATCAACGACCTGGGCAATCAGCCCATTGGTTCGTAGCGACCGATCCTGCCCGACTTCCCAGGAATTCTGTACGGTGGCCCACTGGCCCTCACCCCGTGACAGGATCTCGACCCATTCGGCGTACGGGCGGCGCCCGATGATCCCGGCGACGATCCGCGCGGCTTCGGCCGCGTTGGCCATGATTTTCTCGACGTCGGCGAAACGCTCGTCGGTGGCCAGGTCCGCCCGGCCGGCGAGCCGGCAGAACTCGGGCCAATACCGGCCCGGTTGCAGCATCGAAAACTCCAGCCAGCGGCCGTCAGCAGTTTGATAGGCGCCGATCAACGGATTCGTCGGCGATCCATGGCGCGGCAGCTCACGCGGCGGCAGCGGCCCGCCGCGCATCAGCGCCTGGTTCACCGTGTATTGCGTCGCCCACGCACCGACCCCGAGCAGCGACACGTCGACGACCGACGGCTCGCCGGTGACCTGCCGGGCATATAGTGCCGCCGCGATCCCGCCGGCGATCGTTATGCCGCCGATCGAGTCGCCGTACGCGCCGGCCGGCATCCGCATCATCCGCTCGGACCCCGGCGGCGTCACGCCCGCAGCGCTGCCACCCCTGGCCCAGAATGCCGTGGCGTCATAACCACCCTTGTTACTTTCCGGACCGTTAGGGCCAAAACCACTGCCCCGCACGTAAATGATGTCGGGATTGACCGCGCGTACGTCCTCGACCTCGATCCTCAGCTTGGCCCGCGCCTCGGGAAGGAAGTTGGTCAGAAAGACATCGCTGGACCGGATCAACTCATCAAGAACCTTGCGCGCGGACGGCTTTTCCAGCGCCAGCCCCACACTTCGCTTCCCCCGGTTGGGTCCCTCCATGATCGGCAGGAACGAGGAGCCGTCGCCGACCGCCAACCCCAGCACCCGCGAGAGCCCACGCTGGCCGTCACCCCGCTCGGCGTGTTCGATCTTGATCACGTCGGCGCCCCAGTCGGCCAGCACCGCACCGGCGGCCGGTACGAAGGTGAACTGCGCGACCTCCAGTACGCGTACGCCTTCCATCGGTCGATGCACGTCAGTCGACCGTGATCGCGCGCTCGGGACAGGCGTACGCGCCCTCGCGCGCCGCTTCCTCGAAGCCGTCCGGCACCTCGCCGTCGTACGGAATCGCGTAGCCGGCGTCATCGAGCTCGAACACCTCAGGTGCCGTCGCCGCGCACCGAGCGTGTCCAGAGCATTTGTTGGCGTCGATAGTGACCTTCATTCACACTCCCAGATTCATCGGACCGTCGTACGCGGCGGCCAGCAGATCCGACAGGTCGACACCCACCTCGGCGGCGGCGTCCCGGCAGGCCACCAGGTCCTTGCGGAGGAACGGCGTGATCGCGGCAAGGTAGTTTTCCGAGCCGCCGCGGGCGTCCATCTGCCGCGCCGCGGTGCTCCCACCGCTGCTGACCGCGAGCGCCTCCAGCAGCACGCTTTCGTCGATCCCCATCGCGCGGCCGGCCGCCAGCCCGCGCAGCGTCGCCTGGGTGATCGCCGCGAGCAGCAGGTTGTTGATCAGCTTCACCCGCATCGCCGTGCCACGCCCACCGGTTGCGACAACCGGTCCCGCGTACGAGCTGATGATCCAGCGGGCGGTCGCGACCTGCTCGGGCTCGCCGGCGAGATAGACGGTGAGCCGGCCGGCGCGTACGGCGTCGGCGGTGCCGCTGAACGGCGCCTCCACGATCGCGGCATGACCCAGCCGCTGGAGCGTGCCCGGCCGGCCGGTGGTGTGCGAGATCAACAGGCCATCCAGCTCGGCGACGATCGCCGGCAACACCTCCAACACCTGCGCGTCGCTGTAAAGGCAACTGACCACGACATCGCAGGTAGCCAGCTCGCGTACCTCATCGACCGGCTTCGCACCGGCGGCCACCAGCCGCTCCAGCACGTCGGCCCGCCGCGCGTACACATGGACCTGATGACCGGCGGCCAGCAGCCGCTCGACCATCGGCTCGCCGATCCGTCCGGCGCCGACGAACCCCACCGTCACGGCTTGGTCGTTCCGTCAAGGTCGGCCGCGGCCTCGCGCAATGCGCGCAGCCGCGTCTCGTGCAGTTCCCGCGTTTCCGGGCCGGCGTTGGGTAAAAGTCGTTCGGTCTCGGTGATCTCCTGCGCCAGCCGCTGCCGCGCCTCGTCTCGGGTCAGCAGGTCCAGGTCGGTCCAGTCGGACCGTTCGGACTCCGGCCGCCAGGTCATGCCGGGACGTTGTAGAGCCGGCGGGTGTTCAGCTCGACGATCTGGTGCACCTCGTCGTCGGGCACGTCGGCCAGCACTTCCGCCGCGTACGCACGGCTCTTCGGCCAGTACGAGTCGGAGTGCGGATAGTCGCACTCCCAGGTGATCCGCTCGACGCCGATCTCATGGCGTACGCCCACGCCGAAGCGGTCGTCGATGAAACAGCCGTGGATGTGCTTCCTGAACAGGTCGGACGGCCGGGCTTCCTGATTCACGTTCTGGTAGAAGCGGTGCCGCTCCCAGGTGAAGTCGAGCCGCTCCAGCAGATACGGCATCCAGCCGATGCCGCCTTCGGACAGCGCCACCTTGAGCCGGGGATGCCGGTGGAACACGGGGGAGAAGACCAGGTCGGCCGTCGCGTACATCGAGTTGCAGCCGAACAGCGCGATCGTCACCGCGAACGGCGCTTCCGGCGCGGTGATCGGCGGCTTGCTGGAGGTGCCGAAATGCAGGCAGATCGGCAGGTCGGTCTCCTCAGCCGCGGAGAACACCGGGTCCCAATGGTCGGTGTGAAAGGACGGCAGACCCAGCGGCACCGGATTTTCCGGGAAGGAGATGGCTTTCGCACCCTTGGCGGCCGTACGGTGAATCTCCTCGACGCAGGCCCGCGGGTCCCACAGCGGCAGGACGACCAGTGGAATCAGCCGGCCCGGAGCGGTCGCCGCCCACTCATCGATCGAGAAGTCGTTCCATGCCCGTACGCACAACAGGGCCAACTCTTTATCCTGCCCCTCCAGGAAAACCGTGCCGGCGAAGCGCGGGAACGACGGGAAGCTCAGCCCACCCCACACGCCGTCCAGGTCCATGTCGCGGATGCGCGCCTTCGGGTCGTAGCAGCCCGGGATCATCTCGTCGTAACGGGTCGGCTCCATGCCGAACTCCTCCGGCTTCTTGCCGGCCACCGCGTTGAGCCCGATGTACGGGTAGATCCGGCCCTCGTACGTCCATACCTCGGCCGGCGCGGCGCCCTCGCCACGCGGCTTCTCGACGATCCGCGGACCGGCCTCCCGGAACTTCGCCGGCAGCCGATCCGACCACAGCCGGGGCGGCTCGATCAGGTGGTCATCGGTCGACAGCAACTTCATCCACGGCTGCAGCGGCATCCTTCGACTGTAACCCCCGTCGACGTATTTCGGTATACTCAATTAGCCAGTTCCTGGGCGTTTACGCGAGCCAATGCCGCTGTTCGGTATACCTATCTGGAGGAGCGCGACGTGAGGCCATTGCCGCAGCCAACGCTGGCCAGCGCCGCGTTCTGGCGGTCCGGCGCCGACGGCGTGCTCCGGATCTGCCGGTGCGGCGACTGCGGCCGGCACTTCCATCCGCCGCTGCCGCTGTGCCCGTCCTGCCGTGGCCGCGAGGTCTCGCTGAGCCCCACGTCGGGGACCGCGGTGGTCGTCGGGTTCAGCGTCAACCACCAGCGCTGGCTGCCGGACTTCCCGCCGCCATACGTGGTGGCCGTCGTCGCGCTCGCCGAGGACGACCGGGCCCGGCTGACGACCAACATCGTCGGCTGCGAGCCGGACGAGGTGCACGTCGGCATGCGCGTACGGGTGCGCTTCGAGCAGCACGAGGACGTGTACGTTCCGCTGTTCGAGCCGGACCCCGACGCCGGCGGACCCGGTCCCCTGCCGGTCGTACGCGACGTACCCGCGACCGCACCGGTTTCGGCGCGCAAATACGAAGACAAGGTCGCGTTAACCGGCGTCGGGCAGTCGCGGGTGGGCCGGCGGCTGATGGTCAACCCCGTGTCGCTGACCGTCGACGCCTGCCTGGCCGCCGTCGCCGACGCGGGCCTGTCGCTGGCGGAGATCGACGGCCTCTCGACCTATCCCGGCCCGAGCCCGACCGGCTTGAGCGAGGGCGGCGTCACGGCCCTGTCCGAGGCGCTGCAACTGCGCCCCACCTGGATCAACGGCGGCACCGAGGTGCCCGGCCAGATCGGCTCGATCACCGCCGCGATGCTCGCCGTCGCCGCCGGTTTGTGCCGGCACGTGCTCTGCTTCCGTACGGTGTGGGAGTCCTCGCATGCCGCGCTCATACGCTCCGGCCAATGGTCTGCCGACAACGGACGGGCGACCGGGATGTACGAGTGGCGAGCGCCGTTCGGGGCGATGTCGCCCGCACAGTGGATCGGCTGCAACGCTTCGCACTACCTGCACCGCTACGGCGTCGGCCGCGAGGCGATGGCCGCTATCGCCATCACCGCGCGGGCCGGTGCCGCGCGCAATCCGGACGCGCTTTATCGGGATCCCTTGACGGTTGAGGATTACTACGCCGCTCGCATCATCACGACGCCTTTTGGCCTGTACGACTGCGATGTGCCGTGCGACGGCGCGGTGGCGGTCGTCGTGTCAGCGGTCGAAACCAGCGTCGACCGGCCGAAGCCGCCGGTGCTGGTGGAGGCCGTCGGGTCGGCCGTTCTCGAACGGCTCAGCTGGGACCAGGACACCTTCAGCCATCTGCCACAATCCCGTGGCCCGGCCGCGCATCTCTGGACCCGTACCGATCTCACACCGTCCGATGTGGACGTCGCGCTGCTCTACGACGGGTTTACCTTCAACGCGTTGTCATGGCTGGAAAGTCTCGGATTCTGCGGACTGGGCGAGGCAACGGACTTCATCGCCGGCGGGAAGACGATCGCCGCGGATGGGGCGCTCCCGTTGAACCCGCACGGCGGGCAGCTCTCCGCCGGCCGCCTACACGGCTACGGCTTCATCCGCGAAGCCATGCTTCAACTGCGCGGCGAAGCCAGCACTCAGGTGCCAGACGCACGTACGGCCGTCGTCACCGCCGGCGGCGGCGTCCCCTCCGGCGCCATGCTCCTACGCCAGTCGTCCTAGCCTTGAGTTTCGCCATCTGCCTGATGAGTGTCGTGGGTGAAGCTTTGGCAGCTACCCCACCGATTCACCGAGAGACGGAAAAAGTTCCACTCTCGACGGCGAAAGTGGGTCTTTACCCGCCCCTCGCAGACGAGCCGGCCGCGCGGCGAGCGTGACATGTCAACGAATCGGTGGATCCAGGCTTAGGCTTCCTTACCCAACCGCTGCGCGCGCAACGCCAGCTCCATGTCAAACCGCAGATCAGGGTTTCGCAGGCTGTCCCCGAAAAGCGTCTCCAACTGGTGCACCCGATACCGCACGGTCTGCGGATGGACTCCCAACCGTACGGCCATCTCCGGCGCCCCGCCCCGCGCCTCTAGCCACGCGAGCAACGTGTCCCCCAGCCGCGAACGCTGCTTGGGAGTCAGCGACGCCAGTGGCGCCAGAACCCGGTCGCCGAGCGCGCGAGCCGTGACCGGATCGGACAGAAGCCAGAGGTCAGCGAGATGATCGGCACAGGTGGTCACCAGCTTGTCGGGCAACGCACCCGTACGTACGGCGGTCAGGGCGCGCCGGGCGACGCGCAGGGACGAGCGGGCGTTTTCGACCGGGACGGGCGGACCGACGGCGGCTCGCCAACCGGGTAGCTCGGTGGACAGGTCGGCCAGGTCCCGGTCCGGGTCGGGCGTCAGCAGGTACGGCTGCGGCCCGTCGAGATCGGCCAGCGCGGTCGACCCGAAGCCCGGCAGGCTCTGGTCGCCATTTCCTTGCGGGCGCTCAAAAGCCACGGCGCTCAGGCGCGCTGGAACCGGCCAGTTGGCGGCATCGGCGAGGTCGGCGAGTTGGTGGCGGGCCGGTTGGTCGGCGAGCAAGGCGTCTCTGAGCTGTCGTCGGCGCCGTTCGATGACGCCCGCGCTCTGCCTACGGGCGGTGGTGTAGCCGTCGGTGGACAGTCGGGAGATTTCGTTGACGTACGCGAAAATCGCCTCGCCGACCAGGCAGAGGACCGCAGTGGACAGATCGGCACGCTGGCAGTTGGCGGCGGCGAGCCGCCAGGCGACCTGGCCGCCGAGACGGTACACGGTCAGCAGGCTGCCCAGCGACCGCCCATCGGCGAACTCCTGCCGTCCGATCCTCCGAAACCACCGGGCCAGCGCACCGTCGGTGGCATTCCGGAGCTCCAGCCGGCGGACGAACAACGCAAGGCCGGCATCGACACCGCGGGCCAGCTTCTGCGCGGACAACGGGCCAGCGACCTGGTATTCCGGGACGTGCAGCCGAATCTCCCGGAGAATCTCGCTGCCGGCGTGGGGCAGCCCCGGCCGGAGTACGTTCCCGACGTACGCCGGCAGCAACGTCCACACCAGCTGCGGCCGCACCGTCTCGGTAGTCACGGCGCGGCCGTCACGCGACTGCTGGTTGCAACGACTCGTGTTCGTGCGATCTCACCGCGCGAAGCAGCACGTAGATCATGGCGACTTTCCAGATCAGAAAGGCAAAAGCCGGCAGCCACATCGCGAAAACGCCGTTCCAGGCGAATGGCCCGTCGGCGCTGACGTAGACGAAGACTCCGGGCAGCAGGATGATGGCCAGCGCGAAGTTCAGATAGCCGAACCAGCGCGGGAAAACCGGCTCAGGGCGGCGGTCCACGATGGTGGCCACACCGATGATGGCCACGTTGACAACGAAAATGACTGCGACACCGACGTACGTGAGCCAGAACTGGTCGCTCAACAGCAGCATCAGGTCGGGATCGCGGTTCGGCCGGTACGCGGCGGTCGCGAGCACGGCCATCGGATACAGCCAACCGGTCGGCGCGACGACGGCGGTGGTCAGCTGGATCATCGACAGCAGTCCCCAACCGCCCTCGATGCGGTTCATCTGCAAACTCGTGACGACCGCGAACGGATAGAAGAGCGGGGCGATAATCCCCATAATCACCACGGCGGTGAGAATCCTGGTCCGGTTTCCGGTCAGGAACGCGGCGATCTGCTGTGCGTCGGCGGTCGGCGAGGGCGGCGGATTGAGCTTGCCCACGACGGCAAAGGCGATGATGAACGCGACCAGCACAACCGCGCCGCACCACACCGACAGGCGATAAAACCGGAACTTCAGTTTCTCGTCCACGTCAATCTCCTCACGTACCGGCGATATCGAGCACGGCGAGATACCCAAAAGCGAGACTGGATCCAATGGGCGTGCCCGCACCGGGATAAACCCGCCCGGACATCGGCGCCGCCGTGTTGCCCGCCGCGTACAGCCCCGCGATTGGCGTGCCGTCTTCGCGTAGTACGCGCGCGTGCTCGTCGATCTTCAGGCCGCCCTTGGTGCCGATGTCGGCCGGCACGATCGTCGCCACGTAATAGGGCGGGGTGTCCAGCGGCGGCAGCAGCGGGTTCGGCCAGCCCTCCGACGGCTTCGACGGGTACGCCTGCGCCGGCAGCGCGGGAAAACCGACGATGTGTTGCTGCATCAGGTCCCACGGCGTCTCGCCGCGATG
This sequence comes from Fodinicola acaciae, assembly GCF_010993745.1. Taxonomy (NCBI): domain Bacteria; kingdom Bacillati; phylum Actinomycetota; class Actinomycetes; order Mycobacteriales; genus Fodinicola; species Fodinicola acaciae. The sequence goes on from NZ_WOTN01000001.1 coordinate 1,745,916, forward strand.
AAACTCCTTGTCGACGCCGCTTTCCGCGTAGCCGTTGTACGTCTGGACCGTCCGGCTCAGCGCGTCGTACGGCACGTCGATCAGCCGTGCCAGCTCGGCCAGCGTGTCAGCCTTTTTCAGTGCACCCGAGGCAAACCAGCGCGGGTCGACCGGCTCGTCGGGCGGTCCGCCGAAGCTGTCCCTGTCCAGCTGCCGCTGGTCGAGCACCCAGTGCGTCGGGATGGCACGCCGGCGCATGATCTCGTGCCCGACCTGGTCGTACGGCGCCGTTTCGTTCACAAAACGCTCGCCGGCGCCGTCCACCCAGAAGCCGCCGCGGGTGCCGCAGAAGAACAACGTGGTCCCGTCCGGCTGGACGAGACCCGGCACGAACCAGGCCTCGTCGAGCAGCTCGGTGGCGGCACCGATCGCGATCCCGGCCCGCAACGCGTCGCCGGTGTTGCCCGGTGCGCCGTTGGACCATTCGCCGGTCAGCGGCGGCTGGTGTTTCGCGCGCAACTGCGCATCGCGCTCGAAACCGCCGGCGGCCAGGATGACGCCGCGACGTGCGTGGATGGTGGTCCGCTCACCATCACTGACCACTCCGAGGCCGACGACCCGGCCGTCCGCCACAATGAGGCGTTCCAGCGCCGTGTTCACCCGCACTGAACCAGTCCGCGTCTGGCGGAACGCTGACAGCGCCCGACCGATCAACGCACGACCGCCGCTGAGCACCGGCCCTTCGTCGATTCCCCACCGCTCCTGGTAGATGTTCCTGCGTAGCAACGAAATCTGCGTACCGAGGTCGGCGACCGGAAGTGGCTGCGGAAAGACGGTCCTGCCGGCCGCGGTAGCGCCGGGCGCGCCGGCGTAGTAATCCGGCACCGGGCCGTAGACGAACTCACCGAACCGCGGGCATTTCTCCAGCTCGTCGATCAACCGTACGCCCGCGTCCAGATACGCGTCCTGCAGCGACTCGCGCGACCTGTCACCAATGATGTGCCGCAGGTAGGTCCGGGCGTCCGCAACACCCGACTCGACGCCAGCGCGCTCGATCGGTGCGGAACCGGGAAACCACAGGCCGGCGCCGGAGTACGCGGTCGTACCGCCGACCAGGCCGGTCTTCTCGACTACTAACGTACGGAGACCGCGCGACGCCGCAAGGTAAGCGCCGACCAAGCCGCCACCCCCGGACCCGACCACCACAACGTCGTACGTCTCGTCGGCAGCCGCCATCACTACCTCCAACTGAGTAGCCTTATCTCACTGTGGCGTGGACTACATCCGCCGTGTAGTGGATCGTTGCGGCCGATGATCGCGATGTCAATCCTCAATTTGGTATACTCATCTCAGCAACTCGAGGTCATAATGAGCCCGTGACCCAACTGAGCCGCTTAACCCCGTCGGCCGATGCCGTGGCCACCGCGGTCGAGCGCTTGGAGCGAGCCAGCCGTGACCGGCAAACCTGCCTGCCAGTCAGCGACCTGATCGGCGGCACCGACATCGGCGTCGCCTATCGGGTGCAGAGCGCCCTGACCCAGCGCCGCCTGGACGCCGGGGCCACCGCGGTCGGCCGCAAGATCGGGCTGACCTCGGCGGCCATCCAGGCGCAGGTCGGCGTCGACCGGCCCGACTTCGGCGTGCTCTTCGACGACATGCGCTACGCCGACGGCGAGACCATCCCGTACGCGCGGCTGCTGCAGGCCAGAGCCGAGGCCGAGATCGCGTTCCTGCTTGGTGACGACATCACCGACCCCGATCCGGCCGTCGTACGCAAAGCGGTTGAGCTGGCCCATCCGGCGCTGGAGATCGTCGACAGCCGGATCGCCGGCTGGCGGATCGGCATCACCGACACCGTCGCCGACAATGCCTCGTCGGGCGTTTTCGTCGTTGGTACGCAAGGAAAAACACTCAAGGAGTTCGAGCCGGCCGACGTACGCATGACGATGTGGCAGGACGGCACGGTGGTGTCGCGTGGCACCGGTCGCGACTGCCTCGGCGATCCCGTCAACGCGCTGGTCTGGCTGGCCACCACCGCGATCGAGATCGGCTCGCCGCTGCGCGCCGGCGAGGTCGTGCTGTCCGGCGCGCTCGGCCCGATGGTCGAGGTCCGGCCGGGTGACGTGTTCGAAGCCGCGATCGCACCACTGGGCGCGGTCACCGCGCGTTTTTCGGGAAAGGACGACGAATGACCGATCGGGTGGGAGTCGCGATCGTCGGCTCCGGCAACATCGGCACCGATCTGCTGATCAAGATCAACCGGCTGTCCGAGCGCCTGGCGGTGCGCGCGATGGTCGGCATCGACCCCGACTCCGACGGGCTTGCCCGCGCCAGCCGGCTGGGCGTCGCGACCACCTCGGAAGGCGTGGCCGGCTTCGTCAGGATGCCGGAGTTCGCGGGCGTACGCATCGTATTGGACGCGACGAGCGCGGCGGCTCATGTGGCCAACGCGAAATCTCTTGAACCGTACGGACTGCGGCTGGTCGATCTCACGCCGGCAGCGCTCGGCCCGTACGTGATCCCGCCGGTCAACCTTGCAGAACACCTGGACGCGCCGAACATCAACATGGTCACCTGCGGCGGGCAGGCCACCATCCCGATCGTCGCGGCCGTCTCCCGGGTGACCGAGGTCCCGTACGCGGAGATCGTCGCGTCGGTCGCGTCCCGGTCCGCCGGCCCCGGCACCCGCGCCAACATCGACGAATTCACCGCCACGACGGCAAAAGCCATCGAGGCGGTCGGCGGCGCCCGGCGTGGCAAGGCGATCATCATCCTCAACCCGGCCGAGCCGCCGCTGATCATGCGCGACACGATCTTCTGCCTGGTCGGCCGGGCCGACCACGACGCCGTACGCGCGTCGATCGAGCACATGGTCGCCGAGGTCGCCGCGTACGTGCCGGGATATCGACTCGTACAGGAAGTGCAGTTCACCCCCGTCGATCCGGACGAGCTCACCACCTTGCTGCCGGCCGGCGCCGGCCCGGTCGACACGAAGGTCTCGGTGTTCCTGGAGATCGAGGGTGCGGCACACTATTTGCCGTCGTACGCCGGAAATCTCGACATCATGACCTCGGCGGCCCTGCGGGTCGCGGAACTGATCGCCACCCGGCCGGAGCCGGCGGTGGCTCGATGACCCGGGTTTTCGTCGTGGACGTCACGCTGCGGGACGGGCTGCACGCCATCCGGCACCGGATTTCTCCGGAGCAGGTGGGGAAAATCGTCGCCGCTCTCGACACGGCCGGCGTCGCCGCGATCGAGGTCAGCCACGGCGACGGGCTCGCCGGCTCGAGCCTGAACTACGGACCGGGCAGCCACACCGACTGGGAGTGGATCGAGGCGGCGGTCGCGAACGACTCTCGGGCGATCGTCACCGCGCTGCTATTGCCGGGCGTCGGTACGGTCGATGAGCTGCGACGCGCGTACGAGCTCGGGGTGCGGTCGGTCCGGATCGCCACCCACTGCACCGAGGCCGACGTGGCCGCGCAACACATTTCCCAGGCGCGCGAGCTGGGCATGGACGTCGCCGGCTTTCTCATGATGGCCAACATGATCGGGCCGGCCGAGCTGGCTCAGCAGGCCCGCCTGATGGAGTTGTACGGCGCGCACTGTGTCTATATCACCGATTCCGCCGGCCGGCTGACCACCAGGGACGTACGCGACCGGGTGCGCGCATACCGTGACGTGCTCGATCCGGCCACCCAGATTGGCATTCACGCGCATGAAAACCTGTCGCTCGCGGTGGCCAACTCGGTCGCCGCGGTGGAGGAAGGCGCCTACCGGGTGGACGCCTCGCTCGCCGGTCAGGGAGCGGCGGCCGGCAACGCGCCGATCGAGCCGTTCGTTGCTGTCGCCAACCTTCTCGGCTGGGAAACCGGATGCGACGTTTTCGGACTGCAGGACGCCGCCGACGATCTGGCGCGGCCGCTGCAGGACCGGCCGGTGCGGGTCGACCGGGAGACGCTCACGATCGGCTATGCCGGCGTCTACGGAAGTTTCCTGCGGCACGCCGAAACCGCGTCCCGGCTCTATCAGGTGGACACCCGCGACATTCTCGTCGAGGCCGGCCGGCGCAAGCTCGTCGGCGGCCAGGAAGACATGCTCACCGACATCGCTTTGACGCTGGCAAAGGAGAACAGCGCATGACCCAGCCCGAGTACGATCCAGGACCACAGGTCGCGTACGCAGGGAGCATCAACCTCGGCACCCCGGACCTGGACGCCTCACTCTGGTTTTTCCGTGACCTGCTGGGCATGGAGCTGGTCGAGCAGGTCGACGGCGTCGCGTATCTGCGCGGCTATCAGGAAAAGGTCCACCACTCGCTCGTGCTCACCTCGCAGGACGAGGCCGTCGTCAACTCGTACGGCTTCCGGGTCAAGCGCAAGCAGGATGTCGAGCTTTTCCACAAGAAGTTCGAAAACCAGGGTGTGCAGACCCTCGACGCGTCGGGTCGGGAACGCGGTCGTGGCGAGGCGGTCCGGTTTCTGGTGCCGGGCAGCGAACATCCCTTCGAGTTTTACTACGACATCGACAAGCCGCTCGCCGAGGAGTCGATCCGCTCGAAGAACCTCAGCAACAGCTCGCGCCGCCGCGGTCTGGGCGTCCGCCGGATCGACCACATCAACCTGCAGACCAGCGCGAGTACAGTCAATCAGGCGGAGAGCTGGATGCGCGACGAGCTGGGCTTCAAGCGGCGGGAGTTCGTCCGGATTCCGCAGGCGCCGGACATCATCATGGCGTCCTGGCTGTCGGTCACCTCGCAGGTGCATGACGTCGCCATTGGTGTGGCCGCCGAGGACGCGCCCGCCCAGTTCCACCATGTGGCCTTCAATGTGGAGAATTTCCACGACATCCTCACCGCCGCCGACGAGATCCGCGACCTGGACATCGCGTACGGTGCGGGCCCCGGCAAACACGGGATCGGCCAGGCGATGTATCTCTACGTCCACGACCCCGGGTCCGGCCACCGGATCGAGCTGTACTCCGGCGGCTACCACATTTACGACCCCGACTGGGACGCGTTGGAGTGGAAGCTCCCGGAGCTGGCGCTCGGGCAGACCTGGTATGGCGACGTGCTCGACGTCGGCCCTGGCGGGTCTTTCCTTGGCACCACGCCATCCGCGGGACTGCAGCCGTGACGACGTACGAGTCGACCCGGCGCACCGTTGACGTCGACGGGCTCACCTTCGCCTATCACCAGGCCGGTGACGGCGAACCGCTGCTGATGCTGCACGGGTCAGGGCCCGGTGTCAGCGCCTGGTCCAATTTCCAGCACAACCTGCCGGTGTTCGCCGAGAAGTTCCGTACGATCATGCCGGATCTGCCAGGTTTTGGCGGGTCGGCGCTGCCCACCCTGGACGAGCCATACCCGCAGGTCGCGGCGAAGTCGATCACGCGACTGATGGACCGCCTGGGCATCGAATCGGCGGTATTCGTCGGAAACTCCATGGGCGGCGCGGTCGCTGCGGAGCTGGCGGCACGATGTCCGGAACGGGTCTCGCGGATGGCGCTGATGGGCTCCGGCGGGCTGTCGGTCGGCATCTTCCAGACCGAGCCGAGCGAGGGTTTCCAGCGGCTGTTCGAGTTTCTCGGCGACCCCAGCCGTGAGCGGATGGTCACGTGGCTCAGGACCATGGTCTACGACCACGGCCGGATCACCGACCAGCTCATCGACGAACGGATGCGCAACGCCACCGCCGACGGTGCTGTCGGGCGTATGCAGGCGATTTTCGGCTCTATGTTCGGCAACCAAACGTCGCCGCCGCTGTGGACGCGAGCGACCACCATCGCGACGCCCACTTTGCTGTTGTGGGGCCGCGACGACCGCATGCTCCCGTACGACCAAGCGCATTTCGCGACCCGCTGGCTGCCCGATGTCGAACTGCACACCTTCGCCCGCTGCGGCCACTGGATCCAGGTCGAGCGCAAGTCCGACTTCGAGCGCGTCGTGACCGAATTTCTCACTCGTAAGTCAGTAGGAGGTGCGCAGGATGGCACATGAAGTCCTCGACCGTATCGGGGAACACGGGCCGCGGCTCGCGGCCTTGGCTGACGAGAACGAGAAACTCGGCAAGCTCAGCGCAGACACCGTCGCCCTGCTGCGCTCGGCCGGTGTGATGCGGTTGCTGCAGCCGACGACGTTCGGTGGCTACGCGGCACATCCGCGCGACTTCGCCGAGGCCGTGATGGCGGTCGCCGGCCACGACGGCGCCGCCGGCTGGGTGTGCGGCGTCGTCGGCGTGCACCCGTGGGAGATCGCGCAGATGGATCCGCGGCTCGGCCAGGAAATCTGGGGCGATGACCCGGACGCCTGGATCGCGTCGCCGTACATGCCCAACGGGATCGCCGAACCCAAGGACGGCGGCTACGTCCTCAATGGACGGTGGCCGTTCTCCTCGGGCAGCGACCACTGTGTATGGGATTTCCTCGGCGCACTGGTCGGAAACGGGAGCGGGAAACCGGCCGCGCCACCGACCGTGCTGCACGTGGTCCTGCCGCGGAACGACTACGAGATCATCGACGACTCGTGGGATGTGATCGGACTTTCCGGCACTGGCAGCAAAGATGTGGTCGTCAGCGGCGCATACGTGCCGCAATATCGTACTGTCAACCAAATCGACGTCCAGGCCGGCGAGGCGGCGAAACGCAACGGTGCGACCGAGACCCTCTACCAGCTGCCGTTCGCCACGATGTTTCCGCTGGGCCTCACGGCGGCCGTCATCGGGATCTGTGAGGGCGGGCTCGCCGCACACCTGAGCTTGCAACGCGACCGGGTGGCGGTGACCGGCGTGCAGGTGCGCGACGATCCGTACGCCCTTTATGCCGCAGGGGAAGCGGCGGCGGAGATCGCGGCATCGCGCGTGCAACTGATCGACGGGGTCAGCCGGCTCTACGATCTTGTCGACGCCGGCAAGCCGCTGACCGTCGAAGACCGGTCGGACGTACGGCGTAACCAGGTGCGCTGCGCGTGGCGTGCGGTCTCCGCCCTGGACAGCATTTTCGCGTGGTCGGGCGGAAACGCGATCCGGCGCAACAACCCGCTGCAGCGGTTCTGGCGGGACGCGCACGTGGCGTTGCAGCACATGATCCACATTCCGGGCACCGCGTACCACGGCAACGCGCTGGCCAAGATGGGGCTGGAGCTGCCCGCACCGATGCGCGTACTGATCTGATGGACGGCCGGATTTTCCGCGACGTGCTGGGACACTTCCCCACCAGCGTGGTCGCCATCACCACCGAGGTCGACCGGCGACCGGAGGGGATGGTCGTCGGAACGTTCACCTCGGTCTCGCTGAGCCCCTCGCTGGTGTCATTTCTCGCCGACAGCTCGTCGCAGACGCTGCCCAGGATCCGGGCCGCCGGGCGGTTCTGCGCCAACGCGCTCGCCAGCGACCAGGAAGGCCTCTGCCGACAACTCGCGGCACGCGGCACCGACCGGTTCGCCAGCGTCGCCTGGAAGCCGTCTCCACTGGGCAATCCGGTGCTGAGCGGCGCGGTCGCCTGGGTCGACTGCGAGATCGCCCAGGTCGCCGAGATCGGCGACCACCAACTGGTCGTCGGCCAAGTGCACCATCTCAACATCGAGTCGGCGAAAACGCCGCTGCTGTTCTTCCGCGGCGGATATGGCGACTATTTCTCGACAACCTCACTGGTCCTGGACCAGCTGGTCGGTTGGTGAAGGGGCACATCATGGGACGCGTACAGGACAAGGTCGTACTCATCACCGGAGCCGCCCGCGGACAGGGACGCGCACACGCACTACGGCTCGCACAGGAGGGCGCCGACATCATCGCCGTCGACCTGTGCGCGCAGATCGACAGCGTCCGCTACCCGTTGGCCACCCGCGAAGACTTCGACGAAACCGTACGGCAGGTGGAAAAACTCGGCCGCCGGATCGTCGCTCTCACCGCCGACGTACGCGATCGGGCCGCAATGCTGGCTGCTGTTGCCGAAGGCGTCGCAGCACTCGGCAAACTGGACGCCGTCATCGCACAGGCCGGGATCGCCCCTATTGGAACTTTGGCCGATGCACAGCCCTTTCTCGATGCGATCACGGTCGACTTCAACGGCGTCGTACACACCGTCGAGGCCGCGCTCCCGCACCTGCCCGACGGCGCCGCCATCGTCGCCACCGGTTCGGCCGCGGCGTTGATGCCGCCGTCCGACAACGGCCGCCCGGACTTCGGGAAACTCGGCTATTCCTTCGCGAAACGCTCGGTGGCCAGCTTTGTCAACGACCTCGCCATCGCGCTGGCCCCGCGGCGCATTCGGGCGAACGCGGTGCACCCCACGAACACCAACACCGACATGCTCAACAACGACTCGATGTACCGGGAATTCCGCCCGGACCTGGAAAACCCGACCCGCGAGGACGCACTGCCGGCATTCCACGTCATGACCGCCTTCGGCCTGCCGTACGTGGAGCCCGGCGATGTCGCCGAGGCCGTCCTTTTCCTGGTCTCCGACGAATCCCGCTACGTAACCGGCGTCCAACTCCGGGTCGACGCCGGCGCCATCGTCCGCAAACGCCCGCAACAACCCCAGTTCTGACCTGCCCACCGGCCCTGGCTCAGCTGAGCAGCTCGATAATGGTGGCGTTGGCGGTGCCACCGCCCTCGCACATGGTCTGCAGGCCATAGCGCGACCCCGTGCGCCGCATCTGCGCGAGCAGACGGGTCATCAGGATCGCCCCGGACGCGCCGAGTGGGTGGCCGACGGCGATCGCACCGCCCAGCGGGTTCAGGCGCGCCGGATCGGCGCCGGTCTCGGCGAGCCAGGCCAGCGGGACCGGGGCGAAGGCCTCGTTGACCTCGAAAACCCCGATGTCTTCGATGGACAGCCGGGCCCGGCCAAGCACCTTCGCCGTCGCCGGGATCGGGCCGGTCAGCATGGTGATCGGGTCGGCGCCGCTGACCGCGCCGCTGTGGTAGCGGGCCAGCGGGGTCAGACCCAGCTCGCGGGCCCGCTCGGTCGTCGTGATGAGCAGCGCGGCGGCTCCGTCCGAGATCTGCGAGGCGTTGCCAGCGTGGATGACACCGTCCGATTTGAACGACGGTGTGAGGCGTGCCAGCGTCTCGACCGACGTGCCCCGCCGCAGCCCTTCATCCGTGGTGAACGTCGTGCCGTCCACCTCGACCGGCACGAGATGGTCGTCGAAGACACCCGCGTCGATCGCGGCGGCCGCGTTGGCGTGCGACCTGCCCGCGTACGCGTCGAGCAGCTCGCGGCTGAAGGCCCACCGCTGCGCGATGAGCTCGGCGCCGATGCCCTGGTTGAACTCGAAACCGTTGTAGCGCGCCAAAACCGAGGGCCCGTACGGTTGGCCGGTGGTGCGGTGCGCGCCGAGCGGGATCCGCGTCATCGTCTCCACGCCGCCGGCCACCACCAGGTCGTACTGGCCGGCCATGACCGCGTGAGCGGCGGAGTCCACGGACTGCTGGCTGGAGCCGCACGCGCGGTTGATCGTCACGCCCGGCACGTGCTCGGGCCAGCCGGCGGCCAGCACCGCGCTCCTGGCGACATTGCTCGACTGATCGCCGATCTGCGTCACGCAACCCCACATCACGTCGTCCACGGTCGCCGGATCGACCCCGGTGCGTTCCACCAGCGCGTTGAGCACGTGGGCCGACAGGTCGGCCGCGTGCACCTGCGCGAGTGCACCGTCGCGCTTCCCGATCGGCGTACGTACCGCGTCGACGATGACGGCATCTCGCATGATTTGGTCTCCTCATCACCGAACGATACGGCGAACCTACGAGACCTGCTCTCGCGAGGCAATTGTCAACATCACAATTGATGATACTCTTTTTCGGTGCGCCGGACCCTCTTCAACCAGGACCACGAGGACTTCCGGATGCTGGTGCGGGAGTTCTTGGCCCGCGAGGTCGAGCCGGTGTACGAGCGGTGGCGGCGCGCCGGGCTGGTGCCCCGCGAGCTGTTCACCGAGCTGGGCAAGCTCGGCATCATCGGCACCGCCATCCCGGAAACGTACGGTGGCGGCGGTCAGGACGACTACCGCTTCAACGTCGTCATCCAGGAGGAGACCGCGAGGGCGGGCGTGACACTGGGCGGCTTGCGTACGCACCTGGACGTCGTCCTGCCGTATTTTCTCAGTCTTGCCAACGAAGAACAGCGCGACCGCTGGTTTGCCAGGCTGGCCCGCGGCGAGCTCTACACCGCGATCGCGATGAGCGAGCCGGGCGCCGGGTCCGACCTGGCCGGCATCACCACGAAGGCGGTCCGTGCCGGCGACCATTTCGTGCTCAACGGCGCGAAGACGTTCATCACCGGTGGCCAGCACGCCGACCTGGTGATCGCGGTGGCCCGCACCGGCACCGATCCGGACAACCGCCGGAGCGGACTTTCGCTGCTCGTGGTGGAAAAAGGCATGCACGGCTACACAGTCGGCCGCAAGCTGGAAAAACTCGGGCTGACTGTGCAGGACACGGTGGAGCTGTCGTTCACCGACGTACGCGTGCCGGCGGCCAACCTGCTCGGCGACGAAGGCGCGGCGTTCACGCATCTCACCAGCAATCTGGCCCAGGAACGGCTGGCCATCGCGGTCGGCGCGGTGGCCCAGGCGCGCGCGGCGGTCGACCAGACGATCGCGTACGTGCGCGACCGGCGCGTCTTCGGTAAGCCGGTCGCGGATTTCCAGAACACCAAGTTCGAACTGGCCGCCATGGCCACCGAACTGGCGGCCGGTCAGGCGATGCTGGACGCGGCCGTCGCCGCGCATGTCAACCGCGAGCTGAGCGCGGTCGACGCGGCGAAAACCAAGCTGTTCTGCACCGAGATGCAGGGCCGCGTGGTCGACTGCTGCCTACAGTTGCATGGCGGATACGGATACATCCTGGAATATCCGATCGCACGGCTGTACGCGGACGCGCGGGTCAGCCGTATCTACGGCGGCACCAGCGAGGTCATGAAAACAATCATCAGCAAATCCCTGGGATTGTGAGGAGTTCGTCCATGCGCGTCAACGAGTCGGTATGCCTGGTCACCGGCGGCGCCTCCGGGCTCGGCCTGGCCACCGCCCGCCGCATCGCCGCGCGCGGCGGGCGTGTGGTGATCACCGATGTTTCTGAAGAACAGGGCGAAAAAGCCGCCGCCGAGCTCGACGGGGCCGCCCGCTTCGTACGCACCGACGTGACCGACGAGGCGGATGTCGCGAACGCGTTGGACGCGGCCGCCGGCGTACGCTTCGTCGTGCACTGCGCCGGCCGCGGCGGTGACCGTACCCGAATCATCAACAGAGATCGGGTGCCCGGAGGGCTGGAAACGTTCGCCGAAGTCGTGCGGATCAACCTGGTCGGCACGTACAACGTGCTGCGGCTGGCCGCATCGCGCATCGCCGAGAACGACCTCCTGGACGACGGCGACCGCGGTGCGATCGTACTCACCGCATCGGTCGCCGCGTTTGACGGTCAGATCGGCCAGACCTCGTACAGTGCGTCGAAGGCCGGCGTACACGGCATGACACTGGTCGCCGCCCGCGACCTGGCCAGCTGGCAGATTCGGGTCAACACGATCGCTCCCGGCGTGATGGACACGCCAATGCTCGGCCGGCTGCGCACCGACATCCGTACGGCCCTGGCCGCGTCGGTGCCGCACCCCAAGCGCCTCGGTGCCCCGGACGACTACGCGCGGCTGGCCATCGAGCTGCTGGAAAACCCGTACCTCAACGGCCAGACCGTCCGCCTCGACGGCGCCATCCGGATGGCCCCCCGCTGACCGACACGCCTGCGCGGCGGGCGCTCCCTCACCCAGGGCACCCATCAGGCAGATGGTTAGTCGGAGGCGGGAAGCGGCTTGGCGGGTTTCAGTGGCAGCGGCACGCCGTTCACGGCCAGCGTTCCCTGGCCCGGCTTGGTGCACAGCAACTCCAAGCCGAGCTCGTTGTCCGCATAGCGCTTGCCGAGCAGCGCACCGCCCTGCTGAGCCGGATCGGCCCGCCCCGCGATGCCCGCCTCCGGGCCGCGCGGATCCACCATCGGAGCCCCGCCGCAGGTGATCGCCAGATCGTCGTCAGGCGCGCGCACCACGATGACCGCCGTCGTGTCGACAGTGCTCGCCAGCGTCTGCCCAATCCGCACCTTCATCGGCACCTCCCGGAAAAAGAGTATACTATTAATCAGTGCAGCCTATGACCGTACGGTATGACCTGACCGATCACGTCGCGACCGTCACGCTCAACCGCCCGGACGCCATGAACAGCTTCAACCAGGCGATGCTGGACGACTTCGCGGCGATCTGGCGGACGGTCAAAACAGATGACGACGCACGCGTCGTCGTCCTGCGCGCCGAGGGTGACCAGGCATTCTGTACGGGGGTGGACGTCAAGGAGGGCATCGACCGGCACCCGAACGTCTGGAGCCAGACCGATCCGGGCGAACACCTCTCCCCCAAACTCAACCAGGTGTGGAAACCGCTGGTCTGCGCGGTTCACGGCATGGCCGCCGGCGGCGCGTTCTACTGGCTCAACGAAGCCGATATCGTGATCTGCTCCGCGGACGCCACGTTTTTCGACCCGCACGTCAGCTACGGGATGACCGCCGCGCTGGAGCCGATCGGTCTGGCCCGGCGGATTCCGCTCGGCGAAGCCCTGCGGATCGCGCTGCTCGGCCTGGACGAACGGCTCTCGGCGGCGCGCGCCCTGCAGATCGGCCTGGTCAGCGAGGTGGTGCCACGCGATCAGCTGTGGCACCGCGCCGACGAGATCGCCCGGATCATCGCCGCCAAGCCGCCGGCCGCGATCCAGGGCACCGTACGAGCGATCTGGGAATCGCTGGACACCTCCCGCACGCAGGCATTGCGCACCGGGTTGTCCTACACACAGCTCGGTAACCCGATCGGCAAGGCCGACATCGACCGTTCCGCGGTGCCTAGGCAACGGTGGCACCTTCGCTGAAAAGAGCACACTTTATGCGCTTCGGCATGCCATGGCCCGGCGCCGCCCTCGCCCGCGAGGCCGAGCGCGCCGGTGTCAGCGCGTTCTGCACCGGCGATTTCGCCGACCACGACGCGTACCTCACGCTCGCCGAGATGGTCGCGCACACCGATCGCGCACTGGTCGGCCCGGCCATCGCGTACGCCTTCGCCAGGACTCCGTACGCGCATGCCACCGCGATCCGGCAACTGCACGCGGCGGCACCCGGCCGGCTGTTCCTCGGGCTGGGCACCGGTGCTTACCGCGTCAACCGCGACTGGTTCGCCGTGCCCGCCGATCGCCCGGTGGACCGGGTCGCCGAGACCGCGCAGGCCGTCCGCGCCTGGCTGCGGGCGGACAACGGCGAAAAAGTCCGCTATTCCGGCGAGTTCTACGAGATCGACGCCGACGTACGCGCACCGGTCCTCGGCCGGTTGGACGTGCCGGTGCTGCTCGCCGCGTTCAACAAACGCATGGCCGAAACCGCCGGCCGGATCGCCGACGGCGTCATCGGGCACGGGCTGTTCACCCGCTCGTGGTGGGACGACGTCGTACGACCGGCGGTGCATGACGCATACCCGCGTCCGGAGCCGGCGGCCGAGCATGGCTGGATCATCACCGCCATCGACGACGCGGCCCCGGAGCGCGCGATCGCCGACGCGCGGCGGATGATCGCGTTCTATCTCACCGTGAAAACGTACGACCCCTACGTCACTCACCACGACTGGGAGAGTCCGGTCCGACAGCTGCGAACAGCGTTCCGGAGAGGCGACACCGACGGAATGGCCGCCGCCGTCACCGACGAGATGCTTGCCGAGATCGCCATCTGCGGTACGACGTCGGACGCGAAGCAGACGCTGGTACGCCGCGCCGGATCGCTCCCCCGCGACATCGGGTATTTCGCGCCGCCCAGCTTCCTGGTGGGCCGCAAGCGCCGCGCCGCCTACGCGCTGTCCAGCCTCGCGCTGAACACCGGATACCAAACACCGAACGGATCGTCGCTGTAGTGACATTCGGTGCGGACGAGCGATCCGCACGCGCCGGCCAGCACCTGCCATGCCGCCCGGCCGCCGATCAGCAGGTCGTCGGCCACGTCTGGCCGCAGCCCGAGCAGTCGCTCGAACGCGCCGGAACGCAGAGCGTCCTCGATTTGCCGGTCCACCACCAATGCACGTGGATCGGCATATCCGGGTGCCTTCGGGCCGCGTCGCGCACTGCCGTCGGCCATGACCAGCAGGCCAATCCGGTCAGCGTGGCGGGCGAGACCGCGGCCGTACGCGCGGCAATCCGCGGGCGGCGACGCGTGGTCGATGCCATGCAGCTCGATCGGCAGCCTGACACTGGCCAGCAGCTCCCGGGCGACGGCGAGACTGAGCGGCAGCGTCTCGTCGGGCTCCGGTTTCCCATACGGTGCAAACAAAAGTCGCGGGGAAGGAGCCAGCGGCGACCACCGACCCGTACGCGCCGCACCCCCGACGACCGCGATGAGGTCGGCGGCGGCGAGGTGGTCGATCGCGGCCGCGCAGGACGCGCGCAGTTTCTCGACCTCGGGCACCACACCGCCGGTCACACCGGGAAGCAGCAGCGGCGGCTGCGGGCAACTGGCGACGGCGACGATCACGCCAGCCCGCGTACGGCTCGCGTCGGCGGCTTACGTCCCGCCAGCACCGCGACCATGTCCAGGACCTCTCGGGTCTGGCCGACATTGTGCGTACGGAACATGGCGGCGCCCTGCCAGGCGCACACCGCGGTGACCGCGAGGCTGCCGGCGAGCCGGTCCGGCACCGCCGCGTCCAGCGCCTCACCGATGAAGTCCTTGTTGGACACCGACGCCAGCACCGGCCAGCCGAGCCCGGTCAACTCGCCGAACCGCCGGGTCAGCTCCAGCGAATGCCAGGTGTTCTTCCCGAAGTCGTGCGCGGGGTCGATCAGGATGCCCTCTCGCGGAACGCCCGCGCGCACCAACGCCTCGGCGCGGTGCATGACCTCGTTGACCACGTCCGCCACCACATCGCCAAACGCGACCCGGTGTGGCCGGGTACGCGGAGCGGCGGTGCCGGTGTGCGTACAGACATAGCCGGCGCCGAACTCGGCGGCCACCTCGGCGAGCTGCGGATCGGCGCCGGCCCAGCTGTCGTTGAGCAGGTCGGCGCCCTCCTGGCAGGCCGGCCGGCCGACCTCGTGCCGCCAGGTGTCGACGCTGATCGCCACCTCGGGAAACCGGCCACGGATCTCCGCCACCACCGGAATCACCCGGCGGATCTCCTCGCGTACGTCCACCTCGGCTCCGGGCCCTGCCTTGACGCCTCCGACGTCGATGACGTCCGCGCCCTCGGCGACGGCCCGCTCGACGGCGGCGACGGCACTCGCCCAGTCGTACGTCCGGCCACGGTCGTAGAAGGAGTCCGGGGTGCGGTTCACGATCGCCATGAGCAACGCGCGATCCTGCCGCATCACCCGACCACACAGCCGTATTGGGTGCTCCCAATAAGATGACTTAGCTATCGCTTCCCATGACACCATCACAGTCTAGCCAAATTCAGTATCCTTAATCCATGTTCTCCTCGCAGCTCTATATCGGCGGCCGGCGTACCGACGGCGGTTCGGACCACTGGACGACGGTCCGTAACCCGGCGACACAGGAGCAGATCGCCGAGGTCCCCAAGGCGTCCATGGCCGACGTACGGCAGGCCATCACCGCCGCCCGTACGTCGTTCGACGACGGCCCGTGGCCACGGATGAAGCCGGCCGAGCGAGCAGCGGTGCTGCTGCGGATGGCCGAGGAGGCCGAGCGCCGGATGCCGGAGCTGGTGGCGGTCAACATGGCCGAGGCGGGATCGGTGCGGGCACTGGCGGAGAGCATCCAGACCGGCGTGCCGGTGGCGCACCTGCGGGACATGGCCGAGCGCGTGCTGCCCCGCTTCGCCTGGGAGCGGGCGATCGAGCCCACCGTGGGTCCGGCCATCTTCCAGGGTGTGCTGCGCCGTGAGGCGTACGGCGTGTGCGCGCTGATCCCGGCGTACAACTTCCCGTTCTTCCTCAGCATGATGAAGCTGATCCCGGCCCTGGCCGCCGGCTGCACGGCGGTGCTGAAGCCGGCGCCGATGACGCCACTGGAGTCACTGCTGATCGGTGATCTCGCCGACGTGGCCGGCATCCCGCCGGGGGTGGTCAACGTCGTCACCGGCGACGCCGAGGCTGGCCGGGTGCTCACCACCGATCCGATGGTCGACGTGGTGAGCTTCACCGGCTCGGATTCGGTCGGCCGGACGGTCTACGCCCAGGCCGCCGCCTCCATGAAGAAGGTCGTTTTGGAGCTCGGCGGCAAGTCGGCGAACATCGTACGCGCCGACGCCGACCTCGACGCCGCCGCGCGGTCCACGCTTGCCGGCATCACCACGCACGCCGGGCAGGGTTGCTCGCTGCTGACCCGCACGTTGGTCCACGAGTCGGTGCACGACGAGCTGGTGGAGCGGGTCCGCACCGGGCTGGCGAGGGTCGTGGTCGGCGACCCGATCGAGGCGGCCACCACGATGGGTCCGCTGATCAGTGCGGCACAGCGAGCGAAAGTGGAGAAGCTGATCCGCTCCGGCGAACAGCAGGGCGGGCAGGTCGTCTTCGGCGGTGGGCGTCCGGCCGGCCTCGACCGCGGCTTTTTCGTGGAGCCCACGCTGTTCACCGGTATCACCAACGCGATGACGATCGCACGTACGGAAATCTTCGGCCCGGTCGGTGTCGTCATCCCGTTCCGCACCGATGACGAGGCCGTCGAGATCGCCAACGACAGCCCGTACGGTCTGTCCGGCGGCGTCTTCACCGCCGACATGGTGGCCGCGTACGACATCGCCGCCCGCCTGCGTACCGGCACGGTCACCATCAACGGCGGCAGCGCCGGGGTCTCGCCCCGTGCGGCGTTCGGGGGTTACAAGCAGAGCGGGATCGGTCGCGAGTGGGGCGAGTTCGGGCTCGACGAGTTCCTGCAAACCAAGACCATCAATTGGGCAGCGCGCTGACCAACCATGAGGCGGCTAAGCTCTCCATCGTGCCGAAGCCAGCCATCACCCGGTCTCGGATGAGCAGCGGCGCCGGCAACACCGAAACCCGGCGGGCGATCCTGGACGCGGCCGAGCGACTGTTCGCCGAGGAAGGCGTCCAAGCCGTCTCCAACCGCCAGATCGCCGCCGCCGCCGGCCGCGGCGACACATCCGTCGTCGGCTACTACTTCGAGTCGAAGGCCGACCTGGTCAGGGAGCTGCTGCGCCGCTACAACACGCGGGTCGACCTGCTGCGGGACAAGATGCTTGACCAGGTCGGCGAGTCGGAGTCGCTGCGCGACTGGATCGAATGCCTGGTCTACCCGTACACCGACATCTTCGACGCCGACGGTGTTCCCGGCTGGCATGCGCGGCTCGGCGTCCAGATCGTGGCCGACCCGACATTGCGCGACATCGCCGTACAGGAGACCAACACGGCGACCTTCCGGCGCCTGCTGCGCGGTCTCGACCGCTGCCTGCCGGAGCTGTCGCCGGAGCTGAAGCGCGAGCGTACGCGGATCGCCAGCCACGTCATCGTGCACAGCTGCGCCGACCTCGAACGCGCCATGGCAAACGGCCTGCCGCTGCCGTTTCCGTCCTGGAGCGAGTCGGCCGCGGTGATCATCGACGCGATCGTGGGATTGCTGACCGCGCCCGTGTCAGAACCGGGCCGGCGCGGCGGCTGACCGAGGGCCGGTCGCGTCGTAGAGGGCGACCGGCTCGACGACGACACACGGAGCCGGGTCGAGGATCGCGGCGTGCAGGAAGGTCTCGGCTTC
The DNA here is from genome assembly GCF_010993745.1 of Fodinicola acaciae. Classification (NCBI taxonomy): domain Bacteria; kingdom Bacillati; phylum Actinomycetota; class Actinomycetes; order Mycobacteriales; genus Fodinicola; species Fodinicola acaciae. The sequence goes on from NZ_WOTN01000001.1 coordinate 1,763,633, forward strand.
GGCGGGAGTACGCGGGGTCAGCACGTTCAGGCCCGGGATCAACGCGAACCAGCGCGTACGCGCGCCGCCACGCAGGGCGTCAGCGGGCATCGGCACCCGGAAGACCGGTGAGCCGTACCCGTTAGCTCCGGGGAAAAGCGCCGCCGCATGCGCCAGCTGATCCAACGCCGGCCCGGCGATCGCCGCGACCGAAAGCTCGACGACCGGGACCATCCCCTCCAGCGCCGCGCCGACAGCGACGCCGGTCATGCCGGTCACCGGGCCGGGCAGGTTGACCACCCGGTGGCGACCGTACGTGGTCGACAGGCCGCCGGTGACTCCGTACGCGCCGCCAATCGGGTCGGCGATGTCCTGACCGAGGAGCAAAACGCGATCATCGGCGGCGAGGGCGCGACGGAGGGCCTGGTTGAGCGCATCGCGACCGGAGTACTCGCTCACCATGAGATGACCTCCTCGACCTCACGCCTGGCGGCCGACGCGATCCGCGCCAGGCTCTCCGGATCGATGCCAGTGGTCTCCCGCAGCCACCGCTCGTATCGCGGCACGGGATCCTCCGCCATGGCCATCGCCAGGTCCTCCGGCGGGATGTAGTCCGGCCCGTCCCCGGCCCGATAGCCGCCGAGCCGGAACGTCACGCACTCCACCAGCATCGGCCCGCCACCGGCCCTGGCCAAAGCGACCGCCTCGCCGACCGCCTCGCGTACGGCCACCGGGTCGTTGCCGTCAACGGTCCGTCCCGGCATCCCGTACGCCTGCGCCCGCGCCGCGATCCGGTTGATTCGCATCGTTTCCAGCACCGGGGTGTAACGGCTGTAGAGATTGTTCTGGCACAGCAGCACAAGCGGCAGCCGTTGTACGGCCGCCAGGTTCGCCGCCTCGTGGAAAGCGCCGGTGTTCGTCGCACCGTCACCAAACGACACGACCACCACCCGGTCGCTCCCGGTGACCTTCGCGGCAAGGGCCGCGCCAGCCGCCACCGGAATGCCCGCCCCCGGAGTGCCGGTGGAGAAAATGACACCGTGCGCCGGAGCCGACGCACGCGCCTCCGCGGCACCCCACTGCGCGGCCGCCAGCCGTACGACGTCTCGCAGCGGCACGCCGCAGGCGACCAGCTCATGCAGGCAGCGCCGGGTCGTGACCAGCCGGTCGCCCTCGTCCAGGGCCGCCGCGGTCCCGGCGGCGACCGCCTCCTGCCCTCGTACGGGCAGGTAGTCGGCCCCGGCCAGGGACAGGACGGCCTCCTCGCACAGCCGGGTCTTCACCATCGCCGCGTACATCGACAGCAGCGTGTCCCGGTGGTTACTCAGCAACGTGAGGACGGTCATCGGTGTGCCCCTAGGGTCTGTCTCGAAGTCCCAGGTGGATGAGAGTCGAGATCCAAACGTCGTGTGCCGGTGCCGGACGATGGCCCAAATAGCAGCGCTATGGTGGGTCATCGGCCGGTGCCGGCACGCGGCGTTTGGGCTCGGCTATCGCCGCCTGGGACTTCGAGGCAGGCCCTAGTTGGGCGACGATGTCGTCGCGCCGGATCTTGCCGGTGGGGGTACGCGGCAACTCGTCCCAGACGGCGATCCGGTCGGGGGTTTTGGAGCCGCGTACGACCTGGCGGACGCTCTCGCGAAGCTGGTCCGGGTCCAGCGAGACACCGGGCTCGGGCGCGACGACCGCCTCGATCCGCTGCCCCCACTCCTGGTCGGGGACGCCAACGACAACGGCGTCGGCAACGCCGCTCAGCCGCAGCAGCACGTCCTCGATCTCGGCGGGAGCGATGTTCTCCGCTCCCCTGATGATCGTGTCGTCCTCGCGGCCTTCGATGAACAGGAAGCCCGCGCTGTCGAGCCGGCCGAGGTCGCGGGTGTCGAGCCAACCGTCGCTTCGTCCCGGCTTTCCGGCATATCCCGCGGAAACCTGGGCGCCGCGGATCCAGATGCGCCCGGAGACCCCGACGGGCACGACCTTCCCGGCTGGGTCGCGGACTTCGATCGCCACACCGGGGATCGGGCGCCCGGCCGAATGCAGCCGGGCGCGCGCGTCCGGGTCGGTCGCGGCGAACGCGTTCCGGTGGTCGTCGGGTCCGAGAACGCAGACGGTCGAGCTGGTCTCGGTCAGCCCGTATGCGTTGACGAACCCGACGTCGGGCCATTCACGCATTGCCTGTTCGATGACCCGCGGCGGCATCGACGCGCCGCCGTACGCGAGCGTACGCAGGCTCGGGACCTTACGGTCCACGGTGTCGTCGGCCATGATCCGGGCCAGCATGGTCGGCACCACCATCGCGTGGGTGACCCGCTCGCCGCGTACGGCGTCGAGCCAGCCGGCCGGCGTGAACGGATCGAGAAACACCAGCCGGCGGCCGGAATAAAGGTTGGTCAGCACGTTCGACACGCCCGCGATGTGGTAGGGCGGCGCGCACAACAAAGACGCCTCGCCGGCGGCCGCGCTGCCGAACTCGACCGTGCCGATCACGTACGACACGAGGTTGGCGTGCTTCAGGAGCACACCTTTGGGCGCTGAGGTGGTCCCACTGGTGTAGATGATCACCGCCGTCGACTCCGGATCCGGTTCCGGCAACGGGTTGCCGGGCCGGTCGGTCGTCAGGTCAAACCATTCGTCCGGGGTCACCAGTCCCGCGGCGCCCGGCTTGGCGATCACGGCCTGCGGCCCGGTGGCGATCACCAAAGCGCCCGGGTGGTTGGCCAGCAAGGAAATCAGCTGCGCCTCCCCCAATCGATAGTTGACCGGTACGAACGGCACCCCGGCGACAGCGGCCGCGAACAGCGCGACCGGAAACGCCGGCCCGTTCGGCGCCAGATAGACCACCGCGGACGCCCCGGCCTGGGTCAACACCACCGCGCCGCGCCGCGCCGCCGTACGCAGGTCGCCGGCCGACAGCTCGCCGAGCACCGTACGCCCGTCCGAGCCGTCGGCCGCCATGTCCAGCAACGTCGTCAGGTTCATGCGTCACTACCAGGCTGGCCGGTCACCGATCACGCCTTCCTCCGCGAGCGCGGCGATCTGGTCGGCGGTCAACCCGAGTCCGCTCAGCACTTCGGTGTTGTGCTCGCCAAGAAGCGGCGCGTGCCGCCGGTGCATCTCATCTCCCAACCGAAACGGCAGGGTGCTGTAACGGGCACTGCCCACCACCGGATGTTCGACGGTCTCGAAGAAACCGCGCGCCCGCAGCTGCTCAAGCTCGGTCTGGCGATGTGGCTGCAGCACCGGCGCGACCGGGACACCGGCCTCCCAGAGCAGGTCAACGATCTCGGCGCTGGTACGCCGTGCGCACCACAGGCTCAGCTGCTTGTCGATGAGATCGTGCCGCGTTCGCCGGGCCGCGGCGTCCGGCATCTGCGCGATCCAGTCGGGCCGGTCGATCGCCTGGCACAGCGCCGACCACTGCTCGTCGGTGCTGACCGCGATCGCCACCCACGAGTCGTCGCCGCCGGACTCGTCCGGCTCGGCCGTCCGGTAGAGGTTCTGCGGCGCCGACACCGGCCCGCGGTTACCCGCCCGGTCGAGCCGCGCGCCGTACGCGGAGTGCTCGATGACCTGCTCGGCGGCGATGTTGATCGCGGCCTCGGCCATCGAAGCCTCGACCAGCATGCCCTCGCCCGTACGCCGCCGGTGCTCGAGCGCGAGCAGCAGGCCGTTGAGGGCGTGTAGCCCGGCGTTCGGGTCGCCCAGCGTGTACGGCTCGACCGGATTCTGGTCCGGATGGCCGGTCAGCCAGGTCAGCCCGGACACGTCCTCGATGACGTACGCCAGAGCCGTGTTGTCACGCCACGGCCCGGCCAGACCGAAGCCCGGCATGCGAACCATGATCGCATCGGGCCGGATCGCGCGTACGGCGTCGTAGCCCAGTCCGACCTGGTCCAGCACTCGCGGCGTGTAGTTTTCCACGACCACATTGCATTGGGCGATCAACTCGCGTACCAGCTGCTGGCCGCGCTCGGTCTGGAAGTTGATCGTCACGCTCTTCTTGTTGGTGTTGAGCCCGGCGAATATCCCGGACTTCTCCCACCACCGGTCCTCGGTCATCGGCACACCGGCGATCATCCGGGTGCCGTCGGGACGGGTGGTGGACTCCAGGTGGATCACCTCGGCGCCGAGCATCGCCAGCACATGCGTACACGACGGGCCGGCCCAGAACGCCGTCATGTCCAGCACCCGCATCCCCGAGAGCGGAAGGCGTGGATCCGGTGGCGTCCGGGGGAAGTCGGAATCCGGTTCTGCGGCGTACGGCTCGATGCCGACCGGCTCGCGGAGCACGTCCGGGGTCAGTCGGTACGCCGGACGCGGCTGTCGGAACCCGTCGCGCGGATGCGGCCGGAAGGTGTCCGCGAACTGCTCGAAACCGGGGATGACCGACCCATTGCCGACCGGCCCGTTCGGGATCCGGAAGGCGGTCGCCAGCTCACAGATCTCGGCGACCGTGTGCTCCGCGATCCAGCCGTAGATCTGCGCGGCGTGCTTCGTGGTGACCTCGAAGATGGCGATGGGCGCGTCAGTGTCGACCCATTCCGGATGGCCGACCATCGCGCACAGGTCCATCAACTGTTGTGCCGTCGCGCAGCCGAGCGCGACGAGCCCGTCCTTCGCCGTGGACACCCCGGGGATGAACAGCGACCGTACCGAGCGGAACGGCCGGCCGTTCACCTCGAAGAAGGTCACCGGGTAGTAGGTGAGGCACAGGACGTTGACTTCCAGCATCGAGAGGTCGACGAGGCGGCCCCGGCCGATCAGCGTTCCGGCCGCCGCGTACGCACCGGCCAACCACTCGCCGACCTGCCCACCGATGTGGACCGGGGCCCGGTCGGGCGCGCCGCGGCCGAGACCGATGATGCCGCCGGACCACGCCTGCAGGGTGAACTCGGTGGCCGGCTTGTCCCGCCACGGCCCCGCCAACCCGAACGGGGTGATCGAGGTGACCGTCAGATGCGGGTGGGCCGCGCGGATCTCGTACGGGTGCAAAGGCGAACCCTGCGACCACAGGACCGCGTCGGCGCCAGCCAGCAGCGCACGTACGCCGTCCGGGTCAGCGACGACGCTTTTCTTGGAACAGGACAAAAAGCTGAACAGAGCACCGTCGGAGTCCGGCGGGATGTCGGCGCCGGAGGCCGACCACCGCCGCAGCGGATCACCCTGCGGCGGCTCCACCCTGATGACGTTGGCACCCCCGTCGGCCAGGATCTTGGTGCAGTACGCACCGGCGATCCCGACCGACAGGTCGACGACCGTGAAACCGGCGAGGGGGTTCATTCCGGTTTCCTTCGGCCCTTCCGGCTGAGCCGGAAGTCTGGGGGGAACTGGGCGTCGTTGTCCTTGACGGCGTTGTTCAGACCACGCTCGAAAACTCCGTCGTCGAGCACCAGCTCGTCCTTGTCGGGGCGGGCGTAGTTGCCCAGGCTCTCGAATAGGCCGGTGAGCATGCTGCCCAGGTATTCGCCCTGAAACTGTTTCATCATCATGAAGAACAGCTTCTGCTGGTAGACGGTGTCGGTCGGCCGGTTACGGGCGCAGGCGAGCGCGTACTTGTCGACCTCGGCGGCCAGCTGGTCGCGAGGCACAACCGAGTTGAGGAAGTTGCATTCGTGCATCTCGGCGGCGGTGAACGGCCGGCCGGTGAACACCATTTCCTGGAACTTGCGCAGCCCCATGGTCTGCGCCCAGGTCCACATCCGCGGACCCCAGCCGGCATAGCGGAACGCGGCGTGCCCGAACAGCGCGTCGTCAGACGAGATCACCAGGTCCGCGTCGGCCGCCTGGTAGAAGTGCCAGCCGTAGCAGTACCCCTTGGCCTCCAGGATGCTGATCTTCTTGAAGTCCTGCAGGGTGCGACAGCCCGACCGCGGATCGGCGAACCACTGGCCGATCTGCGCTCCGCCGCGGAACGAGCCGCGCGGCGGCAACCGTACGTCGTCCGCGGCCGAGAGGGTGAACTCCCGCAGCCGCGGCTCGTCGTCGTCCGACCCGTAGATCTCCATGAACTCCGGGAGATCGACGCCGCTGCCCAGATCGTTGCCGGCCCCACGGATGACCAGCACCTTGACCTCGTCGTCGATGTTGGCGCGGTGCAGCAGCTCGGCGTACCGGAGTCGGGCACCGACCGTCGGCGCGTTGAGCTGCTCGGGCCGGTCGAAGGTGATGGTGGCGATCCGGGTCGCCGGATCCTTGTCGTAGCGGATGATCTGCTCGGGGGTAGGACGGTCAGCCATGGGACAACACCTCGGCGTCGCCGTCGGTGATGACGATGGTGTCTCTCCGGAAAACCGCGCCGATGTCCTGCTCCCACACGTAGGCGGTGAGCGCGAACACCATGCCCGCCTCGAGTGTCTCGGCGGCCGCGGTGGCGGGCAGGCCGCGAGTCACGACCGGCGGATCGAAGCCAAGGCCCAGCCCGCGCGCCACTGCCATTGGCGGCAACGGCTCGCCGGCCGCCTCGTACGCGTCGAACAGCCGGCTCGCTGGTGCGCCCGCGCGGCAGGCGGAGATCAGCCGATCCCAGAGCGCGTCGCACCGGCCGTACAGCCCGTTGGTGGGCTCGTCCCGCTCTCCGCTGACCGGGTACGTCCGGCCGACCTCGCCGATGTATCCGCCGGCGACCACCCCGGCGGAGAACGCGACCAGATCGCCAGGCACGGCCGCCCGCTGCTCTCGTACGCGCCGCCACCGGTGCTGGCGGCTGGTGATCCACGCGGCGTCCTGCACGGCCGGGGTGGTCACGCCACCCGCGGCCGCCGCTTCCAGCAGCACACCGGACAGCTCCCGCTCGGTGACTCCGGGCCGGAGCTCGCCGACCGCCGCGGCCAGGCCGGCTTCGGCGACCGCGACGGACTCGCGGATGGCCGTCAGCTCTTCGATCGTCTTGATCCGGCGGGCCGCTCGCATCGCCGGCTCACCGTCGACCAGCTCCGCCGCCGGGAACGCCATCGGCAGCAACTGGCCGAACATCGGCGACAGTGCGTCGGTCCCGACGCGCCGCGCGTCCGCGACGCCCTTTATCCCGCGCAGGAGCTCGATGGTGTTCATCGGGTTCCAGGTCAGGGTGAACAGGTGCTCATGCGGGATGTCGTCCGGGATGCCCTCGTCGTCCCATTGGCTGAACAGGTGAATATCGCCTGACCGGGTCAACGCACAGGTCGGTGCGAACGGTGAGGTCCCGGCGAGCCACAGGGTGATCGCGCCGGTCACGTAATGGACATTGGCGGCGCGGCCGACGATGAGCGCGTCGAGATCGTGGGCTTTCATTTGCGCCAACACACGCTCACGCCGCCCGGAGCGCAGAGCGTGGTCGTGCGGCACGACGTCAGTCGCCATAGGGGTGATAGGGGTAATCGGTGAGCTGGATGTAGCCGTCGTCCGTGATCACGAAGATCTCCTCAGCGCGGAATCCGCCGGTGTTGTCCGCCCAGGCGATTGGCTCCAGTACGAGCACGCTGCCGGCCTGCAACACCTGGTTCTCGTCGAATGCCTGGCCCAGGTCGGTGCCCACGAACGGCAGCTCCGCCGCGTCGACGCCCAGCCCGTGACCGAGGTAGAAGTGCTCGACCCACGGCCGCTCGCCGCCGTTGGCCTCGATGGCCGCCCGGGTCAGGTCGGCCGCGGTGACGCCGGCCCTGAGCACCGCGAGCACGGCGTCGAGGATCTCCCGCCACCGGCGGAACTGCGCTTGCTGACGCGGCGCCGGGTCCTGGCCGACGCACCAGGTGCGCCCGAAGTCCGAGCAATATCCCTCGTACGTGATGCTCACGTCGGTCCACAGCACGTCACCGCGGGCGAGCTCGCGTTCGGTGGACTTGCGGGGCAGCGAGAGATCGCCGTGCGGCGTCCACACCTCCTGCTCGGCCCGGCTGGGTGGCATGACCTCCCAGATCGGGTCGAGCAGGTACGCCGTCGCGCCCAGCTCGAAGGAGCGGCGTACGAACCGGGCGGACAGGTCGATCTGCCGGACCCCTGGCGCGACCGCCGCGTCGATGTCGACCATCGCCTCGGCCGTGATGCGCGACGCGATCCGCAGGCAAGCCAGCTCGTCCGGTGTCTTGATCAGCTTCGCCATGGCCATCAGCGAGACGCCGTCAGCCGGGGTTTGGCCGCGGAACAGTCGCTCGTGGTTACGTCGCATCGCACCGGTGAGCTCGTCGACTGCGTACGCCGCGCCGGCCGGTGCGAGATCGGCGAGTACGGCGGCGAACTTCTCCACGCCCTCGTCGAACTCGAGATAGACCGGCGGGTGGATGTGGTCGGCCGGTAGCGCCGACTCGTGCGCCAAACCCTCGCTGAACGGCAGGAACAGATGCGGCCAGTCGTCACTGGCGAGCACTACGGCCACCGGCCGGTCGTCATGTGCGAGACCCCAGTCGCCGAGTGGCCAGCTGGCGCCGGTCGCGTACGTGACGTTGCTGTTGCCGAGCAGCACGAGGACGTCGACGCCCTGCGCCGTCATAGTCTCCCGGAGCCGCGCGCCAACCTCTCGGCGCATCCGTGACAGGTCGGGGGTCTGCGGAATCGCGATCATCATCTCGGTCCCAGGCGTTTCGGTATGTCGGTCATCTGGCCCCCTTGGGCGATTTGCGAGTGGTCGCAGTCACACGGCTGTGAGGCAGTAGACACCCGTACGCGACTTTGCGTCAAGCGGTTGATTGAAAGTAGTCTCGGAACGTAGTCTTCGATCTCATCCGGGAGGAGATCCGCCGTGCGGGTCAGTATCGAGCAGGACAAATGCATCGGCGCCGGGCAGTGCGCTCTGGCGGCGCCGGAGGTCTTCGACCAGCGCGACGAGGACGGCGTCGTGGTGCTTCTCACGCCGTCGGCGCCGGCCGGGACGCAGGACGGCGTACGCCACGCCGTCGCGGTCTGCCCCGCTGCCGCCATTCACATCGACGTTGAGGACTGAGATGACCGAACCTGCGACCGACGTTCCGTACTTTCCGATGCCGCGCGCGGAGGGCTGCCCGTTCGACCCGCCGCCGCCACTGCGAACGACGGTCGCCGAGCGGCCGCTGTCCCGCGTACGAATCTGGAACGGCAGCACGCCATGGATCGTGACCGGCCACCGGGAGCAGCGTGCGTTGCTCGCCGACCCGCGCGTCAGCGTCGACGACCGGCTGCCGGGATTTCCGCACTGGCACGAGGGAATGGCGGCGATGGCGCCGCACCGGCCGGACGCGGTTTTCAACACCGACCCGCCGGTGCACACGCAGCACCGCCGCAGGATGACCGCGCCGTTCACGGTCAAGCGGGTCCAGGCGATGCGGCCGGTCGTACAGAAAATGACCGAGGATCTGCTCGACCGGATGGTCGCCGGGCCGCAGCCGGCCGATCTGGTCGAGGCATTGGCGCTGCCGCTGCCGACGCTGATGATCAGCGAGATTCTTGGCGTGCCGTACGAGGATCACGAGTTTTTCCAGAAACAGGCGGCCATCGGCATAGACAGCAACGCCACCGGCGAGGCGGCGATGAAGGCGTTCGCGGCACAGAACGAATATCTGGCCGGGCTGGTCCAGAAACGGATGGCCGCGCCACAGGATGACGTTGTCTCCGACTTCGCCGCGCGGGTCAACGCCGGCGAGATCGGCGTGGCCGAGGCAGCGCAGATGGCGCTGGGGCTCTTGGTCGCCGGCCACGAAACCAGCGCCAACATGATCGGCCTTGGCACGCTCGTACTGCTGGAAAATCCCGACCAGCTGGCGCTGCTGCGGGAAGCGGACGACGACGCCGTCGCGAACGCCGTCGAGGAGCTGCTCCGCTATCTGGGCATCATCCATGGCGCGCAGCGGCGGATCGCCACCGCGGACATCGACATCGCCGGCGAGGTGATCCGTGCGGGCGAGGGCATCCTGATCGAGTTCGCCACCGCCAACCGTGACCCGCGTACGTTCGACCGCCCCGACGAGCTGGACGTACGGCGCTCGGCGCGCGAGCATCACGCGTTCGGCTACGGCGCTCACCAGTGCATCGGCCAGCAGCTGGCGCGGGTCGAGCTGCAGGTGGTGTTCCCGACGATTTTCCGCCGGGTGCCGGCGCTGCGGCTGGCCACCACGATCGACCAGATCCGGTTCAAGCAGGACCGCTTGGCGTACGGCGTCTACGAACTCCCGGTCGCGTGGTAGTCGAGAAAGGCGAGGACATGAGCGAGCTGTCAGGACGGGTCGCGATCGTCACCGGCGGCGCCGCGGGCCTGGGTCGTGGCATCTCAGAGCGTTTCGCGGCCGCCGGCGCCCGGGTCGTGGTTGCCGATGTCGACGAGGAACGCGGCCGGGTCGTCGCCTCCGGACCGGCCTTCGCGTTCCGCAGGACCGATGTCGCCAATCCCGACGAGATGCGGGATCTGGTGGCGTACGCGGTGGACACCTTCGGCGGGCTCCACGTCATGGTCAACAACGCCGGTGTCTCCGGCGCCATGCACGCCGCCTTCCTGGACGACGACTTCGCCGACTTCGACCGGGTGATGGCGATCAACGTGCTCGGGGTGATGGCGGGCACGCAGCACGCCGCCCGGCACATGGCCGCCAACGGCGGCGGCTCGATCGTGAACGTCACCTCGATCGGCGGAATCACCGCCGGGCGCGGGGTGATGAGCTACCGCGCCTCCAAAGCGGCGGTCATTCACCTGAGCAAGTCGGTCGCGATCGACCTGGCCGAGCACGGCGTGCGCGTCAACTGCATCGCGCCCGGCAACATCCCCACCGAACTGCTCGCCAGCTCGATGGACGACGAGAGCACGGCGCCGTACCGCGCCGTCATGAACATGACCCGTCCGCTGCGGAAAACCGGCACGCCCGCCGATGTCGCCGAGGCCGCGCTCTATCTGGCCAGCGACCGGTCGGCGTACGTGACGGGGGCGGTCCTGGCGGTGGACGGCGGCTCTTCGGCCGGTTTTCCCCTCACGATGCCCGATCTGCTGCGGGCAGCCGGGACGACGGTGGGCTGAGCCATGCCGGACTGGGACTCCTCGTACGATTTCGTCAGCGTCGGCAGCGGCGGTGGCGGGCTGGTCGGCGCGTTGCGGGCGGCCGACCTGGGAAACTCGGCTCTGGTCATCGAAAAACAACCGCTGGTCGGCGGCTCGACCGCGATGTCCGGTGGAATGGTGTGGATCCCGGACAATCCGTTGATGAAGGTGGACGGCATCGCCGACTCGTACGACGACGGGATGGCCTACTTCGAGGACGTCGTCGGCAATGCCGGGCCCGGCTCGTCGCGCGAGCGGCGGCACGCGTATCTCACCGCCGGACCGCGGATGGTCTCCTTCCTGCAGGGCGCCGGGCTGCTTTTCCACCGATGTGCCGGATATCCCGACTACTACGACACGGCCAAGGGCGGCAACGCGCAGGGACGGTCCATCGAAGGCATTCCGTACGACGCGCGCCGGCTCGGCGAGTGGCGGCTGAAGCTGCAACCGGGTTTGGCCGCCTCCATCGGGTTTTCGGCGATGACTGAGGAAATCCCGTACATGATGCACTTCAACCGGTCGTTGCGCAGTCTTGGCGTCACCGCTCGGATCGCGTTGCGGACGCTGCGCGCTTCGGTGTTTCGCCGGCCGGTGCTGACAAACGGCTCCTCGTTGGTCGGGCAGTTGGTGGAACGCGCCGTCGCGCGAGACATCCCGATCTGGCTGGACGCCACTGTTGAGGATCTCGTCGTCGAGGACGGGCAGGTGACCGGCGTACTCGTCCGCCGCAACAATGTCATCTTGACAGTCCAGGCCCGCAAAGGCGTGCTACTGGCCGCCGGAGGTTTCGCGCACAACAAGGACATGCGGCTGAAGTACGGCGGTGACCAGCGGACGTCGGGTGAATGGTCGATGTCCAATCCGGGTGACACGGGCGAGGTGCTGGCCGCTGCGATGGCGCTCGGTGCGCGGACCGACCTGCTGGACGAGGCTTGGTGGCTGCCCAGTCCGTCGGCGTACTTCGGCATGTCGGCGTTGAACAGCGCGCGCCAACGGCCACACACCATTTTCGTTGACAACGCGGGGAAACGTTTCTGCAACGAGGCCAATTCCTACGTCGAGGTCGGGAAGGCCATGTTCGCGCGGAAGGCGGTGCCGTGCTGGCTGGTCTTCGACGACAGCTACCGGCGCGCGTACACCCACTCGCAAACCAGTGTCGGTCGGCTGCCCGCCGAATGGCTGAAGAGCGGTGAGATCAAAACGGCCGAAACGGTGACCGCACTCGCTCGGGCCTGCGGGATCGACGCCACCGGTCTGGCCAGGACGGTCACCGAGTTCAATCTGCATGCGCGCGACGGACTCGATCCGGCGTACGGCCGCGGGGAGTCCGCGTACAACAAACATTTGGGCGATCCCGCCAACAAAACCAATCCGGCCATCGGGCCGATCGACCGGGCGCCGTTCTATGCCCTCCCGATCTTTCCCAGCGACGTGGGCACATGTGGCGGGTTGGTGACGGACGAACACGCACGCGTACTCGGTGCCGGCGGGCCGTTAGCTGGCCTGTACGCGACCGGAAACATCACCGCCACCGTGATGGGCCGGCAGTATCTGGGGGCCGGTGGCAGCATCGGCAACACTATGGTTTTCGGTTTTGTGGCCGCGGAACACGCATGTGAGGCCGACACGAACAGGTAGCCGTCCGACGGCAATCCCAGGAGGTTAGGTCATGCCAGATCTCAGCAGGAGGGCTTTCCTTCAAGGCGCCGCCGCGACCAGCCTGATTCTGTTACCCAGTGCGGCAAAAGCTCAGGTCCGCTCGACCAACGAGGACCACCGCGTCGTCGTCATCGGTTCCGGATTCGGCGGCGGCGTCACCGCATTGCGGCTCGCGCAGGCCGGCGTACGGGTGCACGTGCTCGAACGCGGGATCCGCTGGCCCACCGGCCCCAACGCGGAGACGTTCCCACACGCGAGCAGCCCGGACAAGCGGATGTTCTGGATGGGACTGTCCGGCTTGCTGCCGGGTATGCCCAGCCTGCCCGGCGGTACGCCGGCCGAGCACTACACCGGGCTGCTGGAATTCATCGTCGGCAACGGGATGACGCAGGTGGTCGCGGCCGGTGTCGGCGGCGGCTCGCTGGTCTACCAGGGCATGACGCTGCAGCCCGCCGAGGCCGTCTTCAACGCGACTTTCCCTGACGCGCTGGACTATGCGGAGCTGAGCCGGACGTACTATCCGCGAGTCGCGCAGATGCTGCGGATCGCGACCGCGCCAGATCAGCTCATCAACAGCAAAACGTACGCGGCTGCCCGTGTTTTCGCCCGCAACACAACGCAACAGGGCTATCCGCTATCGAAAATCGCGATGCCGATCGACTGGAATTTCGCGCTAGCGGAACTACGCGGGGAGATGAAACCGTCGTATACCAACGGCGACTGTGCCGTCGGTGTCAACAACGGCGGTAAGCATTCCGTCGATGTCACCTATATAGCCGCCGCAGAGGCGACCGGAAACTGCACTGTCGCAACCCAGCACAACGTCACCGACGTCGCGCTTGCTCCCGACGGGCGGTGGACCATCAACGTCGATCGGATCGATACCGATGGGACCGTATTGGAGAAGAAAGTCGTCACCGCGAAGGCACTTGTCATGGCCGCGGGGACCGCGGGCACGACGCGGTTGCTCATGCGGGCGAGCGGCAAAGGGCTGATTCCCGACCTGCCGGACGGCCTGGGAAAGAACTGGGGCTCCAACGGAGATCAGATCTACACCTGGACCAGTCTGGCCGACGATTTCGGCTCCCCGCAGGGCGGTCCGGTCGTCTACGGCAGCCGGGAATGGGATAACCCGGATTCCGCCAACACGGTCATCCAGGCATCACTGCCACCGACGCCCAACCTACGCAGCACGATGCTCGTCGGTTACGGCGTCAGCAAGGGACGGGGTCATTTCGCGTATGACGCGCGGAAAGACGACGCCACGCTGAACTGGGCGGCCGGTTCAGACAGCGTACTAGCCGCCCGAATTGCCAAGCGGATCAACGATATCGGCGGCCCTCTCGCGGTCAAGCTCGACACCACCAGCCTGCTGCCCAGCACCTGGCATCCGCTCGGCGGAGCCTCGATGAACCTGGTGTGCGATCTCGAAGGCCGTGTCCAGGGACATCGCGGGCTCTACGTGCTTGACGGCGCGCTCATGCCGGGCACGACCGCGGCATGCAATCCGTCGATGACCATCGCGGCCGTCGCCGAGCGCGCGCTCGACAGGATCGTCGCCAACGACGTCGGCACCATTTTTTGATTCACGGATCCGCGAAACCGTCCACCAAGCCCCACCGCAGCGCCGTCTCCGCCGGCAGCGGCTGGCCGGAAAGCGCAAGATGGAGCGTACGCCAGCGACCGATCCTGCGCGGAATGCCAACGGTGCCGCCCGCGCCCGGAATAAGCCCCATGGCAATCTCCGGCAGCCGAAAACTGGCGTCCGCGGCCGCGACAACGCGGCGTGCCAGAGAGGGAATTTCCACACCTGCACCGACACAACTCCCGTGCACTCGCACCTCGATCCGGTTTCCGAGTGCGTGTACGAGCAGACCGGCACTAACCGTCGTACGAATGAAATGCGCGGTGGCGACATCCGGCGTGGTGCCGAATTCCGCCAAGTCGCCACCGGCGCAAAAAGACCGGCCGGCGCCGTCGACCACGACCTGATTGACTGAGCGATCCACCAACGCGATTCTCAGCGCGTCACACAAGGCTTGACGCATTTCCCTGCCGTACGCGTTGCGGCGCTCTGGGCGGTTGAGCGTGATATACAGAGTGTCATCCGTACGCCCGACAAGCAGCGGCTCGTCCGCGGTCGCCATGGGTGCGAGCGGGCCGCGGTCCTCCAGCCATTGCCGGAATTCCAAGCCCCCCAGCAAGGTGGAATACGCGTACGACTCCATCTCCAGTGCCGTCCGCACCGGAAGTCTGACGTTGCCGCGGAGCAGTTGGCGCAGCGACAGCGCCGCCTGCGGATTGCGTACGACGGCCGCCGCGAGCTCGTGCGCCTCCCGCTCAGGCTCCGCGACCGCGACCGTTTCGCAGCCGACATCGGCAGTGCTGAGGGTGAGGTCGACAGCCGCGGTCAGCCGCGAAGCCACATTTGACGTGACCCCGATCAGCAGCCGATCGCAGCCCTCGGCAAATGCGCGGGCCCGCTTCTGCGCGTGTTGGGACGCGCCCGGCTGGATGTCGACGAGCATTACCGGATCGACCAGCCGGCCATCCTCATTTAGAACCGGCGCATGCGCCGCGCCGTCGGCAAGATCTGCGATGGTGATTGTTTTGACCATTTCCCCCAGCCTATCTGGGCCGGGTGCCAGAGAACACCTACTACTCACCGGCGCTGGGGCGATATCGGACCCTGCCACGCTTGCATCGAACATCTCGAAATTTCCGGCACGACCGGCAGCGCGTACGAGGCGGACCTGCCGTTCGGAGATGCCCATGCGGTCAGTTACCTCGCCGTCCTTTCTACCTTCGGCGCGGATGCTCTCCCAGACGCGGAGCCAGCAGGACTGCGCAGTGGGGACTGTCCCAGGAACGGTGTTTTCGGTCCGACACACCGGGCTAAGGTCCGGTGGGATGGGCACGGACAGTGATGGCATCTGAGGTTGTGACGACTCCGAAGGCGAAGCGTAGGCAGGGCGAGCGCCTCGGTGGCGACGTCGCCAGCGTGGGACCCTCTTCGCGGTAGCAGGCGTCAAGCGCTGATCATGACGAGGTTTCTACGTCTCGATCCAGATTCGGTCCATGTCGGCGTGGTCGTAGATTTCGTCCCACCAGTAGTTGAATTCGTCTTGTGTGGTGGTGACCGTCGTCAGCTCGTTGAGCGCCTCGAGTACCGCGTCGTGGTCGCCGTTGTCTCGCAGCCACGCGGAGCTCGACATTTGGCGGATCGATGCAGCAGATCTGGCCCTCGCTCGTCGATTCGGCCGATGATCTACCGACGGCGTACGCGCTACAGGCCCTGCTGGAGGACCTCGTCTCGGTCGCCGGACCACTGATCACCTCCGCACTGCTGTTTGTCGTGCCGCCGGCGGCGATCCTGGCCCTCGCCGAGGCCGCCGCGCTGACCGGGACGGTGGTCTACGCCAGAGCTCCAGCCGCGCGAGCCGCTCGCGGACGAGCCGTGAGGCGAACGAGCCTGCTCGGTACACTGAGCACTCCGGGAATGCGTACGCTCGTGCTGACCCTGCTCGCGGCCGGCATCGTCATCGGCATGCTCTACATCGCCTCGTCCGGCGCCCTTCTTGGGTGCGGGAATCCGAACAACCGGTGGGCCGCCGCTTTCAGGGGCCGAATCTTGTATTGGCTTGTGCTTTCTGCACCTCTTCTGGCCGGGCGCACGAGGGTGCGTCAACGAGCAGGTCGTGCTCCTGAGGCGAGAGATGCTGACTCATCAGGCTGCCTTCTTATGCGTCACAGCGCTGCATGGTGTGTCGGAAGCGGTTGGGCGACGCGGCCACGGCGGTGCGCTTGATGTGATCTCCCACCGCATGCGCGCCACATTGTCGGCTCCGCGATTGGCCCGGCGTCGTGATGGTGTATCCCAGCCCGCGCGTGGGGCCAACTCGGCAACTGGTCGCCAGCCGGCCGCGCGGAGCGATGCGCCGGACTCACGTACTTGCGTGTAGGTGATGGCTCGGCGGTATCCGAGTGCCTGGGCCGCGCGCCATGCCGTGCCGTAGAGCGCGGAGTTGGCGTTGCGGGTGCCGTCCGTGGCTGAGCGGTTGACCTCGACGGTCCGACCATCCTGCATCCGGCGAGCTGAAGGCCGGGCAACGGTCACCACCCCCACCACCTGTCCCTTTTCGTTGGCGACCGCGGCGCAGAACAGATAGCCGTGGGGGCGCCCGTGATGGCGGTGCTGGGCGTCGATGAAAGCGGCTGCTTCGTCACGGACAGTCAGCACGATGGTCAAACGGCCGGTGCGCGGCGACTTCGTGGTGGCACGGAGCGCAGTCGGCGATTGCGTCATCAGTGGATTCGTCATCGCAGAGCCTCCGGTAGCTCAGCGGGGCGTGGGACAGCCGGAATACCGAGGCCGACGGCCGGACGACGGAGTCGGCGTTGGGCGTCTTCGCGTTTGGCTCGGAGGAAGGTAAGGGTCATGTCGATGCCCTCGATCTCGCCGGCCCAGCCTTCGATCTGTGCGTGGGCTCGGCTGTCGAGGAGGTCGGGTCTCAAGCTCGTCGGGCCGGGTGAGCATCTTGGGTTGACGTGCAGCATCGGGCAGCAGATGCAGGCGTGTTCGTGCTGGCAGGGCGTGCCGTAGAGGCGCCCTCAGGAGCCGAGCTCGACCTTGTGCTGTCGAAGTGTTCGTCAAACTCGGCCAATTCCTCACTGGTGGCCTCGCGGTACTCGTCGATCGGTCGGAGCTCGCGGCGGTAGTCGAGGAAGGTGACGTAGTGACGGACGATGTCTTTGTCGAAGACGGCCACATAGCCGCGGGTGGTCTGGATGTTGAGGTGGCCGAGCAGGGCTGCGCCGATGTGGATGAGCTGACGGCGAAGTTCCGCTGGCGTCTCCTTGATCACGACGTGAAGAGCCATGATCAATCAGCGGGAGATGGTGCAGATAACTGAGAACTGGCGACGACCGAGGCCTTGGATCCATCAACGTCGCGGACATAAAGCGGTATGGAGACGAAGCGCCGGTCCGGGTTGAGCGCGTCGGCGCGGATGTTTCCGGCCGAGACTCGGCAGACGGGGATGCCGTGCCGCGCGGCGTACGCGCAGAGCCGGTCGAGGTGGCGATACACAGCCGCCGGTTCCCAGCCGGTGTCGGCAAAAGAGCGCGTAGTGGAATCGCGGGATATCGCCGTGGCAGGCCGACAGCAGCAGCGTTGTGCTCTGCACACCCGCGCCCAACGACAGCAGTCTCAACACCGGCTCGACCGCCTCCCCGTACAAAGCGCGCTGTCGCGGCGCGACGTGGCCTCTGTCTTGTTCGTCTCGGTGTCGGGTGCACCGGTGGGATGGGTGGCCGTGGGCTGAGTGTCGATGGTGGCCGCCATGTCCGCCTCACACCGGGATCGTGACCGCGAGGGTCTGCGGGTGCGATGGTCGTGCCGCGCTGGTGCCGATGAAGGCGATGGAGCCGCGCCAGCTGCACCTCAAGGTGGCGGTGGTTGTGGTCGGTGGAACCGGTGCGATGAGCCGGACCAGTTCGCTGCCGACGGTGACCTGCTGAGCGATGACCGGGCGCCCCGACCCGGTGGTGAGGGTGAAGGAGTTGAGTGCGAATTTGGGGATGCCGATGCCGGAGTCGGTGCTGGCGTCAGTGATCGTAATGGCGAGCCAGGTGGATCCGGGTGGGGCGTATCCGCGGTCGCGGTCGAACGGTGTGAGCACGGCTGAGGCGGCGGTGAGGTGGAAGCGGATGGTGTTGCCGCTGCGGATGTTGGTGAGCGCCCCTATGAGCTGGTTGCCCAGGATGGCGTGGTTGCGGCGGCGGTAGATCGGCGCGAACTCGGGTACGGTGACGCGCTCGCCGGTACGCAGGTTAACCCGCTGGGCACGGCCCTGGTCGCTGATTTCCAGGTAGGCGGCGGTGTTGATCGGCACTGAGACCGCCAGTGTGCCGCCGTTGATGACGGGTGAGCCGTTGACGGCCGGCAGCGGGCGCGGGGTGGCTCCGATGATCACGGCGCCGGTGGCCGTCGGAAGGGGCTGGTTGGCGAGCTGCCCGGGCGGGGTGTCGGTGGATACCGCGGTGGCGAATGCAGGTGTGGGCGCCTATTGGAGGAACAGGAACTGTTCGCCGTTGGCGGCGCTGCGAGCTCCCAGTCCGCGGCCGTACGCCGGCGCTGCGCCGATAGCGGCGATCTTCGCGGCGAGCATCGGGCTGAGCAGCAGGCCGTCGCCCGCTGGTGCCTTCATCGGAACGCTGACGAGGTCGGCCGGGCTGATGTACTTCATGTCCCCGGGTTGATCGGACGGTGGACGCGGCGCGGGAAGGTTCGCGCCGTCGTCGGGCTGGGCGCCGTCGGGTCGCGCCAAGGTGAGTCCAGCTGGGCGGGGCTTGGGCGGGAACTCCGGAGTAGTCGGTCGTGGGAGGCCGGAGTCGGTGACATGCACGGGCATGGTCGCCCAGAGATCGGTCCGTGCCGTGCCGTACATGAGGACCGGACCGCAGATCAAGCTGTCGCCAGCCTCGCTGTGGTTGGTCGTGGCGTAGGTAAGGAAGCAACGCGAGGACCCGTTGACTGCGGCACCGCCGGCCCGGACAGCGCGTTGGAAAATCGCGTCCGCATCGTCGATCAAGTGGGTGACTTGCTCTTTGCCCAAAATGTGACCGGCGACCGTGACCTTCTCGGGAATGGCGGCCGCGCATCCTCCCGCCCCAACCAGGGTGGCCGCCGAGGCGAGGAGCGCGACGGCAAAAGCCGCCACATGAGGTACACGCCTGCGACTCAGACGGATCCGGCTGGGCGTCGTAGAGGACGGCGAGACAGGCGGGCTGACTGCTATCGGAGCGGTAATGAATGCGGGATTGGTCATGAGGCTCTCCAAAGAGATACGCATCCGGGCGCAAGGGTCTGATGTATTCAAGAAAGATTGGTCTTAGCCGTATCGGACAAAATCGAGACGGTCGCGTGTGCGCCACAATTCCTCGATTTTCACGTCTTGACCGACGTCGGGTGCGTGGAGAATTTGATTGTTGCCAACGTAGATTCCGACGTGGTGGCGGCGGCTGGTTGGGTTGCCTGGCGTGTAGAAGAAGATGAGGTCGCCAGGTGCTGCCTGCGCGCGGGTGATCTGGGTTCCCATTGGCAACTGTGCGCCGGCGAGGTGCGGTAGACGGATCCTTCCGTTGCTCGCTTGATAGATCGCGTACATGGTGAGGCCGCTGCAGTCGATGTGGCCGCTGGTGGGTCCGTTGTACCCGCCGGCGCCCCACGCGTACGGAGTTCCGAGTAGGCGCTTGCCGAAGGCGACGACGCGGAGGCCGAAGGCACTCGCCGCCGAGCAGATGTTCGTTGCGACAGCGACGACGATGCGAGTCGCGAGCGGCTCGTGTTTCGCGTACGCATTCGGATAGGCACTACCCTGCACCGCTTGTGCGGCCACTGTGAGTGGAAGCCTTTGCCAGCGCGGCACCTTGAGGAGTTTGGTGTAGAACTGCCGCGATGCGTACCGCGGATCGTGGACCTGCGCAGCACTCCCCCAGCCTTGCGAGGGGCGCTGCTGAAACAGTCCGATGGAGTCACGGTCGCCATCTGGCCGATTGATGAGGCTCGACTCCTGCATTGCCGTTGCGACGGCGATAACCCATCCACCTTGCGGGACTCTCATTTCTTGGCCGACTTCGACGACGACCGCTGCATTAGCGAACATCTCAGCTGTGATACCGGCACGAGCGAGATCTGCGGGAAGGGCGGGAACGCAACCGCCACTGCCACCACCGGCAAGTCCAAGACGTGCGGCAATGGCACCACCGATGACCAGTATCAGCATTAGCGGCACAGCAAATATCGCGAGGAATTTCAACAAGGAAAATGCCGATCCTGAGAAGGATTCAGCGCCAGTTAGCGTCGACCAAACGACGCGTCGGTCGCTGCCGACCCCGGTCGATCGATGCAGTGGATTACGTCAAGCGCGAGCTGTTGGTGCGAGGTTTGCCGCCGCCGGTACGCCCAGGAGAAGTCGCAGAGCATGCGCCGCTTGCTGGGGTACGACGCCGTCGCCGAGGATCTTTAGTTGTGCCGTCCGGGGCAGGCCGATCGCGGTGACGTAACCCTCCGGAAGACCCATCAGCCATTCCACGAAGACCGGGTTCAGACGCGGTCGTTTCGTCGGCCCGATCGAGGTGGACTCAGGGGCAGATCGCCCAAGAGCTCGCTCCCAACGCCGGATCGCGGCCTCGTACGGTCCCCAGGTCAACGCCTGGCCTGCAGCTCGCTGCATCACGCTGTTCGCGCGGCATACACATGGCTTGAGCCCTGCAACCCGAGCGTTGATTTCAACCGCTGGTGGGGCCAGGTAGCAGCGCCACACGTCCGTCAAATTCACCTGCTGGCGGGGACGATGAAGACGTCGCTCGGTGACGCAACGGCCGCCGGCGACTGCCGCATCAATCGTCTGGGGCGTGGGCAGCAGCTCAAGCCTGTCTGCCTCGAAGACCGAGGATGAACATGCGGTCGCGGTTATGAGCGGCGCCGACATCGGATGCGCGTACGCACATCCATGCCGTGTCATACCCGAGCGCGGCCAGGTCGGTTTGGACCCGGTCGAGTCCGCGGACACGGAGCGGAGGTACGTTTTCCACGAACACGAGCGGCGGTCGAAGTACGCGAATTGCGTCCGCGATGGTGAGCCAAAGGCCACTGCGGTTGCCCTCTTTCAGACCGATTCGGAAGCCGGCGTTGCTCGTGTCCTGACACGGGAATCCGGCGACGAGGGCGTCGACTTCTGCGACTCGGCTCCAGTCGACTGCGGTGATGTCGCCGAGATTTGGTACGCCTGGATACCGGTGCTTGAGGAGGGTCGCGACATACGGATCTGAGTCCGCACACCAGACGACCTCTCCGTCGAGCACGTCGATCGCCGCTGCGTCGAGGCCGCCGTATCCGGTGCAGAGCGAGCCAATGCGTCGCTTCCTCGACGAAGCGCCACTGGATGAGATCGACGCCGCGTCGAGTGGACGCCTCCGCGCCTTCATATGGCCCTCGGTGCAGCCGTCTAATCCGGCCATTTGCGCCACCAATGCGGCCATCGATATCCGGCTGCGATCTCGGCGGTAATCGAGCTCGGAGATGAGCCTGGAGCGGTGTACGCGTACGTCGTCGCAGCGTCGTCGCTGACCGGAATTCGGCTCCACGTCCACCCCATGGCGCGCAGCGCCGGGACGTAGCCAGCGCGGGTGATCAGCCGCTGGTATCCGAGTCCAAATACAGCACGTCGAGCGGCGCCGTACATCATGGCGGCCGCGTGGTTCGCGGACCGATATCGGAAGACGTACGTGTCCGTCAGTTCCAACGTCACGCCGTCGTCCGCGCCGCTGCCGATGGCCGCGTCGGCAGCAATCGTGACGGCGACTGGCCGCGCGTCCATTGCGCATGCCCGGCTCAGAATCTCATCCACTTCGTCAACGGATCCCATCTCCGAAGCTGTCGACCGACGGCGGGCGAAAGGGCGGCCGTCGGCGATGTCGAAGACCGCGATCGCCAGGCGGTCACGTCGGCGGGACGTGCCTCGAACTGGGTAGCGATGATCAAGTGCGTCCCGCGGCTGCACAGCGATCCAGGCTCGTGCGCCGCGTACGGAAACGGGAACAAGGACGAGGCTCACGCCAAGAGTCCCTTCGTATGAGGAACGCGTCGGGAGGCGCGCAGAGGGGCTAACTGGCGACGGCAAATTCACCGGTCGGGAGCTGATAACCAGGCGTGACAACCACGAGCGTGCCGAGCGGTACGACCGCTTCAACGTCGGCCGTCCGGTGGTCGGCCGCGGCGACGTCGTGAGCGATCCGCAGCGTCGCCAGGTGGCCGTCGGGCCGAAGGATGCGCCGAATCGCCGGCAGCAGGCCCAAGCGGTCAGTTGGCTCGGCTCGCGATGTGCTGACCACGGCAAGGGCGGCTTTCTGGCTGGGCCGCCGGCATGAATCCGGCAGCACAGTGGCCGCTTTCTCCGGCCGTACCAAGCCGATCCGCATCAGATTGCGACGGTGGAGGGGCAGAGCCGTTTCACGCAGCAGGCAGAGCTGGTTGAGCTGCCCTTCCGACGCGGCGAGATTGACGCTGCGCCGACCGAGTCGAGCGGCGGCGGTCGCGATGGCCGGCAGGCCGTCGACGTTCACGACGATCTCGCCGGCGTGGCTGTAGTCGCGTACGAGATCCTCCGCCCATCCGGCGCGGATGTGCATCGTGCGCGGAGGTACGACGGACCGCTTTAACGGCCGGACTTCGACGTAGTCGCTCTCGCAAATACGCGTCGCGGCGGGGCAGGCGATGGCTTCCATGTCTGGCTGCTTTCGGGGAGACGACTCGATGAAATCGCTTCACCCGACGAATGCCTCCACAAACCGAGAAACCGAACACGGGACCGCACAACTCGGCGAACGCTTTCGCTATTCGACCCGTCCACGGACGGCCAAATGTGACGGGGCGCACAGTCGGCATTTACTCGTACTCAGGCACAGGCGCCCGGCACGTTCGTCATAGAGGCTCTGACCTGCAGTTTTATAGACCAGAACAGATACGTCGTGGTGGCAGACAGGACGGACATCGCGCCCTGATGTACGCGCCACGTACTCGCCGCGTACTCGTGTCGACTGCCCGCGTACGCGCTCGGTACGCGGTGCGTACTCGGGTCTCCGGCCTACTCGATATGGCCCAATTCATCGCCGCGCCGCCGACACGTACGGCACGCCGGCAATCCCGTCATATCGAGGTGGATCTGCCATGCAGTCAATCCCGTACCCATCTCCAGCAGCGGCCGCGGAATCGGTCGCCAACGTCCGCGAGAACGGATCGTTGCTCGACAAAATCGAGGCTTCCTTCCAGCTGCTTTCGAAAGGGCCGGCGCGGGTGTCGGTCGACGGCGGCGCCCTCGGCTTCGGCCTGCCAACACGGTCGATGTCGCTGCCCGAACTCCAGGCGATCCTTCTGCATCCGTCGTGTTCGACTGCGGCACGCGACGCCGCGTGGAGCCTGCTCGTCAGCAGCGCACAAACCGATGGCCCACAGTGGGTGATCGGTGCGCTCGGGGTTGCACTTCCACGCCTGCGAACCATGGCCGGGCGCCTTACTCGCGGCTACTGCGGTTGTACAGCCGACTTGGACGCGGAACTGGTGACCGCATTCGTCGAGCGTCTTCGTCGGGCCGACGCCAACGCCTCCAGCTTGTGCGGTCGACTGTGTTGGGGTGCGTACAAGGATGCACTGCGCGCCAAGAAGAAGGATGTCGACGAGGTCGGTCGGCACGCTGACCTCAGCGCCACGATCGTCCACCAGGACTCAGCCGGCCATCCCGACCTCGTACTGGCCCGCGCGGTCCGCGCGAGCATCATCACGGCGGCGGAGGCGGAGCTCATCAGCCGTACGCGGATCGGCGGCGAGCGGCTGACTGACATTGCCGCGGAGCAGGGTACGAACGTGGACGCGTTGAGGATGCGGCGCAAGCGCGCCGAGAGGCGTCTGGCGGCTGCCATGGAATGCGGCGATCTCTGAATTTTGCTGGTGCGGTGTTCGGTTTCCGGCCTCCGGCAGGCATTTGACCGGTTGAGGGGAACACCCGACCGCCCGTGCCACGACGCGGGGTGTTTGCCCCTCCGCCCCGGAGGCCGGACGAGCCCGACCTCTTCGGCCTCCGGGGACCACGACAGGTGCCGCGGCATGTGCCGCCGGACCGCATCCGCCCACCGAAGCCAGGTAGGTATTCCATGCCGACGACCGGCGCCACCCTTACCCCCGACGAGGATTCGCATCCGTACATGCGGAACGTCCTTCGCTTCGTTGCTCTTCCGGTATTCACGATCGTCGTTGGCCTCGCTGCGATGACCGTTCTGACGTACGCCGAGCCGTCGTACGCAGCGCCGCCGAGTTCCAGCGAACCACTGGCGATCGCCGGCTCGCTAGGCGAGGTCATCGGCAACGTCAAGGCCTGGTTGACCGGACTCGCAGTCGCCGTTTGGGGAGCGATGTTCGTCTACGGCGCACTTCTCTATTCGGCAGCCGGCATCGGAACCAAGGAAATGGGGAAGCAGACGATGCGATACGCGTGCATCGGTTTCGTCTTGACGATGCTGGCGCCACTCGCGCTGACGATCCTGCAGGGATTCGTGGACTGAAATGTCGTCGACTTCCACCACCTCACGCGGCCATTTCCGCATTCGCCGCATCGCGCTCGTGAGCTTGCTTGTGGCACTCGCGATCAGCGGTTTGGTCGTGGGAATCGCACCCGGATCCCCCGCTTCGGCCGCGCCCTGCGAACCGTCGCGCCCAACCCCCAAACCGACGATCTATCTGCCGCCAGGACCGCCCATACCGAAGCCGTTTCCCACCTGCGACACGCCGGCACCTGCGGTCTCCCCGCCACCGACCGACGCGCCACCAGAATCCGTCAATCCGGTCACGGGATGGATAACGGATGCGATCGCACAATGGTTCGCCGGCGTCGTCGCATTGACCCTGAACCCGGTCCTTGAATTCCTTGGCCAGACGGTCCTGACGACGCCAGATCCGACCCAGGATGGCCGTGTACATCAACTGTGGGACGCCGCTCGACTGGCCGTGAATGTGGCGTACGTGCTGTTCATTTTGGTCGGCGGATTCATCCTCATGACGCGCGAGAGCGTCCAATCCCGGATAGGTCTCCGGGAGATCACGCCGCGACTGGTGATCGGCTTTATCGCCGCGAACACCAGCAGCTTGGTGATATCAAAGGCGATAGAACTAAGCAACGCCGTGACGGCCGCGGCCGTGGGCGTTGGAGTTGATCCGGCAGCTGTGTCCGTAGCCGTTCGGCAGATGGTTGGCAACGAGCTCAACGGACTCGGATTTCTCGCAAATCTGCTTCGGATAGCGATCATCGTGATGGCGTTGATGGTCGTCGTCACGTTCATCGTACGGATGGCGGCGATGGTGTTGCTGACTGTTGCCGCACCACTCGCGCTCGCCTGCCATGCGCTGCCGCAAACTGAGAAAGTCGCATTCATTTGGTGGCGTACGCTCACCGCGTGCCTGGCTTCACAAGTCGGCCAGGCGTTTTGTCTCGTGGTCTTCCTACGGGTATATCTGTCGCCGGCCGGCCGAACATTGTTCGGCATTCCAACGGGTGGCACCGCCTGGGTGAACATCCTGGTCGGGCTCTGCCTGTTGTGGCTGACTGTAAAGATCCCCTTCTGGGCTCGACGCGCTGCCTTCGGAGGATCCACCGGCCGATCGCGAATCATCAGCATCATCAAGACCATCGTCATTGCCAAGACCCTTGGCGCCCTTGGGGTCGGCTTCGGCGGAGCGAGCAAAGTCAGACCCAGTCGTACGGCAAAGCTGGCCCCTAAGACGCTCCCATCGGCGACACGACGGCGTCCCGCAACCGGTGGACCCAGGCGACGGCCGCCGCACAAGCCGGCTCCGAAACCCACGGCTGCAACACGCGCTCCGAAGGCAACGTCCGCGACCTTTTCTAATGCGCCGATCAATCAAGTTCCGCGGTCGACGCCGACCGGCGCAGCCTCGACTGCGACGTTTAGTCACGCACCTTCTGCCGCGACCCCACCACCGAAGCCGAAGACCCCGCCACCGACGGCGGCGTTCTCCAGTGCACCCAAACCGGGTCATCCGGTATCGACGTCGACCACACCCCCACGGACGACGACGTTCAGCAATGCGCCCGGTACGGATCAACCGCGCCGTACGCCGCCGTCACCGCCTCACACGAGTTTCAGCGATGCACCTAAGTCACAGGCAGCGCATCCACGGTCTGGCTATGCCGCTCGACCGACCTTCTCTGACCAGGCGCCGCTGCCGCCAAAGAAGGTCGTTCAGAAACCACGAACGCCACCCGTGCGGCGATCACCGGAGGGAGGTCAGCCGTGAACGACTACGACCCGTATGGCACAACGAGGCTACCTGCCGACGTCGACCGGCCAGACACCCTGATGTTCGGCCTCAGCGCCCGCCAACTCCTCATCCTGGGCGTAGTCGGCCTGGCGTTGTGGGGGCTGTGGATGCTCTCCGCCCCTCATCTGCCAATTCCCGTTCTCGCCTGCATCACGCTGCCAATCGGCGCTGCTGCGCTCGCGGTAGCGGTCGGCCGCCGCGACGGCGTGACGCTCGATCGCTGGATCGTCGCCGCGGCCCGACACCAACTCCGACACAAACACCTCGTCTCCGTCGACGCAGGCGGAGCTGGCGAGGGGCCGCCGCCGTGGGTGCGACGTTCGGCGCGGAGCACGCAGCCCGCCGTACACGCATCGCCTGGCCTGCTGCACATGCCCGTTCGCGACGTCACCGATACCGGCGTGCTGGATCTCGGACGCGATGGCTACGCGGCGTTGGCCGCCGCCGGGACTGTCAATTTCGCGCTGCGGACCGCCGATGAGCAGGCCGCTCTGGTCGCCGGATTCGGATCGTGGTTGAACACACTGGACGGTCCGGCGCAGATCGTCGTACGCACTCACCGAGCCGACCTCGCCACGCTCGCAGACCGCATCACCGACATCGCTCCCGCGCTGCCCCATCCGGCCTTGGAATCCGCCGCCCGGTCGCACGCCGACTTCATCCGCGACCTCAGCGACCGGCACGAACTTCTCCACCGCGGTGTACTGATCGCCGTACGCCAACCTGAGTCCGGCGCGCACGCCGCCGCCCGCGCAGCGCATGCGATCGAACGGACAACCCACGCACTGGCCGGATGTGGGATCACCGCGAGCGTGCTCGACGGGCCGACCGCTCAGTGGGTCATCGCCGACACCGCCGACCCCTACCGCGACGACTACGACGATCCGACAGCCGAGGCGTCGTACGCACCGCCTGACGCGATCATCACCGCCGCCGGCCGTTTGGCGCCCACCTGGACCACAACAGAAGGGCCGTCGTGATGCGGAACCTGCTGGCAGGCCTGCTCCGCGTCAACGACGATGCCGAGGATGTCGACCGTCGGATAGCGCCCGACGGCGTGGAAGTCAGCGCCCGGCAGGTCCGCGCGGGCAACGGGTACGCCGCCACCTTGGCGATCACCGGCTATCCGGCGGAGGTCCCGAGCGGCTGGCTTGAGCCGCTGATCACCTTCCCCGCGCGGGTGGATGTGTCGCTGCACATCGAGCCGATTCCGTCTCTAGTCGCCGCCCGGCAGCTGAAGAAACAGCGGGAGCGGTTCGAATCTCAACGCCGTTTTGCTGCCCAGCACGGCCAACTGCATGACCCTGAGGTCGAGGCAGCCGCGTACGACGCCGCCGACCTTGCCGGACGACTTGCCCGCGGTCACGACCGGCTCTATCGCCTCGGCCTGTACCTCACCGTGCACGCAGAAACCGAGAATGCACTACAACGCGACCTAGCCGACATCCAAGCGTTGGCCGACTCCATGCTCCTGCAGGCGACGCCGGTGACGTGGCGCGCCTTGGAAGGTTGGTCATCGACACTGCCCGTCGCGGTCGACGCGCTGTGTCTGACCAGAGTCATGGACACGTCCGCGTTGTCGTCGGCCTTTCCATTCACGAGCGCGGACTTGCCTGGGCCGGATCCGACACGGCCGACCGAGTTCGGCGACGGCATTCTTTACGGCACCAACGTCAGCTCGCCCGGCGTCGTGGTGTGGGATCGGTGGGCCTGCGACAACGCCAACATGGTCGTACTCGGCCGCTCCGGCGCCGGCAAATCCTATTTCGGCAAGCTCGACCTGCTGCGCAATCTCTACCTCGACAGCGACGCCACCGTCATCGACCCCGAAGACGAGTACGTCGCGCTCTCGGAGATGGTCGGCGGCACGACGATCCATTTCGGCCGGCCCGGCGTACGCATCAATCCGTTCGACCTGCCAGCTGCGGCTTCGCCTGACTCCGATGCAATACCCGGCACGGACAGCCTGACCGGGCAGGCGCTCTTCTTGCACACGCTCATCGGTGTGCTGCTGAAACAGCCATTGTCTGCGACCGAGGCATCGACCTTGGACACCGCGATCATGGATGCGTACCGCGGTGCCGGCATCAGTCTCGACCCAAGAACGTGGCGTCGGCCCGCGCCTGTTCTCGCCGATCTCTCAACGGCTCTCCGGACACACGGTGAGATCGGGAATGCGATCGCTGATCGCCTTGCACCGTACGTGACGGGCAGCCATCGAGCACTTTTCGACGGCCCTTCCACGATAACGCCCGGCGGGCACCTAACCGTTTATTCGTTGCGGCAGCTGCCGGAGGAGTTGCACGCCGCCGGCACGCTCCTCGTCCTCAACGCCATCAGCCGCACCATCGCGGACCCGACGCGTACGCGCCGACACCTCATCTACGTCGACGAGGCCTGGACCCTGCTCCGCGACGGAACCGGAGCGCGCTTTCTCTTCCGGGTCGCGAAGTCCATCCGCAAAAACAACGGCGCCCTAGTTGTCATTACTCAAGACGTTGACGACGTGCTTCACAGCGACCTCGGACGCGCAGTCATCAACAACGCAGCGACGTACGTCTTGCTAGGACAGGCCCCTCAGGCTCTCGATGCCGTCACCAGCGCGTTCTCACTCACCGGCGGCGAGCGTACGGCGCTCTCCACGGCCCGGCGGGGGCACGCGTTGCTGATCGCCGGCGCACATCGCGTCGGATTTCTCGCCCAAGCCAGCGCCGAAGAAGAGCGCGTCATTCGCACAGACCCAGACTTCCGCTAGAACGCCGGGCGTACGCGATGAGACGCGACGCGCCCGGCCGGTATCCGCCGAGCGTCGGTCAACCTGCGAGCGCCTCGCTCCATGTCGCTCTCAATGCGTCCGCCGCAGGAGTTCGGCTGCCGCTGCTTCGAGGCCTTCACCATCTCCAGGAGCCTGCCATGCCCGCAGCAGAAACGACCCCCGCCGATCCCTCTGTCGACCCGCAGGCCCCGACATCGCGCTGTCGCCGGCGACATCCAGTCGCCGGGGTGGCATCCGGTCTGCTGCTGGCCGCCACAGTCGTCGCCGCCAACACGATGACAACGCGACTCGGTGTGGTACAGATCGGTTTCGGGCTGGCAGCACCCGCCGGCGTTTACGCGGTCGGTCTGCTGCTCGTCCTGCGCAATGTCGTCCAGGCCGCGCTCGGCAGCCGAGGTGCGTGGGCGGTCGTGTTCGCTGGCACAGGACTGTCGTTGGCGACCGCTGACGCAAACATTGTCCTTGCCAGCGGAGCGGCATTCGCGTTCTCCGAGACACTCGCGCTCGCAGGATTCGCCCTGCTGGAGCGCCGGTGGCCCGCACTGTGTCTCGTCGTATCGGCAGCCGCTGCAGCGATCGCCGACAGCATGGTTTTCCTTTTCCTCGCCTTCGGCCCACCGACATTGTGGACGCTGCTCCCCGGCCAACTCCTCGGCAAGACGTTGGGTGCTCTAGCGGCTCTGCTCGTTCTCCGCGTTCTGGGGTTGGCTGTTCGGCTCGCCGCAGGCCTTGTCATCCGTCGTGCTATCGGTCCAGCTGTCAGTTCCGTTCTGGGCGCCGTTGCCGATGCGTTGACCGCTGCAAACGCCCGACGCCGAGACGACGCCAGATGAGGTTCTACCTCGGCACACATCACCCCCACTGGCTACGTACCATCGAAGTGCCGCTGTTCATCTCCGATCGGACGCTGCGTCGTTATCGGACGCTGCCAACCGCGTCGGGACTGTGGGCGCTGGACTCCGGCGGGTTCACCGAACTGACCAGATATGGCGGCTGGCATCGCAGCCCAGCGCACGCGTACGCCACCAGGGTCCAGCGCTACCACGATGAGATCGGTGGGCTCGTATGGGCCGCGCCGCAGGATTGGATGTGCGAGCCGCAGGTGCTCGCGGCCACCGGCCAAACGGTCGCCGAGCACCAGCGCCGGACCGTCATGAACTACCTCCGACTGCGGCGCATCACGCCAAACCTGCCCTTCATCCCTGTTCTTCAAGGGTGGACCAGCCGCGAATACCTCGACTGCGTAAGCCGGTACGAAGACGCCGGAGTGGACCTGGCATCCGCGCTCGTGGTGGGGGTCGGCTCGGTCTGTCGCCGGCAGGGCACCGCCGACTCGGCTGCGATCTTCACCGCAATTCACACACGCGTTCCCGGGATCCGGGCACACGGATTCGGCGTCAAGACCTCGGGACTCGCACTTTACGGCCACCTGCTTACGAGCGCAGATAGCCTCGCCTGGTCGCTGGCAGCGCGATTCCGTCCACCGCTTCCCGGCTGTCACCGACATGGCAGCTGCGCCAACTGCCCCCGATTCGCACTCCGTTGGCGAAACGAGGTACTCGCCAACCTCCAACAGGCCTCCAGAAAGTCTTGCTTGCAATGACGGTTGGCCGGCGGGCATTTTTCGTTCCTGCAAGCGCGAATCGGCCCAAGAAATCGCAACAGATCCAACCTTCAGCAAATCGAGCTGAACCAATTCTCAGGAGGACCCATGCCTCACCAGACTCGTACCGCCGACAACCAGTCCACGTCTTTCTCCGCCGAGCGTCCGCAGTGCATCGGACGGGCTTCTGTCCATACGCCCCTGCCGCGCTTCAGTCGAGAGCAGCTCCGCTTCATCACGCTGGTCTGTGTTCTCACCGGCTTCGGAACCGTCGCCGCCGGAAGCGCCGTCCTCATGGTCGCCTATCTCTTCTACGCCGTTCTCGCGATTCGGTCCGGTGTCTACGTGATGTCCGGGTGGCCGTACCTGCGGTAGGTGAAATTCGGGATGGACGTTCGGTCGTTCGAGCTACCGCTCACTTATCTCCCATACTTTTTGGCTGCCGGCGCGATAATCGCGCTCTCGTGGTTGCTTGCCAAGGCATTCCTGACGAAGCGTGCACGATCAATGGCCGTCTGGGTCGAGATCACCGTTCCCGAGGCGCTTCAAGCACGGCAGGTGGCGGCGCTATGGCGGCTCGTGGCAGGCATTCTGCCGGCCGCCCGATGGTGGCGCTTGACGCCTGGTCACGTGACATTCGAGGTCCACGCCGCCGCTGACCGGCTGCGATGCGGCCTCTGGCTTCCGCCGTCGGTTCACCCTTCCCCGGTGATGCGAGCCGTTGTTCGCGCCTGGCCAGGTGCCGCTGCAAGCATCACGACTCCGCCGACACTTCCTGGTGATCTGTCCGTCCTCGGCCGTCGCCTCCGATATCGCGAGACCGGGTGGGACCAACTGCGGGAAGACGACAAACCCTCGACCAGCCGTACGTCCTCAGCCCGCAGCGATGATTCGCATGCCGTGTACGACGCGCTCGTCGCGGCCAGCAACGCAGGAGCAGGGATACTCCAGATAGCTGTCAGCCGGCCGCCGATGCGGCGGCTCGGCGTACTGCGCGAGGCGGCTGGCACAAAGCCACAGGCGGGCCTGAACGCAACGATTGCAAAGCTGCCGCTAGCTGTGGCCCGTTGGCTGCTCGAAGCCGTCGTGGATTTGATCGGCCCCAGCAACTCGACTCAGCTCAGCAGTCAGGCCAACGTAAAGCGCGACGACCCGTACACGGTTCGGCTCGCGCGTCGTAAGCTCGCCGGCGCACCGCATTTCGTCGTCGACGTACGCGCGGCAGTCGCGTGCAAGTCCCGGCGAAAAGCGTCGACCATTGCAGCCGATATCACCCGTGGCTATGCGGTCTTGACGAATGCGCTGCTGCCTATCCCCTGGTGGTTCGCTCGGAAGGCTGTCGCACGGCGTGATCTGCCGGGTCGGATGTCGATTCTGACGACAGCTGCCGAAGCGGCTGTGCTGATTCCTCTACCGGCAGAGCCGACGCTCTACGCGATGCCAGCCGCACCCGGCCGTCAGCGACCGGCGAGCACCGAGCTTTGGTCGCCGGATCCCGCGGCGTGGTCCAGATCCGACCATCTCTGACGGGCAGGAGGGCGACACCGTGCCGCGACCTGTCCTGCGCAAGAAGACGACGGCATCTGCGGACACCGGAGTCGCCGAGTCACAACTCCGGCTTGTCCCACCCGCTCAACGAGGCGGCCCGCAAGGCAAGGTGCTCGGCTACACGACTGTCGGCCGCCGGATCCCCGCCGGCGTTTCGCTGGTCGACGGCCGGCATCACTTCTCGGTGCTTGGGCCCACCGGCGTCGGCAAGTCGACGCTGCTGACGAACATGGCCGTGCAGGAAGCCACTGCCGGCCGCGGAATCGCCGTACTCGATCCCAAAGGCGACCTCATCCGCGACATTCTCGACCGGCTTGCGGCCGACTGCGGCGACCGCTTGGTGCTGATCGATCCGGACGACCCCGACGCGATGCCGGCGATCAACCTGCTGGATCTCACTGTCGCCGGTGGCTCGGCGTACCGTGCGGCCGCCACGACGACATCAGTGATGGGCCAACTGTGGGCACGTTGGTGGGGCCACCGCTCGGCGGATATCGCGTACCACGCAGCCCTCACCTTGTCGCAGTTTCCCGGCGGAACTCTCGGCCAAATGTCCCGCCTGCTCGTCGACGATGTTTGGCGCCGCGGTGTCGTTTCCTCAGTCCGAGCAGATCTGGGGCCGGCTCGCGAGGGAACGATCGGCGAGTTCTGGCATAGCTGGGACCGCCTCCCGCCAGGAAATCGCATCACGTCTGCGGCGCCGCTGCTCGCCAAACTCCGGATGGTCCTGGGACATCCGCTGCCGGCCGGGATCTTCGGCGTACCGCGTACGACCTTCCGGTTCGACCAGATCCTAGACGGCGCGATTCTTCTCGCGCGTCTGCCGAAGAACGAGATCGGACCCGATGCGGCTCGTTTAGTCGGATCGATGTTGACGACGGGCCTGATCAATGCTGCCGGCGCACGGGCTCGACAGGTCGAAGACGAACGGCTCGACTGCACGATCATCTTGGACGAGGCACATAACTTTCTCCATCTGCCGATCGGAGTAGACGACGCGCTGGCCGAGCTGCGCGGCTTTCACGTATCGTTCGTGCTCGCGAACCAAATTCTCGGGCAGCTAACTGGACCAATGCAGGCGGCAATCGATGGGAACGCCCGCAACAAGGTATTCTTTACCTTGGAAGCAGGCGATGCGCGCGAACTGGCCCGGCACGTCGCACCGTACCTCGACGAACAAGACCTTCGTCGGTTGCCGGCTTATACGATCGCGCTTCGGCCAATATCCGGCTCGCGTCCGATACCGCCGGTCACATTGCGTACGCTCGGGACGTTGGCACCCGTAGCAGGCCGCGCGGAAATGCTACGAAAAGCCGCTCGCGCGACGACGGGGATCGCCGAAAGGGAGCGCGCCAAACTGCACGTACCGGCTGCCGTTTCGTTTCTCGGCAGCGATGCCATACCTGGATGCGAACCCAACGATTCAGCCATGCTCCTGGACATTGACGAGTCGAATCTTGACTGGTGATGACCTGGCCAACTGGCTGGCTCTTTGAGTGGCGCGCTCAATGGCGCTTTGGGTGGGTCTGGAGAGAGCCGCCTGGCGCGCTCGCATTTTCCCTGGCCGGCAGGGGCGCGGCCGGATGGAAAACGTCTCCGACTGGTCTACGACCAGAGTGAAAGAGGTGTGCGACCCAGCCTCCGCTGGCACCTACCGGTGGAGCGGGTGCTGAGTCACACCCCTCTTTCATTCTGGTCTCCGCCTAGCGGCGGCCTCGGCGGCCTCGGCGGCTCGCCGGCGGAACTGGCAGCTGCTCCCGTCTCGGCGACGTTGGCGGCCTCGACGTGCGCCCCCAAAAGAAAAAGTGCCAGTAGCGCCACCGTACCAGATTTTCGTTACAGAGAGCCCAGAGTCGTCACATAAAATTACCAGCCACTGACTCTTGGCAAGCATCCGAATTGGTCGATAGCTTTCCATCAGTCGGATGGTTGGGACGGCAACCCTGAACATCCGACCCACCCAATCAATCAACGCTAGGGATGTGGTCGGCGTGTCAAACGATCTCTGTTGCCCCCGTGTCGAACAGTTCTTTATCGGCGTCGAGAGCGAGCCGACCGTACGGGCGGTACTGGACGACATGGAGACTGACTCGGCGGCGAGCGCTGCGATCAGAGAGGTTCTCGACTGTTTCCCCGGACGTGACTCTTCCCTGTATCTCGTCGACATGCTGCGGAAGATCAGCCTTGACGACTTCTCACCCGGGAACGATCTCTCCGCGCTGGAGCGCTATTCGGACCGCGGTTCACGGCTCTATGAGCTTGAAAAGTACGGAATCGTCACTGACGTTGACGGATGGCACGAAGACTCGAGTGGCGCCTACCTCTCGGACGGGCGTGGTCTCACTACCTTCTACGTCCCCCGCACCGTGATTCCCGTCGAGGTTCTTTACCACTTCCCGGAGTATTGGAGTGGACGCAGTTGCTCTGCCTCGCACTGGGAGATCACGGACACGTTGGCTCGCGTGCCCGCAGGCTGGTATCTGCTTGGCGAAACGGGCGACCACCGCATGTCGACCGTCGGCGTAGCCTATCTCGGCCTTTCGTCGGACGTGCCGTCCGATCTGGTTTGCTACGCCGCAGAGGTCGAGGGATTTATGGCTTCGCGGTGCGATGCTCGGTGCAATTCGTGCGAGTCTCGGTGGTTCGCCGAGTCTGGCTCTTGGAAATTTGAGCCGGAGTACGGCTGCGCTGCCGATCCGTGGATGTTCGACGATGCTGAAGACTTTGACGTCGACGACTGCGTCAAGTGTCCGTACTGCATCGTGGGACGCGTCGGTTTCCTCGTCTACTGACAGCGCTCACCTGAGACACCGCCCACCGGAGAGCGCTACGCGCGCTCTCCATCCCTCTGCCTGACTTGAAGGTACAACATGCGCACAGATAATCCGACCATCTACGTATCAGATCCCGCCCATCAGCGCGGTGCGTGGATCGATGCGACGCAAGACCCCGAAGATATTCGACTCGAGATAACGGACCGAGTTAAAACGGAAGAGTACACGATTTTCGACTACGACGGCTTTGGTCCCGTAGAAATTCGCGAGTACGCACCGCTGGACGTAGTGTCCCGGGTCGCACAAGGTATCAAAGAGCACGGCAACGCGTTCGCACACTGGGTCACCGACGTGCTCGGCTCTGTGGACTATCTCTCGGAGCCTTCGAGGTTTGAAGACGCGTACCTCGGCACTTGGAAAGACGTCGAGGCATACGCCGACAGTCTCATCGATGACATGGGGTGGTACGCAGTCATGGAAGAGCACAGGATTCCGATCGGCTACTTCGACATCAAGGCATTCGCGCGAGACCTGGTGCTCGGCGGCGACATCGCCGCCTCCGAAGATGGCCTTGAGGTTCACATCTTCGATCCCCGTATCTGAGTGGGCCAGTCCAGGAAAGGACGCCTTCAAGAGACGGCGATGTCTCCCGCCGAGGAGGGGTGGGCGGGAGACATCGCTCCACTGGCTTTTCTTGGTCCTCGACTCCGAACCTGACGTCTCGCTAGATCGACCGCTGAGCGCCAAGAAAGCCCCTGGCTACGTCATGCAGCTGAACGTATCCGGATCGATCAGAGCTTCGTTTCTAGGTCAGCTAAGCCAAGCAGGCCCAGAGAACGCCACCGGCTCGTTCTCCACTTCTACGTCTATCTCGCAAAGAAAGGATCCCAATGACTGAGAACGCCACCCCGCGCAGGCTCGCCGCGGAGCTCGCACGCCTGACGCCTCGCGACAAATGGCTTCTCCGCATGCTTCGCGAACATCAGACACTGACGACCGAGCACATCACCGAGTTGAGCTATCAAAGCGCGCATCGCGCTCGCAAACGGCTCTTTCTGCTGTACAAGCGCGACGTACTCGACCGCTGGCGTCACCACGTGCGGCCGGGATCGCAGAGCTGGCGGTGGACCGTCGGACCCATCGGCGCTGCCTTGCTGCATGCAGAAGCAGGCAAAGACATTCCTCGGCCCGCGACCGTACGAGCGGCAACGGATCGGCTCGCGGCCTCGACAACCGAACACCTTCTTGGCATCAACACGTTCTTCGTGCGTCTCTTCTCGTTTGCACGTACCAATCCGCGGTACAAACTCTTGAGTTGGCTGTCAGAGCGAAGTGCGACTAACGCGGTTCAAGGCATCGTACGGCCCGACGGGTACGGCATCTGGCGCGATCACGACGCTCGTACGCCGTTCTGGCTGGAGTTCGACACCGGCACGGAACGGCTGCGTCAGCTGTCGGAGAAACTGACCGGATACGGCCGCCTCGTTGGTACGCAACTGAACTTCGCACTGCTGTTCTGGTTCACCTCCGACAACCGCGAATCAAATGCACACAGGCAGCTCACCGCACATACGCCGGCCGGCCTGACTATTGCAACGGCAAGCGGAGAGAATGACCGTCATCCGGCCACCGATTGCTGGCGGATCGTTGGCGAATCTCACCGTCGAGTCAGGCTCTCTGAGATCTCACCAACACCGATGGACGATGACCTACTTCTACTCGCAAATCATAAGGAGGTGGCGAACAACGACAGGCATTAGCAAGTAGTCGAGCAGCGGCCGATGGCTCTAGGACGGCAACCCGAAGAGCCATCGGAAGTCCACTCATTCCAACCACATCGAGGTTCCGCTATGACCGCGTTTCCCACCCCGGACGCCGGCGAGCCCCCAGCCGTCGATCCCGATCTGTTTGGCGATCCCTCAACCGCGGCACCGCTTCGGGCGATCCTCACCAAGCCCCTTCCTTGCGGCACGGTAATCCACTTTCTCGACAACAACGAAGACGTGCTCTTTGCAGAGGTCTTCCTTGGCGCCTCCGATACCGGCGGCTCCGTTGGTTGCCTCACCGTCTCAGAGCTTGAGCGCGCCAGTGTCGCCGAAGTCCTTGCTGCCTCCGAAGTGCGTAACGGTGGTACGACGGCCGTGATCGTCGTCCCCAAAATGTTCTCAGTCGTCGACGTGCAGCGGCTGGAGACGCCAGGCCCGTCCGCCGATCCGCCGGTCGGCGTCTCTCGGCGGCCTATTGCCGCCGGCGCGTACGTCGTCTGGCGTTCGCTGATCACCACGCCGGCCGTGTGCGTCTGGTACGTCGGCCCGCTGCAGCGCCGAGTCGAGGGCGGGCGAATCTGATGAACGAGATCAACCACGACGATCCGGAGCCCCACGAGACCGAACCGTTTGAGAGCGCCACCCAGACGGCTCCCACAACGACGGCGCGGCGGAACGGAGACATCGGCACGACCGTCGGCCTGTTGGTCGTCGGGGCAGGATCCGGGCTCTTGTCGTTGGCGACATGGGCGAACCTCTCCGACCTCGTAGGAGTCACGACCACCGTACGGATCCTCGGCGTCTCCATCAGGATGGCGTGGCTCCTGCCGCTCATCGTCGACGCATTCCTGATCATCACGACTCGCGACTGGCAGCGGCCGGCGCATGCGATCTCCGAGGGCACTCGCGCGCTCGCACGTCGGTGCGCCATCGGCGCTGTGATCGTATCCATCCTCGCCAACGCGATCTATCAAGCCCTCACAACTCCGGGTGGCATCACCCGCCTGCAGTGGTGGATCGCGGTCTTCGTCGCCGCGATGCCGCCGGTCATGTTTGCCCTCGCCGCACACCTACGCGCGCGGCATCGCAGCGACCGCGAGCATCCGACCGCCGTCGACACTTCATCCGCGGGCTGCGGTCATGACCTGACCAAAGTCGAGAAGATGCGCGCG
Source organism: Fodinicola acaciae (assembly GCF_010993745.1). NCBI lineage: Bacteria > Bacillati > Actinomycetota > Actinomycetes > Mycobacteriales > Fodinicola > Fodinicola acaciae. Next base: position 1,801,776 of record NZ_WOTN01000001.1, read on the forward strand.
CACTGGCTGAACGAGACAGCCACCGGTCGTACGCCGAGCAGTGCCGAGCTCGCACGTACGGCAGGGGCGTCGCTATCGCACGCCCGTGCCGAGCGCCGGGGCTGGCTCCGCGAGTTCAAGGATGCGCAGCAAACTAAGACGCCAGGTGGCAGCGCGCCCACGGACCGGGCCGACTCGGATCTGAGCATCGATAGCGCAGCCGGCTTGCCGGAAACCGGCCGACCCACGGCCATCGTCAACGGTGCAAGGCCTCGACCCTGACCGCTGTCAGGCGGCCGGGAGCGGAACGCCCGAAGGCGTCGGCAACCCGCTCCCGGCCTGGTCGCAGGCACGGCCACTCAGGTCCAACCAGACCCATCTCCGCGCTGCGACGTAGGGGATTCTACGGATCACGCAGCCGCTCCGCCTGGGTTCGGCGACGCACGACGTGGACCGAGGGAAGATTGCCCGTGTCAACGACCGCACCGCTCACGGACACATCCGCGAGCTCCCTTACCGTGGACGACCGTATTCATCGATGCTCTTTACGTCGTTCGTTGGCGCGGCGACATCGTGGTCTTGTCTCCGGGGTCACTGCGTGGAACTGGCTGATCATCGACCGCGTTGGGGCAGCTGGAAGAATGTTGCTGGGCTGAGCGCGCCGGTCGCCGCGGCGGTCGGGCTTTGCCAGTCGGTCACGGATACATCGACGTGGACGTGCCCGGAGACCGCGTTGCCGGACATTCCTGAACGGCCGAGAACGGTCGGGTTTTCCAGCGTGACGGGGTCGCCGATCCGTAACCGTGGCGTGATCCAGCTCAGGTGCGTATAGGCCACCGTGACGAAGATCCGCCGGTTTGCCGCGTTCCGATACGTGTTGAACACTCACCGCAGCACCGCCTGGGCGCTCCAGCGAGACGGCCTCACCTGGCCGGTACGTCTCGTCGTCGCCGGAGCCGCTGGGTGGGCGGTCCACCCCCGACGCCGGACGTGCGGCCGTATGCGCCGTAACCGCCCACAGGTACCGCTCGACAGCGTGACGTAGCTGGTCGTCCGAGGCCAGTGCCCGCCGCGTAGCCTGTCGTACGGGATCGACGTACTGCCGATATTCGATCGGCACGCCGCTCGCCCACCATGCGGTGGAACGACGCGAGGCGTCCACCGACTGGAGAATGTCGCCGACGGGTACACCTGCGAGCTGTACGTCAGTCGACAGTGCCGAGACCAGCGCGGCTCGCAACTCGGCGCGCATGGCACCGACTGTCGGGCCGGAACCGGCCGTGGATCGGTTCGCTGGTGCTGCGGGCGCACGTCGGCCTAGCGTGGGTTCGACTCCGATGACCGGATCGATGAAGAGCACACCGGCTAGGAAGCGATCTGGATCCACGCCACCGCGCTGCAAGCCCGCGATTCGGCCGACAATATCGGCTGGCATCACATAACCGGGATCCACCGGTGGCCCCGCCTGCACCGAACCACCCTGTTGGCTGCGTAGATAGACCGTACTGGCGCTCACGGCGTCGACATCCGACAGCAGCCGGTTGATCTGGTCATGCTCCGTCTGGGTACGCCCTGGCCGGTTCGCCTGCCGCGCTAGCAGAGCGCGCAACCGTCCCCGGAATCCGCGGCCGAGATATCCCTGTGCGATCTTGCCGGCGAGTTCCTGGCGGGCCGAGGAAAAGTCGACCCAGGAAATCCGTCCGGAATGCCACTGGAACGGCTGTGCGCCATCGCCGACCGCGTCGACCGAGCCGGGCAGCTGCGCCGGAGCGGCCGTCGTGACAAGCGTGCCCACGGCGGTGTCCTGGTCGGTGGCGCCGACGCCGTGACGGGCCTAGGTACTGCCGAGCGATCGGCTGTTCTGGATGCCGGTCTGCTCGGTACGGTCGTGGTAGCGGTTTTCGGCCGTCAGCAACCGGCGTAGGTGCTCCTCCAACGGCGGACAACCCGGCGGTGCTTCGCGGATGTAACGGGCTGCCAAGAGTTCGATGGCGTCCAGCCGCCCGCCACCGCCCGTTTCCGTGCCGACGCCGAGACTCTCGGCTATCCGCATTGGTTGAGAATTGTCGGCGGACGCCGGCCGCAGCCGGTTTTCCGTTACTCTGAGCTGATCTAGACGGCCAGCACGGCGAGCGCGCAGTCGATCGCGGGCCGCGTCGATCCGGTCGGGCGTGTCCGGATCGGACAGTACGTCCTGGTGGCTCTGGCTGGGGCGCGGAGCGAGCCGATCGAGTGCTACGGATGTGTGGGAACCGATCTCGTCGACCACTCCGGCTCGCGGTGTTCGTGTCTGTCCGGATATCCGGCGCTCGGCCGCGGCGAGAATGCGCCCGTCCCGAATGTCGGTGGCGCTTGGAAGGCGTCGCCGCGGATGCGCTGTTCCATCTCGGCGACCATGGCGGCGTGGCTGGTCGGTGCGAGCTCGCGTACGCCGTTCGTCGCGGCCAGCAGCGCGTCCATCCCGACTTGCGCTGCGGCCCGCAACACGGCCCGCTGGCCCGCTGATCTCGGCAATCACTGCGACCATCGCCGCGTCGAGTGGACGGTCGCGGACCGCACCGCCCGACGGCGGCCGGCGTGGCCCGATCACCGACGCCGGCCGGACGCCCCGAGCCCAGTCGCGCACCGCGGCGGCATGTGCGAGCAGTACGTGCGATTCCCAGTCCTCTCGGAGGGCTGCCTGGGCATTCAGCCGCAACTGTTCGGTGGCCGCGTCGAATCGCGATCGCAGCGCGTCGACGCGATCCGGATGCTGCGCGGCGTAGCTGGACAACCGCGTCGCCGCCGCCGCGGCGGCCGGTCCTCCGGCGACGACGGTCGCCACGTCGGCTTCCTCGTTCACCGACATTGTTCCAGCGTCACCGAGAGACTGGCGCTGGACGACCATCCGGCTCACCGCCGCGTTGCCAGCCGCCTTCTGCAACGCCATCATCCAGTGCCCCGGCCGGTAAGCCGGACGTACGGCAACGGGCGGCGTAGTGGGAGGAACCGGCTCCCGCATTGCTCGGTCCATCAACACCCTTTCGACGCCTGCCTCATGATGCGCACCCGCACGCGCCTCGCGCATGAGTAGACGCATACTCAGATCCAGATCGCGGATCTGTTGCGCACGCTCGGCGACGTCGTAGGTCGGCCTCGCCAAGAGCCCGCGACACCATTGGCGGCGCCGACGTAGCCGCGCAGCGTACGCAGTTGTGAACCGTTCTTCTTTGCTCAAGCCGAAACGGCCCAGTTGCCGGCACGCCCGTCACGTCGCGCGACCACCCGCTGCTCGCCCGTTCCGCCGGCGCCAGGCATAAACTGTTCAACCTCGCAATGGGACTGCGTCAGTCGAAGCCAATCGGTCGGCGAGTTCGATGATGTCTCGGGACGGGTAGGAACCAATGTCGGCCATCCTGGCGACCGCTAGGTCCCGGATGGCGCGTACGGCGGTCGAGCGCCCCGCCTCGCTGCGCATCCAAAGTACGTACAAGGACTCGTTGTCGGGCGTCATCGCTACCAAATGACTGGCGATGGCTGCAGCGAGTCCCCCGTTATCGTTAGCCTCAATCAGGTGCTCTGCAACCCCGCCGAGTAAGCGGGTGACCTGCGCGACTACGGCTTCGTCGGCGTCCGCAAGCCAGTCGGCCGGTGCTCCAGCTGCGTCGAGGTGGCCCTGGTGGATTCGCAGAGCCCGCCCCGCAGCTGCAACGTCGCGCCGATTCTCGACGAGATGCGTCATCAAGCCCTGCAGTTCCCATGCGTCCACCTGCCATTTCGACGGATCGAGTCGGTATCGCTTGCGGTCGTGGAGGATGAATCCCCAGTCGGCCGATACCGCTTGGCAGTCGCGCATCGCTGGCGAGCTTTCGGACTCGCCTGCCGCAAGGTTCAGGTGACGGCGAAGTCGGATCAACAGTGTCGATAGGGCGTTGCGCGCCGATTGATGCCGCTGATCAGGCCAGAGCGCAGCGAGAACCTCGCCCAGGGCGAGACCGTCGCGGTGAAGCGCAAGCAGGACAAGCAGTTCCACGGCCTTGTCACCGGGCAGCGAAAGCGATGCTCCGGTCGAATCATGAAGTTCGAATCGCCCAAAGACAGTCATCCTCAACGCTTTATTGGCTGCGGTGAGCGTACGGTCGGGCGGCGCTGGTGCGGACGCTACGTCAGCCTGGTCTTCAGCTCCCTTGGCAGGAAGGGATTCTTCGGCTGAGCGAGCGGCAGGAATCGGAGTGGCCGACTCCGAGGGCTGGCCGTTCATGCGCGTTAGCAACTCGGCCAGGTGTTTCGCGGGCAGACACCCAAGTCGCGCGCCCGACAACTGCGGCAGTCCGGTTGACTCCGTCGTGACGAGGCCATCTGCGGCAACAGTGCAACTGGCCCCGGTCGAGTTAGTGGCAAGCACGATCAGTCGTACGCCAAGCTGGTGCCGCTGAATTTCCACTGAAACGGCCTTCAACCGACGATCGTCGGCGAGCGCGCTGGCCACTACAACGACGAGCAAGGGCTTGGTCGGCGAGCTCATGCCGTCGAGCACCATGCGACGTCGGGTGACGACGATCCCCTCCAACCTGTCGAGCAGGTCACTCTCGTTGGACGGCTGGTCAGCCTGCCGCCACGGGCTGGGATGAGGGTCGAGCAAGGTGATCAACGCGGACGTTGCGACCAGCAGCTCCACGCCATCGAAACCCGGTGAGGATTGCGCGGTTATTGGCGCCGAAGCCGAAATACCAGCGGCCACAGTCGTAGCGACGATCGAACGTATGGCGGCCAGCGCACCTGGACCACTGAGGTAGATGGGCCAGCTGATGGCCTCCAAACCAATTGTGAGTCCGTCGGCCGCTACCCCGATCGGAAGCAGTACAGGTTGGCGCAGCGACTGCGCGGACGACTCCGCGGAACTATCGACGCGTGCGTCAGTCGCATTCGGCGCTCGCCAGCGGAGTGTTGGCTGATTTGCCCGGAGAGAATGGATAAGTGCGCTACGAGGCTCTGCCGCAGAGTCCAGGTTGCTGTAATGCACAGTACGACGGCGTTGCCGGTATCCGAGCGCGAGAGCGGCAAGGATGGTGGCAGCGCCGGCTAGCGTAAGCCAGCCACCGCCGGGCAAAGCGACCATTCGGGGCTCATCAGCGGCGTTCTGCGTCGGCTGTGCGCGGTCGTTCGTCCCTCGCAGAGGTGAGGAACAGGTGGCCGAGGGCGGAGCCTTTCGTGAACTCGCCCCTCCACCAGCGCGTTCCGTCACTGTTCTTCGAGACGGAGCAACCGGCTGCGGCGTGATCTTGTTCGGTTGCGCCGTCGCTCCGACGGCGGAGCGATCGGGGATGTAGAGGATCCATTTAGGCCGGATACGGTTGGGGTTGCTGAAGATAATGCCGTCGGGCTGGACTTGGCCCTTGTTGGCGCGCCAAATCGTACGCCAAAGTCGCGAATTCCCATACGCCGAAGCCGCGATCGCCGAGAGTGTATCGTTATTCTTTACCTCGTAACGGTGTCCAGGTTTTGGCGACGCAGTCGTGGTCGGCTGCATGAGATTCGCCTGCCGATCCGGCCTCACTACTGCAGTCGAAGCCGTTGAGGCGACGGCGCCACGAGCGAGTACGCCGGCAATGACTAGACTAACGAGGGTAGCAATGGCTGTCCGCACGGCACCATTTGGTGCTTGGTACTTGTGTCCGTTCCGTATCGCATGTATTTGACCAATCGCCTCGCCTGTTGCGTGAACGACGAGGTAAATCGACAAAGCTAACCAGCAGAACCATCCGACGTACGCTGCGACACGTCCAATCAGGTCGGCGACAGAAAGGTAGCTGGCCCAGTTGACGACTTCATCCCAAGTCAGCAAATGGCCAGGTGGCGATATCGGGGCGAATGCAAGCAATACGATTGGCGGCCCGACGAGCAGGCCGATGAGCACCACTGCAGCAGACAGGGCGCGCGCGATCCGGGCGACGCTTGCCAGGACTATTCGCGCCGTCATTCCCGGGCCCGGAGAGGAAAGAGGTAGGGCCGAGCCGATGCGGTCGCTGTGAGTGCCTGTCCATTCGGTCCCGTGAATCGCAGAACGGTACGTGGCTCCACCACGACGGTTACGAGCAACCGCGCAGGCGTGGCGACGGCCGTGCCCTTTAAATGGTACTGCTCCAACACGCTCTCGGCTGCGGCCTCAGCCGCTTTGACATCGAGAGTCAGTACACGGCTGCCACTGCGAAGGCTTCTGAGATCGACTTGTTGGGCACCAATCCGAGCCGCTGACGCTGCGTAGCCTAGCGCACGGTCCATCGCGTTGATCGCCTGTGCAGACTGCGCATAGAAACAGGCGAGGACAATCAAAGCTGTCGCGAGAACAGCGATCATCGGGCTGATCTGACCCGCATCGTCTGCGAATCGCCAGGATGGACGGCGTATGACTGTACGCCAGCCCACGCACACGAATTGGCGGTTCACGAGCCCGCCCGATAGACGTCGATTCCGCTGATTCCTGTCGCTGTAAAGACGACCGTGCCAGGAACACCAGGCAGATCGAGGTCGGCGAGGCCGACAATGCACCGTACATGAACCGTGACCAGACCGCCTGGTTGGAAGCTCCCGAGGTCAACGTCAACGTAATGTTCGATGCAGACGTGCTTGTGTTCATTGAAGGTTCTACCTGCCTGATCGATCGCCTTCTCCCGTGCGGCTTCCTTCGTACGAACAACCGTCGCAGCGCGTGCCGCACGCTCGGCAGCTGTTTGCACGATGTGACCTGCGATTGCCGCGCGACCGATCGCTAGGAAAACGCCGAAGACGATTACCACGACCAGCATTGCGGCAACCGCCTCGACAGCGGCCGAACCGCTGTCCCCGGCGGCTCCTCTGGCAGCCGATCGAACGACGCGTGTCATCGTGACCCAATTTCCGGACCTTGGACATACCGCTCGCGTGGACCACTTGCGTGAGCCTCGACGACGGCGAAACGGTCAGGCAGCACTGCGACAATCCTCGCCCGGACGGTGACGAGAACGGTTGCCTGGTCTCCACTCACCTCGACTCGAACATCTCGAAGCGAGCGCCCGGCGAGCTGTTCAGCCACCGATAGTCCAGTGGTCCTGCCATCTTCTGGCGTGCCACCAAAAAGGCGGGCAGCCGTCAATGCATGGTCAGCAACAACTGTCACGATTTGTTCGCCACGCAGGTACATTGCCAGGTCGAGCAGACCGAGGAAAACCAGCAGTAACGCCGGCAGGACAAGCACTGCCTGCACCGTTATCGACCCACAGTCTGCGCCGAGCTTGCTGCTGAACGACCTCGCCATCCTCAACCACCGCCGATTGGTAGCAAGTGGAGGTTTTCAGCAACCCACAGCGCGATCTTCGCCATGACACCGAGAGCAATGATGATCCCGAAGACCGTGATGACGGTCGTCTGCGAAACATCGCCTGCCTCAGTATCCTGCCGCCGGATCGCGACTACCCACCTTGCAGCGGCATCGCCGACTCGCATCCGTAGCTCACTAGGTTGCCTTGCCACTGCTTCGTTCTCCAAATGAGGAAGGTTGGACATCATCACGCGACTCCGATCGTTAGCTGGACGAGCGCTGGATACAGCGCGAGACCAACAAGCCACGTAAAGGTCAGCGACGCCGGCACCCAGATGCGTTCAGATGCCGCCGCGATCTGGGCTCTCGTTGCCGCCCTTCGGCTGGCGCGCAGCGTTTCTGCCAGGTCGCGCAACGCCGGCCGCACGCGCGTGCCGTCGGTGGTAGCCAGTTCGAGGACGCCCGCGACATCCCGGAACTCGGCGACCTGGCTGTGTGCAGCCAGTCGCTCCAGGCCGCGATAGTGGCTCAGGCCGCGGTTGCGCGCGTCGACGAGCGTGTGCCGGATCTGGTCTGCGCCATCTCCACTGATCTGTTCGGTAGCTTGTGCGGTCGCCTGTTCTATGCCAGCGGCACCTCGAGTGGCCATCGCGACCAAGTCGAGCCAGACGGATAGCGCGTGCACCATTCGATCTCGCCGGCGTGCCGCCTCGGTTCGCAACGCTCGGCCCGCTCCCCACGTGCCTGCGGCCGCGCCGACAAGTGCGAGTATCGCCGCAACGATCAGGGGCGTACCAATCGAGACTCCCACAACAATTCCTGCCATACCGCCAAGAACTGCGGTTCCGGAGCATCGTGCTGCGTACGTACGTACCGGTAGCTCAAGCAACCGCAGGTTCGCACGAGCCGACTCTCCAAGAATTCCGCTCCACGCGGCAACGCGCGCCAGCGCTCCGTCGTCATCACTCCAGCGGCGCAACCGTGGAACGGCGCCGGTGGACGCGGCGATGACATCGGCCAGCGCGGGCCGCCGACGCCAGAGACCTCGCACGACGACGATCGCGCCCCCACCGATCAGCACGCCGCAAATCACGATGACTGGCAACGACGAATTGGCCTCGCCGCCAATCATTGCGGTTGCGGGCAGGAGCAACGCTGAGCTCCACACGCGTTCTGCTGTCCCCATCCGCGTGGGCTTCGCCGGATGTGTCGTAGCGTCAAAATGGCTTGAACCGGCGGCAAGAATTCGTGGCTGTTCGGGTATCTCGGCAACTCGGCGCATCCACCAGAGACAAGCGGCGTATCCAGCGGCAATTCCCACAATCACCAGCTGACCAAAGAAAGTCTTATACGCGGCGAGATAGTTCGCAAAGAATAGGCATATCACCGCAACCATAGTTGCTGAACTACCGAGCACGATCCGGACAGCAGTCCGCGACGCGGCTCGTTCGGCGTACGCCTCCCGACGCATCTGCGCATCGTCGCGAGCTACCCTGCGCACCTCGTCCAGGCAGTCAGCCAAACCTTCGGAACGTCGAGCAGCCATAGCCAGCGCGACGCATACCAGGTCACCAGTCCCGTCGTTGAGTTCGTCCTGACACTTCCGCAGCGCTTCACGAGTGTCCTGACCGCCTTCGAGCCGGGTCGCCAGTCGACGAATCGCTGGGGCGATCGCGGCTGGCGCCAAAGCGGCAGAACGCACGAGCGCCTGCTGGAGGCCAGATACGGCGCGCACGGACGACACGAGATGCCCCGCCCACATGGCGATCGCATCCGATCGCGCGACTCGCTGCTCGTGCTCGCGGGTACTTCCCGCGAGCGCCGGCCACCACCAGACCGCGAGCGCTGCCAGCGGCAACGCAACGGGCCAGCCAGTGAATATCCACACTGCGAGTCCGGCAGCGACGGACAACGAAGCTCGCCGACCCCAAGGAGGGCGAGCCGCCCCACCGTCACGCCGATCGAGATCGCCGCGAGCCGTCGTATCAGCCGCATCCGTACGACGCTTGGATGCTGCCACTACGAAGAAAAGCGTGCCCAGGCCGAGCGCAATACCAGCAGCCACAATCATTAGCCAGTCGCCGACAGAGGTCATCGATAGGTCGATCATCGGGTTCTCACCTGGCCCAACCAAGAAGTTGCGCGTCCAAGCCAGCGTCCACGAGCTCTTCGAGTAGATCCGCGGACGGCGGATACGCGGGCAACGCGCGCCGATCCGGCGCGGGTGCAAATAATTCGTTGGACTGCACGCGACGGCCGGTCTCATCGAGCCCGGAAACCTCCCGGATCGACGACACCACCCGATGGCTCGACCGCCCTTTTAATCGATCTCTGGCGAATTCAAGATGCACCACCAGCGGCGCCGCGATCGATGTCAACATCGCAATGGTGCGGTCCTCGCGGTTATGCCCGTACGCGATCAGCCGGACGAGCGCATCCTGACTCGCTCTGGCGTGGATCGTGCCGATCGATCCGTCCCAGCCCTGCGACATCGCGAGCAACATCGCAACGACCTCCAGCCCACGCACTTCGCCAACGATGAGCCGATCGATGCGCATCCTCAGCCCCCACTGCGTAAGGGCAGGAATATCCACTTCTCCGACGCCCTCGACTGTGGAGTCGCGCGCCTGGAAGGCAACCGAATTTCGGTGCAGACGAGCGACATCCAGATTGAGTTCGTAGACATCCTCGACAGTTCCTAAACGTTCACCCGACGGGACGACCGACACCAATGCCCGCAGCATCGTCGTTTTCCCCACGCCCTGACCGCCGGAGATGAGGATGTTCCGTTTCGCTCGTACTGCGGCCGAGAGAAAGGAGTGCAAGCGGCTGTCAATTGTGTCCCAAGCCAAGAGCTCGTCCAGAGTGCAGTCCAATGCACGAAAACATCGGATCGCGACCGATGGTCGACGCGCGACCCACGCGACAGCCTGCAGCCGTTCGCCGCCCGGCAGCTGCAACCGGAGCTGAGGTGCCGATGGATCCCATCGGCGCTCCTCACCGCCACCACGGCCGGCCCGCGCCGCGGCCTCCTGAATCAGGGTGATCAGGTCTTCGTCGCTGTCGGCAACTGGTGGCGCCTCAGCCGTCGTGCCGTCGGTGAACCGCAGCCATACGTTGTCGAAGCCATTCGCGTAGATGTCCTCGACTCTCGGATTCGCCATGTGCTGCTCGAAGCCACCCAAGCCGCAAAGCCGGTCACGTACGGCTGCACAAGCCGCGTGCTCCTCGGACTGAGTCATCGTTGGCCGGCCGGTGTTGATGGCTCGGCGCGCCTCAACGTCACAGGCGTCACGCAGGAGGTCGGACACCAGCTCACGTCGCGCTGCATCGCTCAGTGGCGCTCCTACATCAGCTCGTTCGCTGATCCGCTCCGACACCCACGTACGGATCCGGGCTATTGCATCGGCTGGAGCCGAGACTGCCTTGGCGTTCTTCGCCGTGGCTGCAGCGACAGGTCCGGCAGGTGCGACACCACCGTTGATACCGTTCCTGCTTGTTGGCAGCCGATGGGCATACGCCTGCAGGTGCGGAGGCACCGCCGCCGGGCCAGTCATCGTGTCCGCCACATCAACGGCGTACTTGCAACCGGCGGCGAAACCGGTGCCACGCAAGAGGGTAGCTCTCGCAGACCGTCGACAGAGGTGCCGGCAAGCTTTTTGGACAGCTGCTGAAAGACACGGCCAAGGGCCGTACGTGCGACGGTCTGCGGACCATTTCGGTGCAGCAGGCCAACAGAACGTACGTCGTGAGGGATCATCGTTATCCCGGGACAATGGAACGCGCTATTGATCTCATCGGCGTCGTACGGCCCATCCTCGACAACCAGAAGACGCAGACACTCGCCCGCCGCCTGCTTGACCACGCCGTAGGCCGCGGCCACGTGTGCCAGTGCGTCGGGACGTCCGGAAGACACCAGCAACGCGAAATCTGCCATGGACAGCAACGACCAGGTCGTCGCGCTGGTTGAAGGACCTGGCGGCCCAAGTCGACCAATGTCCACAATGACCGTCGTATTCAGCTGCCGGAAGGGCACGCGTGCGAGGACCGCCGCGATCGACGCAGCGGCTTCCGCAGATCCGACCGGTGCCGCTAGGACGTCAATCGAGCGGTCGGCGACCCGTACAGATTGCAGATGAGGAGCGACAGTTCCATTAGCAGGAAAATGCCGCTGCTGTGCCGCCAGCGATGCTGCACCGCGTTCTGGATTCAGGTCCAGCCGGACGATGAGGTCGCCGCCACTGGCATCTGCCTCAACTACCAGCACTGGCTGCGGCCACGTCGCTGCCAGAGCAAGGGCACTCGTAGTCACCCCTGGAGCTCCGGAAACGGACCCGATCACGATCATCGGCATGGGTCAGCCTCCATTGCCCGAGACGGCGACGAGCCGTACGCCCGGAGCGGATGCGATCAGAGCAGCACCGCCCTCAGAGGTCTGCAGGGTCACGACAGCTCGGCCAACGCGATCTCCGTTCGCTCCGCCATTAGTAGTCGGTGCGTCGGTTAGGGACACGGCGATCACCGTCGCCTCGACGCGCTCCCACGCCTCGGGGACTAACGCCGTACCTGCCGACGAAGTGCTGCTGGATGGTTGCGAGTCTGCACCGCCGACGGTCTGCTGGTCAGGTGGCTCAAGAAGAACGGCGACATGATCTCCCGGCTGGATGCGTGGAGGAAATTCGCCAACATCCACCGCCACTCCGACGACGCCCTGAGCCGCCGCAGGCCAAGCTGGCGCGCCGAGCTGCCGCGTTGTCAACGGTGCACCAGCCTGGATCGCCGTCGCGAGCCGCGCGCCGACCACGGCAGACCGCCGAGCAGCAGGGACGAGCGGGACGTTGAGATCGGCGCCAACCTGGATTATCCGCACGTCGGAAGGTGTCAGTACATGCCCGGCAGGTAGATCGCGTGCGGCTGCCCAGACCGCACGGCGCTCATTGTTCGCCGACACCACAGCCAGTACGCCGACGATTCCCAACACGACCGCGAGCAGCCCAGCGAGCAGCCACGGTAGTCGCCGGCGCCACGCTACAGCCAGACCGAGCCGGCTCGTTTTGCCGTTCATCGTCGGAATCGACGATGACGGCACGAACGTTTCGCGCTCTCGCACCACCATCTCTATCCCCGTCCTGCTTTGTTCGAAGGTTGGTTAGTCGTTCAGCGCCGGCGCCTCGACGACGCTCAGCCGAGCTGACGCCCTCGTCGCGAGCGCCGGTCCTGCGCCAGACAGCGAGCCGTCCGCACTGCGCCACGAGACCTTCCACGACACGGTCGCGGACGCCAGGACACCCCTGCCCGGTCTCAAATACGTATGGCCACATGTCGGCGACGCCCGCCGCGGATCCGTTCCGCTACGCCACGGCGTACCAGGGCCCCGGCACGTCACGGTCCTTCCGTCGCCCATCGCCCAGCGGGCGAACTCAGGCACGGCTGTGGCCGTCACGGAAAACCCGGGCACACTTGCTGTCGCTGTTTGCGGTGTCCACGAGTCGTTCGACATCCACATCCACGTTGGTACGCGGACCAACTGCCGAGATGTCGTCGGCGGATTCATCAGGAGGACTGGTTTCGGTAGCTGAAGGTCGGCGGCAGCTTGCGCACCCAATTGCGCCGCGACGACCTCGACCGGTACTGGCGCTCCCCCGGGGCCGCCTTGCCCTGGGAGGTTCGTCATGCACTCTGGCGCTGCACCAGCTTGGCTGGGGACACACACGACGCCAGCGTTTTCACCTGCCTGGGAGGCACCTTTGTTGTGGCCTCCGCCGCGAGGTGCGCCTTTATTGCCACCGCGAGTTCCAGCGGTCACGTGGCAGTTCGGCGCCTGGCTTTGCTCGCAACCGAGTCCTCCAAAACCGCCGGCGTACGCACCTGTGCCGTACGCGAGGCTGACTCCAACGGCTACCGCGACGACGAACGAGATCCGTCTGATCAACATGACCCGGCCCTGTCATCCAGGGCGAAGGAGGTCACCCGCCATCCGCCGATCTGTTGAACGATGGCGGTCACGCGATGCCGACCGCCGGGCGTGTCGGCCGGTGCACCGTTATCTTTCCGGTAGCGCAGCCAACGAGAATCGTCAGCACAGTCGACGATATTGACGACCGTCGGCGCGTTCGGCGGCGCGACCGAGCTGACTTTGGGCTGGATTCCAATGTCTCCCTTGGTCACTAAACCGGAGGCGCGATCCATCGTGAGCTTCTTCGTGATGGTGGCCAGAGCGTTGGACGATGCGTACTTCGCCAGATCCGGATCCGCGGAATTCGAGGTCAACCCAGCCTTCTTGACCGCAGTCCACATCCCTTGGTACGCGGTGAGCGCTTGGCGACGCGCGGCCTGATCGGCGTTTTCTGTTGTCGCGCCCGTACTCTGCGACGGCGTAGCCGCCTGTTGCGGCGAAGCGCACCCCGCGAGCGCTCCGACGACGGCGGCCGCTACAACCGCATTGACGACAGTCGTTGTCCCCATGTCCACTCCCCCTACCCAGCTAACCTGACCTACTTCCCTACACTGCGTACGATCATCGGGACAAGGAGTCAAGCCTCTGGAGGCGGACCTCCACACGCATCCGGATCAAAAACCTGCCGAAAATGCACTCGCGAATGCAATTGCAGGTGCACGTGCAAGATTGCCATCCGCTGCGTGAGCTGGGAAAACAGTAGATTTAAGAAAGAGTCGACCCCGACATAAGAACACGTAGAGTAATCTGACATCACTCTAAGAAATTTCAGGATTTTTATTTCCACATTACCGTCGACTAGTGGGCTGAATCGGATCGGAAACTTCTATTCAGATGAGGGGTCACGCGAACAGCGATCCGGATGTATCGTCTTGATCATCTACGGCTGAATCTGCGGGGGCAGATTGATGAAGATCGACGGCGTACCTCAGGTCGGTGCCATTCTGCAACGGAAGTGGGCCGGCGAAATTCTCGATGTCTTGTACGACAGTCCGCCGCGCGGACGAATGGAACTGACGACCGAGCTGCGGTCGCGATTCGGCAGACAATTCTGCGACAGAGTATGCACAGACACCCTCCGCGTGCTGCGACAACGGGGCCTCGTCGGACATCGATTGCAGAACCGCCCGAGGAGTGCGTACTACTGGCTCACACCGCTCGGCGAGGACTTCTACCGCGGCCCCATGGCCGACGCCGTCGGCTGGCTGGCAACTCATCCCGAGTTCAAATAACGATCCTTACCGGAGGCAGGCATGGAATCGGCGACCCCAAGCACGCCCAAGAAGAAGACGACGCGACGGGCGACTGGAGCCAAAAACGAGTACGCCCGGCGCGCAGCGAAAGAGATCCGGGCGCAACTGAAACTGATCGCGGATGCCGGCAATGCGCTTGCGGCGGTCGAAGCCGCCGAGGCGCGATTTGAGAAGGCCAAGGCCATCTACACAAAGAAGTACGAGGCCGCAGCTCACGGGGTCTCGGAGACTGTCCTGGACCAGTCGGGGCTCCCTGATCCGGCAATCGTCGGCCTGAGTCATGAACGGGCACTGAGCACGTCGCAGGGAAAGCCCGCCGACATCGTTTCAACCGGCACGGTCGTGAACAGAGTCGCATAACCGTGGGCGACACTAGTGTTGGCTTAGGCCACCGCGTGGCGGTTCGATAGCGATCGCATCGTGGAGCAAGGTGACGAGTTCGGCACCCGCGCCGTACGCGTGGACCGCGGTCGGTTGAGTCAGTTCGGATCTCGTAGCCGCTGTTATCGAACGTGATGCGGCACGTCAACCCTCGTCGCATCTGAGTACGCGACTTTGTTCTCCTATCGACAGCGCCGGCTTCGACGGTCGACTACATCGCCGTCCAGGGCCATGGCCGTTGACCATGTTTTCCCTGCAAACACTCGATTCGTTTGGTGGCCTCGCCGAAGGCGTCGGCCCGATCGTTGCCGAGTTGTGCCGTGTAGCAAGTCATTCGTAGTTCTCGGATGGCTCGATAGGTGCCGTAGTGCGGCCACGTCGTGACATCTTCGCCATAACTGTCAACAAAAAGCGAGTACTTCTCAGCGCTGATCCAGCCGGTAGTGTCGTTCAGAACAGCGACCGAGACGAGGTCCCACGCAGGCGCTCCGACGACGACGCGTTCGAAGTCGAGGAGCAGCGTCGTTCCGTCATCCGTCGTGACGACATTGCCCGTGTGTGCATCACCGTGGATGACGCAACAAGGATCCAGAGCCGCGTCCGTGTGGTAAGCGTGTTGAAGGTGTGCCACCTGTTCGGTCAACCAGGAGCGCTGGTCCGGCGTCAATCGTGGGAGTCGATCGATCGTTTCCTCGTCGAGTCCGACGAAAGGGTCGAGACGCGGAAGAGAGATCGTTGTAGGCGGCGGCAACTGATGGAGTATCCGCAATAGATGTCCCACGTCGCCTAGCGAACCACTCTTGTGCGCAGGAAGCTCACGCCAAAAGGTGACGGCACGTTCCTCGACGATGACCGGTTGGTCAATGCCTTCTAGCGGTCGTACGGCCGGGACGCCTTGTGTGGCAAGCCATTGTGCTACTGCGACCTCCTTCGCCGCGGTAGCTGCCCGTCCTGTCCTGGATATCCGGGCTACGACGCCGTCCGGGAGCCGATACAGCGCATTGCTGCCGATCCGAATCGGCTGCGCGCCGTGGATGTTGATGCGTACCTGTGCCGCTGCAGTTTCGAGGGCGGCGAAGTGGTCCGACGACGTGGACACGTGGTGTGGGGGCTCCTTGATCGGGTTAGCTGGCAGAGGCGAGCTGCTCGAGCAGGACCTTCACATCTCCTCGTGCCCTGAACGGACGCGCGGCGGCCTGGACATCGTGACGGTAGCCGTCGACGCGGGTGGAGTTGATGGTGCCTAGGTGGGCGATCGTGGAGGCGGCGTCAATGGCGAGCGCGGCATCAGGGTCGCTTGCCTTCATGTGGAGGCTAATGGCCATCAGGTTGCAGAGAGCACGGCTACGCGCGAACTCGTCGCCGTACTGTCGGCCGGCATTGGCCAGCCGGATGCCGGCTTGTGCGACGCTGCGCTGGCGATCGGCACGAGGAGCCGCCGGGAAGTGCCAGCTGAGGAGACGCCACGCGGTGCCGGCGTCGCCATTGAGCTCCGCCTCGTCGTAGAACCGAAGCCACGGCTCGCGCTGCCGATCCTCGGCAGAAATTCTCCCGAACTCGATCTCCGCACTGCCGAGCTCGCGTTCGAGGCTCTGCCGCTCGCCTAGGTGGGCGTGCGCGCGCGCCTTGAGCGCGTGGAGCATGCACTTCACCGTGGCGGTGCCGTCGTCTGCCAACTCCAGGCCGTGCCGCGCAAGGTCGAGGCCCACCCGCGGGTGTCCGACGTGAACGGCCTGTTTGATCATTGCGCCGAGCATGTACGCCTGGATGGCGTTGCTGTTCGCCTGAGCGGCGAGGCGATATCCGAGAGCGAGCAGACCGCGGCCTTGCTGCTCGAAACCGGCGTCGTGGCTCTTCCAGCCTGCGACCGCGGCCAACAAAGCCGAAGCGATCATCCATTCACGGCGTACGGCGTCGGACTCTGCCGTGACTCCGGCATCGAGTTGATGCACCGCCCACCCAAGCTGGCCAATCACCGCTGGGCGCGAGAGCCCACCACCAACGCGGTGATCCCAGGCCTTGAACATTTCGGTGGTGGCGCGAAGATTCGCGACGTCGTTATTGCTGATCTTGCGGAGCACGTCGGGCTGCTGGCCGGTGATCGCGATGGTCTGCTGAACGTGTTCCGGAACTGTTGTCAGGCTGGCGCCAAGTGCGTGCATCCATGCCAAGAATCGGCGCCGATGCATGGCATCGTCCTCCGCGCGTCCGTAGTGAGGCAGGTCGAGATCAACGCTACCCCGCTCGGTCGGCGGACACAGTCGAGGAAGTGGGCTGGCCAGGTCACCAAACAGTTCTGTCGGTGACATACCGAGAGTTGCGGCGAGAACGGTCTGATGGACCGCGTCGGGGGCTTCGACACCCCCGGTCTCCCACCGTTTGAGGTTTTCGGTCAGCCGTGTCAGATCTGAGGTCACACCAAGCCGTGCGGCGGCCTTTTGCATCTCGCTAGCCATCCGAGGCCGCGACCACCTGCGGCGATCGCGGCCTGTGCGGACACGCTGGGCCCAGTCGGGGATGTGTCGTTCCCGCTTCCGACTCTTGAGGTGCTCGTCCTCGCCCATCGCTACTCCTCAGGAGCAGGGGTCACGATGACCCCCATGACCCCTATGTGACCTCTGCCGGCCATGTCTCACCTGCCTCACTCTAAGTGCTTACCACACCACGGACATCGGCATTTCGGAGATCACCCGGCTGACGATGTCCTCCGGTATCGGGGAGCGAAGCACATGACCACGGCACGCGACCACCTCGCTGGCAGCAGCGAGACCTGCGACCTTCCGCGGGCTGTTCCGCGTACGGGGACTCGCAGGTCAGCCGGACGGGCTCCATCGCGTACGGACGGTGGTCTGCGATGACCTTGATGTCCGCGTTGACGATGCGCCGGGCGCGGGAGCGCCGGCGGCTGTCGCGGCTGCGAGAAGCGGCGGCGCGTTACGTGGGTAATGGCTGGCCGATTGTGCCGATCCGGGATGTCGAGCCGACGGAGCAGACCGCATGGGTCGGGTACGGCGCGCTCGATGAGGTTCGTGTCCCGGCGATCGATACGCCTACGGTCGCCGCGTGGTGGAGCCATGTGCCCTACCGAGTCGGCCTTGCCACCGGATGCTCGGTGAACGTGGTGAGTGCACCATCAGCGCTTGGCGCCGCGGCGCATCGGATCTTGGAGATGTCGACGGCGACCGCGATCACTCCGGCTGACCGGTGGCTGTTCATCGTCACTCCCTACGTGCAGCTTCCGCACCGTCTCTTCGCTGCTGGCGTACGCCAGCACAGCAGCGGCGAATGGGTGGCGATGCCGCCTTCTCCATCGCCAAAGGGGTCGACGTACTGGCTGGTCGATCCACGCGTTGTGCGCTGGCAACCAATGCGAGCCGAGGTCGTGCATGCGGTGCTCCTCAACGCACTCCTAGTGTCCTCGACCCGCGGTGTCCGGGCGGCAGCATGGCTATGACCGCAGTGCAGCCAACCGCAGATGAGCTTGTCGACCTTCAGCCGGCCGCTGGCGACGACTCATGCCCTGAAGGGCCCGATGCGGCGGGTACGACGGCGATCATCCGGCCGGTGCAGACCGAAGTCCGGGAGGGTAGCCGAACTCTCTTCGACGTGGATCTCGTACCGCAGCTACGATCGCGCCGCCTGGACGAATGGTGCACCAAGGCGCTTCCGGCCGACTGCGAGCCGGAAGTGGCGTCGGCTGTGCTGGCCGCGTGGCGCCGACGGGTCATTGATCGTCTGCTGACAAAGTACGGGCTGGAGTGGCGGATCAACGTCGGCATCGTCGTCACTGAGCGTTCGTGGAACTACTCGCAAGTTATCGACATCGTCACCCGAGTCGTAGGCGCGACACCGATCGTCGTCCCCAAAGTGTCCGCGGCACCAGAGAGGCCTGGCCGTTCTTCAGTTCTTCTGATTACGAGTCCAGAGAAGTCGCGGCGCGCACGGTCGAAAAAGCGGAAGCGGAAACGCAAATGAACCGGCGGTCCAATACGCGCCACCGCAAACCGCTCGCAGTCAGTTCCGACAATGGCGTCGAACTGGCTGCGGGCCAACTATCCGACCGGACATGAGGCCATTGATGGTTAGTTATCAAGAAAATCTGCAAACGATGGCCGTTGAGTATGCGGAACGCGGGTGGCCCATCGTACCCATGCTCGAGCCAGTGGGGGGCTCAGCCGCCGGGTGGATTGCCGCCGGCGTGGGGCCGTCAACTGATCGGGCCACTGCCGTCGCATGGTGGCAGGAGGTGCCGTACGGCGTTGGCCTGGTGACGGGAAAACTGTTTGAGTTCCTGGACGTACCCGGCCGCCTCGGGCCGCGCGTACACGCGATGTGTGGTCGATCCGTACCTGTGATTGGGAGCGGTGACGACCGCTGGCTGGTCATGGTCACGCCGAGTTCGGCGTTGAAGAATGCCCGCCAGGCGTTGCATTGGATCGATATTAGGGTTCGTTGTGATGGCGCCGTTGTGCTCGCACCGCCGACGCGTACGGCTGATGGCGATCTCTTCTGGCATCTGCATCCGCACGAAGCCAAGTGGCAACCTGCCGACAGTCGGCTCATCGCGAGGGCTCTGTTGACGCCGACGACTTCGAACGGCGCGTCGCAATGACCGTGTTGGCCATCGCTGGCCGGCGAAATGGAATCGGAGGGGGCCGAGGAGGTGGGGCAGCAGCGATCAGAACGCCTGCTGCCCCACCGACCGCCGGTCATCGTTCCGATCGGATTCGACCTGGGCGCTATGTGGACGTCGCAGCGAACGGTCGGACCGTCGTACGGCGAGGTACGAGCAGGCATGAATCAGCTGTTTCGCCTGGATCACCAGCCATACATGTTGTGGCGTACGGCTTTTTACGATCCGGATCGTCACGCCAACCTGACCTTCACACGCCGCCACCTCGCCGCGCTGGCGCAACGGACGTTCGGCGCGAGACAGGCTGGCGAGGAGATAAACCGGCTCGTCGCTTGCGGACTGCTCGCCGAGCTGCACCCCAACCAGCCATGGCCGTTCTTGACGAACTGTCGGATGCTCCCTTCGGCAGAAGGGTTAGGAAACAGTCCCGACGACGTGACACGCTTTATGGTGTCACGAGCAGCGCAACCGGATCTGATTCTGGATTGGGACCTGTACATGATCTGGTCCACAGCGGGGACGCATCGCAACCTTGCCGACACCGTAAGACAGCATGCGCGACAACAGCGAGCGACGAGAAAACAGCTCGACCATCTCGTGCTGGCGACCGCAGCGGCGATACCTGTCCTGGTTTCAACCCACTGCGCATATCTCTTCCATTCGACCGACCGTCTCTTCAAGTCGGCGAACTGACACAGAACTGGCGTATCCGTGATCGCTCCGCTAGAAGAGCTACTGGAGCGAGGCCATGACGTACTCGAAACGGCAACCGCTGGGATGGATTTTGGACGCGGCAGCAGCCTTTCTTCTTGGCTTGCTCGTCTTCGACGTAATCTTGAAGTGCCCTGCTCGACCGTACGCAGTTATCTTGGTTGCCGCCGCGCTGATCGGGCGACCGCTGGTCGCGAGGTGGATGGTGCACAGCCGTGAGCGCTCTGTCGCACAGCGCATCGCTGAGCGCATGCAGGCAGCTGACGACCGGTACGAGCACGCGTTCCTGCTCGTATCGCGGGCAACGGCCTGCAACAGTGAATTCGCACGCGAAGTGCGAGTGGTGAAAACGTTGGCCGCGTCCTTGATCGAAGACGTCCAATGTGATCGCGACGCGCGGTCGAGTGAGCACGTCTTCGACCTGATCGCCGCACAGCAGGCCGACATGATCACGCAGTTGGAAGCATTGCTGCGCCAAATGCCGCCAACCGAGCCGATTCGCAGGAGGGAGTCAAACAACCGAATGAAGGCAAGTTTCAGCAGGCGTACCACATTCTGAAGGGAAGCCAATGTACGTCATCACGGAAACGACGAGCGCCACCGACGTCGACGACACATTCACGCTCGACGTGCAAGTCACAACGGAAGATCAACTTCGGGGCGTCGAGGCGCCATGCAGCACAAATGACGGCTGCGCGGCCAGTTGCGCCTCGTCCTGCGCCAGTCGGGGCTAAACCGGGCGGTCTCGCGGGTACGGGACAGGTCCGGCACGTCCGTGCCCGTACCCGCGATCCAACCGACCATCTCGTTAAACACAGGAAGGTTCCACGTGCCTCGAAAAACAGCCGAAGGCGAGCACTACCGGCAGGCCGGCGTGGCATTGCTACGCGCGGCGGTGCGCCCGGTGTTGGGTTCTTCGACATGGTGGCCAGACCCTTCAGATGCCGAAGAATGCCTCAGCTGGCTGCGAAAAACGTGGACGGAAGACGCCCAGGCAGAGGCCATCGCACACGCTAGCCCTGGGCTAGCGGCGTACGTACGCCAACTATTTGCTGCCACTCCGGAAAAGCTTCAACTTGACGACCCGGCGGTAGCGAAAAAGATTCGTCGAGCCACTGCTGCAACCGCGCGCTATGTCCTACGCGCAACGGGTCGACCGACGCCATTCGGGCTGTTCGCCGGCGTTGCTCCTGTGGAGATCGGGAGGGACGTACAGACGTGGTGGGGAACCCGTCATCATCCGATCGCTCGTGTGGACACCGAATGGCTTGCCGACATCGTCCAGCGCCTGGAGTCGAACGAGGCGTTGCTGGAGCGACTCGACGTGCAGTTCAGCAACCTCGCCCGCCGCCGCGGTGACCGCTGGGAACTCCCCCGCGGTCCGAGCCGCGTATCGATCAACGCCACGTCGGCCCTCACCGCTACGAGCGAGCTCGCCCGATCGCCCATCCGTTTCAACGATCTCGCTGACGCGCTGACCGAGCAATTTCCCAACAGCGACCGCGCCACGGTCGTACGCGCCCTGGCCGAACTGGTCCAGCACGAATTCCTCATCACCTGCCTGCGCGCTCCCCTAATCATCATCGATCCACTCGCCAACCTCATCGGAGAGCTCGACGCGATCGGCGCAGCCGACGTACCAGCGGCAGGTCCGCTGCTGACCGAACTTCGTACGATCCATACCGAGCTCGACCATCACAACCACGCTTCACTCCATACGGACGCAGAGAAATCTCCGGCTGCAGACGATCAGCGCGCACAGATCGTCGATCGAATGCGGTGTCATTCCACGGTTGGCCGTACTCCGCTTGCCGTGGATCTCACTCTGGACGCAAAACTCGCATTGCCGATGGGTGTGGCTGACGAGGTCGCGCGCGCGGCGAGCGCGTTGCTGCGGCTGACCCGCTACCCAGCCGGCCGCCCGGTCTGGCAGGACTACCACGCGGCGTTCGTCGAGCGGTACGGCATCGGTGCCCTAGTCCCGGTCGCCGAGGTCACCGGCACCAGCGGAATTGGATATCCCGCTGGCTATCCCGGCAGCGTATTGCCGCTGCCCATCGAGAACGTAGTCAGCGAGCGAGACCGCCGGCTGTTCGCATTGATCTGGGCAGAGGTGTGCACTGGCAGCAACGAGCTCATGCTCACCGACCAGATGATCGACGAGATAGCTGGAGACTCACTCAGACCGGACCGCGTACCGCCGCACGTGGAGATCGCCGCCCGCATCCACGCCAGCAGCCGGGACGCAGTCGACCGCGGCGCCTACCTTCTCACTGTCGCGCCAGCCCGTGCCGGTGGCGTTCTGACCTCAAGGTTTACTCCCACCACGACGGGCTCTGGTTTGGAGGACGTCTACCGAAACCTTCCGGTGAGCACGGAAGGCGCGCTGCCGGTTCAGGTGTCTTTTCCTCCGGCGTACGCCCACGCAGAGAACGTCTGCCGCGTGCCCGCGTACCTGCCGCACGTTCTCTCGCTCGGCGAACATCGCCATCCAGACGAAAACATCCCCATCGACGACGTGGCCGCGTACGCCACCCACGATCGCCTCCACCTGGTCAGCCTGTCCCGCCACCGGATCATCGAACCGCAGGTCTTCCACGCTCTCGACCTCGACAAACAGCCGCCGCCGTTGGCGCGCTTTCTGGCGCATCTGACTCGGGCGTACGCGGCCGCGTTCACGGTTTTCGACGCCGGGCCAGGTGGTGACGAGCTCCCCTACCTGCCTCGGATCCGGTACGGCCGGGCCATCCTCGCCCCGGCGAGATGGCGCGTGACCAGCCGCGACCTACCACCGACGAGATCCGCCGAGCAGTGGCAGTCCAACCTTCGACGATGGCGAGACCGCTGGCGTCGACCGGTTGAGGTCGACCTGCGCGATGACGATCGCAGCATCCGCCTCAACCTCGACGAGCCGCTGCACGCCGACCTCCTGCGCACCCACCTCATGCGTACGGGCCAGGCCGTACTCACCGAACCGCCGCATCCCAGCACGTATGCATGGCTAGGCGGACGCGCCCACGACATCGCTTTCCCCCTCGCCACCACCCATCCGCCGGCACCATCACCCCTCACCCATGTGCCAACCGCCGTCGACAATCACGGGTCCGCACAGCTCCCAGCAGGCCCGGATTCTCGCTGGCTGTCCGTGAAACTCTTCAGCCATCGGGATCATCTCGACGCGATCATCAGCCATCGCCTACCGGCGCTACTGGCCGACATCTCCCAATCGGTCGACGACACTGAGCCGGCGTACTGGTTCGTCCGCTACCGCAGCGCCAACGAAACGGACCACCTCCGACTGCGGCTGCGCCTCATCGACCCTCACGCGTACGGAACGGCCGCAACAGCATTAGGTGCGTGGTCGAAGGACCTGATCGGCCACGGCATCGCCAGCCGGCTCGCTTTGGACACCTACAACCCCGAGCTCGGCCGGTACGGCCACGGCCATGCCATGCATGCAGCCGAAGCGGTGTTTACCGCCGATTCCGCAACCGTCATGGCGATGCTGCAGCACACCCGCGAAATGGCTGTCGACCCGATGGCGTTGGCCACCTTGAACATGGTGCACATCGCTACCGGCCTGCTTGGCGACGACGAGGGAATGGCGTGGCTGGCGACCCAGCCCACGTCGCCTGCAGCGCGACCCGATCGTACGGTCGCGTCGTACGTGACCGGGCTCGTACGCGCTCGACAGCTGCCTCGCTGGCCCATCAAAGTCTCGGCAGCCTGGCGGGTCCGCGCCGACACGTTGCGCGCGTACAGGCCGCAGGTGGCGCGACTGGCGGATATCGATACGGTGCTGGAATCACTACTGCACATGCACCACAACCGCGCCATCGGCATCAACGGCGACCACGAACGCACCTGCCGACGCCTCGCCGGCCAGGCCGCACGCGCGTACTGCGCTACCACGCCGGCAACGATCGGCACCTCATGACAATGACCAGGACGGACGACCTCCTCGCCAGCCCACCCGACCACGAGCCCTGGCCAGGTTGGTACGAAGACCTGTACGCCGGGGCGCCGGGCATTCTCCTGCTTCACGCACATCGAGCCAACATCGATGCTGCGCCTTGGGAAGTCGTGCATCAGTGGGCCAGGAAGATCACCAGCCGCCCACTCACCGCCAATCCCAATGTCGGTGGCCTCTACCGCGGGGTCGCAGCAGTTGCTTTCGCCCTGCATGCCACCGGCCAGCCGGCGTACGAACCGGCGCTGCAAACCCTCGATCGACACATCGTCGACCTCGTTCGCGAGCGGATTCGTCGCTCGCACCGTCGAATCAGCGAACGACGCCTCCCGCAGCTGGCTGAGTTCGATCTCATCCGCGGCCTGACCGGGCTCGGCGCATATCTGTTGTCTCGCGCCAACCAAGACGTACTCCGCGACGTTCTTGCGTATCTTGTCCAGCTAACACATCCGATCGCCATCAACGGCGATCGGATGTGCGGCTGGTGGTCCGCCGACCTACCGCCGAACAACCAGCATTCCCATCAGCGAGGCGGTCACGGCAACCTCGGTCTCGCTCACGGCATCGCCGGCCCGCTCGCATTGTTGTCCTTCGCCGCAAAGTCCGGGATCGCAGTCCAGGGGCAGCTCGACGCAATCCGCCGGATCAGTTCGTGGCTGCAACAGCAGGCAGACGAAACCAATGGGTGCGTACGGTGGCCAGAATTCATCGGGTCCGACCGCGGCTGCGCCACCCAATTGCAAGGCCGGCCATCATGGTGCTACGGGACACCCGGCATCGCGCGCCCTCTCCAAGTCGCTGGCCACGCGCTGAACGACCCGGACCTCAGTCAGTACGCTGAATTCGCCGCGGCTAGCTGCGTCACCGACGAACAGCAACTTCGCCTCATCCGCGATGCGTCCTTTTGCCATGGCTGGGCGGGTCTGCTGTACACCGTTCACCGCATCGCCGCCGACGCGTCCAGCAGTACCGCTCTCACCGGCACGCTGCATCAACTGCAGGAGCGTCTGAAGGAGAGCATGGTCGACGGTCAACTCGCCAATGCCGGTCTTCTCACTGGCACCGCCGGCGTACGACTCGTTGACGAGAGCTATTCCCGTAGCCCGACCGAAATTCCGTGGGATGCCTGCCTGCTCCTTGACACCCGTTCAATCGCGAAAAGGACGAAATGAACAACGCCGTGGCCAGCTCACCTGACGAACTTCGCACCCGCATGGTCGACAAAATCCAACGCAGCATCTGGCCGCCGTCTACACAGGTGGTCGAAGCCATGCTGGCCGTCCCGCGGCACGAATTCGTCCCCAACGCACCGCTGGCCGACGCGTACGACGACATGAGCGTCATCACCAAAACCGCGCCTGACGGCACCGCACTCAGCTGCGCCTCAACGCCCACCATCGTCGGCATGATGCTCGACCAACTCGACGTGCAACCCGGCCAGCGCATCCTGGAAGTCGGCGCCGGAACCGGCTACAACGCAGCCCTACTCGCTCACCTCACCGGACCCACCGGCCACGTCACCACCGTCGACATCGACCCCGAAGTCACCGCCGACGCGCGCCGCAACCTCGACGCCACCGGCAACGACCGCGTACACGTCGCTACCCGCGATGGTGCACTCGGCGACGCCGACCACGCACCGTACGACCGGATCATCGTCACCGTCGGCGCCTGGGACATCCCTCACGCCTGGTGGACCCAACTCCGTACCGGCGGCCGGCTCGTCGCACCGCTGCGATGGCGCGGCCAAACCCAGAGCATCGCCTTCACCCACCACGGCGACCACATGACCTCCGAATCCATGGGCCTATGCGGCTTCGTCCCCATGATCGGACAAGACGGCGAACGCACCGGCCACATCGAACCCGACGGCCACGTCACGCTCTACTTGGACATCGACCAACCCATCGCCCCTGAGCACCTCACGAACGTTTTGGACCAGCCCAAAACCACAACATGGTCCAGGGTCACCGTCGGACCGGACGACACCTTCGACGGCATCTGGCTCCGCCTCACCGCCACAGAACCCGGCACTTGCCGCATCGCCGCGGACCGAACCGCCATCGACACCGACCTCTGCACACCCGCTGTCGGCGTACGCACTCCCGCGATCGTTGAAAACACCTCGCTCGCCTACCTCGCCATTCACCGACCGGCGCGCCAACCCGACCCCGACAACCCGCAGTTCGAACTCGGCGCCATCGGACACGGCCCCACCGGCGCGGAGCTCGCCGACCGCCTATGCGCCCAAACCCGCGCCTGGGACACCAACCGCGCCACCCATCCGCGGTTGACTGCCTACCTTCCCGAGGCCGGCGCGGTCCCCGAGTACGTCATCAGCAAGCGGGAATGCCGGCTCTCAATCACCCTTTGATGGTTGCGGCGGCGGTGCTGAAAGCGACGAGCGATGAAGATGCGCGGCAACGAATTCGCCTGCCGCGTGATAACTGGGCATTATGTTCGCTCACCGACCAAGTTGCCGAACCGGAGCGCGGCCCGATCCGGACCGACCATCATCACTGGCGGCATCAACGGAGGGCCTTCTGCGATGTCACCACATTGCACGATGCGACCACGCCCCTGGCTCAACCGCGCCGGCGGGCCGACCAGAGATCCCGTACGGCCGCGATGATCAACGACAGGCCGATCCCACGACGACACCGCCAACAGCGACAGCAATCAGTGTGAGCTGCGTCTGATCCACGCCGTCCGACGTTACCTGGACAGAAACACCGGAAGAGGTGAATCGACGCTGAGTCGAATGGAGGAGGTTGCGATGGCCGTCCGGTCCAACGTTGCCGCGAGTACCGTCGGGACGACGCCGCCGAGGTGCACAGTAGTAGCCCCGCTCCGTGGATACGAGGAGGCTAGGAGTGCCACCGCTGCGATCGAACGCGTGGAATGTGTTGATCGACATGGAACCAGGGGTAAGTAGGTACGTCGGGCCGCTGGAGGGCAAGCTCGGAAGCCGCAAGGCTTTGAAGGACCTGGTTGACGCCGGACATCTCGCCCTTAACGAGACCCGCCGGCAGGTCTACCGGACGACGACCTCCGTGAACGCGGTTGCGCTCTTCGATGTCCTCCCCGTCGATGGCAGGGCCATCACCAATTCCCAGGCGCGGCAAGCGACAGGCCTGTCCGAGCCGGCGT
This sequence comes from Fodinicola acaciae, assembly GCF_010993745.1. Taxonomy (NCBI): domain Bacteria; kingdom Bacillati; phylum Actinomycetota; class Actinomycetes; order Mycobacteriales; genus Fodinicola; species Fodinicola acaciae. The sequence continues at coordinate 1,829,085 of NZ_WOTN01000001.1, forward strand.
ACGCCGCCGCTCGAGAACTATTGACCCGAACTGGAGAGATCGCCCTCGGCCGAGGCCGGGGCGGAACACTCCGCCGACTGGCCGACGTGAACCCGCTTCAGCGCCCAGGTGCGGTAGATCGGGAAAGCGATCTGTACGCGCCCTTTCGAGGTTGGTTGGACGAGACGGGTCGCCGCGCGTCCCAGGCGATGTGGTTGTCCAAAATCACCGGTCACGGCCGCGGGCAACGCCGCGGAACCGGTCAATGGTCGCGTCCTGATCTTGTCACCGTGGCAGTCACCAACTGGGATTATCTGCCAATCGTCGACGTCGAAGTCCGCAGTTACGAGCTGAAACCGTTCCGAACGGCCCAGAGTCTGGCCGGCGTGTACGAGGCAGCCGGCCACCAACGTCGAGCCCACTACTCGTCGCTGGTTCTGGAATGGCCACCCGACATTGATGAGATACCAGAGTCAATCCAGAACGAGTGCTCCCGCCTAGGAGTGGGCCTTCTTGCTATATGGGCCAACGCTACACGGCACTTACTGGAGCCGGCTCGAATGGCACCGGAACCCGAAACGCTCAACGAATTCATCACCGACATCATGTCTGATGCCCGTGATCGCGATCAGTATCTCAACGCCATCGGACGCCAAGATCAGATTCCAGGCGACGACATCTCAACCGCCGTGTGACGTAGCATGGATGCATTGGCAGAGAAAAGGCACCAGAAAAAAGTTCCCAGGGATCAGAGCCTTCCGTGTGCCGGGATCAAGCATGCGCGGAAGGTGGTCGTTGTTCGAGAGGGTCTCTGAGTACCAGCGGCATGGCGTGCTGGCGCTCGGCGTTTCGCGAAGCCACGGCTCATCCACGCGGCGACAGGCCTGACCGCACCTCTCCCTTCGCCTTGAAAGGTGGAGTCTTCATGTCCTTATCCGCATATGCCGAATGGTGCAGCCGTCGAAAGAGGCGTCTGGACGAACTGTTCGAGTTTAGGTCACCTCCCGGAACTGCCGAACCTGCACAGGATGCGCCGACCCAGCAGCTAAGTTGGGCAATTACAATTCGCCTCGCAGCCGAGTTTCAAGGGTTCTCGCGTAGCCTGCATGACGAAGCGTGCGACGTTTTGTGTGATTCAATGCTTCAGCGGAATACTCCCATGTATAATGTGTTCAGGAGTAGCCTGTCATTCGCCAGAGCACTCGATAAAGGAAATGCGACGCCGACTGGGTTAGCGAGCGACTTCGAACGTCTTGGCCTGGCGCTATGGCCGGCACTTGCGGCCGCCGACCCTGACTCGACCAAGTTGAGAGTTGAGCTTGAATTAGTCAACAAGGCCAGAAACGCAATCGCGCATGACGATGAACTCAAGATGCAAACCCTCCCGAAAGCCAAGAACCCCATTACGTTCGAGGTAGTGAGTGGGTGGCGAAAGGCCCTTGATGAACTGGCCTTGGGGATGAACGATGTAGTGGCCGCATTTCTATCGAGCGTCGCCACCACCACCGCAGGTACCGTGACAGATAAGACCGGCCGGCCAGATATTGGCCAGAAGGTACACGTCCGATGGGGCTTGGACGTAATGTCCGGGACAATAGTTCGGACCTACGACTTAGGTGCGGCCCCACGGGTCGTCGTTCGCCTAGATATTCCCGAAGTAGACAATACGACCATGATCGAGGACATCATCGTCACACTGCCGCTTTCTGCGGTGCTGACGTCGCCACGTAAGAATTCCCCAGCCTACGAACCAGGCGCCTGGGCGAAACCCGTGAGAGGGCACATATTCCAGCGGCACGTGATCGCCGAGACCGAACTGAGTCTACTCCGACTTGAGCGTCTCAAGTCTACGCCTCTCACTCTTCACCGCGTCGACTCTGATGGAGATGTCGACTTCACGGTCTCGTCCGGAGGAGCCGGACTCTCCGGCCGCCGCGTGGTCGATGGGATAATTAAGTACGTCGAACCGCCGTCTGGACTCAGCACGAAGTGGCTGTCGGCGTTCATCAAGGCGACCAGAGCATCATTCCTACCGAAGATACTGATCACGAACGCGTCCTTGCCGCAATCAGCTACTAGAGAGATCGACATCCTGACGGGTGACGATCGATTCTACTCGGTTCAGTGGACCGGGCCAGCAGACAATGATTCGCTAGACGCGGTTCTCGCTACCGCACTTCATCTCTAGCTAGCTAACGCAGAATGCGGAGTTAAGCCGAACGAAGGTCAGCTTGACTATAGAAATCGGCCGGATTACCCCCACTGGCGATGACTCGCGCGGCTGAGTCGGCGACCGTAGGTCGGCTAACGCAGCGGCCACCTCATGATCTACGACGGCCCTCATGCAACCGCCACCTGATACAAGCCCGAGTCAGCAGGAGGCAGCAGGGGCGTCAGCTCACCGGTGTACGTGATGACGAGTTCCTCCCGCGCACGAGTGACCCCTACGTAGAGGAACCGACTGTCTCTACTTGCAGCCTCGTCGTACCCGAATGCTTCGATCCTGTCACCGTCGGGACATCTCTCCGCACCGCAAAATGGAAGGAAAACGACATCGAACTCCAACCCCTTGGCAGGGTAGTAGGTGCCAGCGTAAACGCCGGGTTCAATGCTTCCCAATGGCTCATTGTCGTATAACATCCGTACGTCGTTGACAGCCTGGACGGCCGCTCGCGCTCCGCGCGGGTATGAGCGAATACTCCAACACGCGAGACCTTCCCAAAGTCCGCTGCCGCCGTACTGACCGCAGCCTTCTCAGCTTCCCGTGATGAGCAAGGAATCAGCGTTGGCATTGCACCAGCTGCGCGTCGTGGCTCGCGCGGCTCAACCAAGTCAGCCGAGTCGGTGAAATGTGGCATCTGAGCCATTGCAATGGCGAGGCGCGCAATTTCAGGGCTGTTTCGATAATTCTCGAAGAAGTACTCAACCTTGGGCACCGCCAACCCGCAGGAGCGCCACGAAATTCGCTGCCCGTAAATCTGCTGAGCATAGTCAGCGAACAGCGTTAGAGTGCCATCCTTCTGTATAACCTCGGCCAGTGAGCGGATCATCTCTGGACTGAAGTCCTGTCCCTCGTCGACCACGATGTGCTTGTAGCGTCGGGGCTCCACATCTGACGCCAGCGCGACGCGTACGTCGGTCGACAGTCCTGGCCAGTCGTACGGATGACCGCCCGCAATCCGGGCTGCTCTGTAGTTTTCTCGGATCTTCCACACGGCACGTCGCTGAAGTCAGCGTGGCGGAATCGGGCCCGCAGCGGCAGGTAAACCACAACGTTGCCAACTGGTTAGCGATTGACTCAGGCCAAGAAGCCGAACCTGACGGCACAAACTTACTGCGGCCCATGGTGCGGCGACGGGCATTTTTACTGTGACACGCGGTAACGTCATTCATGCGCCAGAGGAAGCGGCCTTCGTGGGCTGGTCAAGACCGCAACAAACGGTTACCAGGACCGACCTGCCTGGCGTGGTGCGCCAACTCGATCTGACTGGTCAGAATGCGACAAGCATATAGAACTTCCGTCGCGTGGTCGATCGATGCCTTCTTGCCTACTCGATCGGGATCTCGACTGGGAGATGGAGGAGATTCGCGATGGGTGTGTAGAGGTCGACGCTCGTCGCCCCGGTCTTGAGGGAGACAATCAGCCCGTATCGCACTCGCTGATTGACACGGTCGCGTTTCTTGTTGTTCTTCCACCAGCCACCGACGGGGTAGACGGCGAGTTTGCCGGTCGCGGCGAGTTCTGCGCCCGAGGTCTCCCAGATGTCCTGGTGGAGGGAGCCGTAGTTGCGCTGATTAGGTCCGACGAGCCATGACACTCGGCCACCAGCCGGGCGTGCACCTGCTTCCTCGGTGCGTGCTTCCTGGTTGACTCGCTGGACGAATTGTGCCTCGCTTTCGAGTGGGTCCTGTAGCTCGAATCGGAGGCCATGCGATGCATACTTGTACCGCTGCCGCCAGCCGCGCCGAGACGCGGTTGGTTCGATGAAGTAGGAGAGAGTTACGCGCAGGCTCACCGAGGCAGCGCCTAAGTCTTGGAGGACCTCACGTGGCCATGGAAGGTCGTGCAGCCGGAAGGACGGGACCTTGAACTCATCACCTTCAAATGGGGTGAACGCATCCTGTACGACGAGGGTGACTGCCCGCTCGGTTGAGTAGAGGACTCTCTCCTCCGCCGGCACACCCCAGCCGTACCGGCGAAGGCGCAGCTGCTGCGCCTGACGGCCCTGCTTGCGGCTCTGGTCGATCTCGTTGCGCATCACGGGCGTCCACTCAGCGGCGTGGACGAGCAGAGCGCGGACCGTCTCTGGCCAGTATTCGGGGTAAGTCGCCATCACCAGAGCGGCGAGCCTGGCTGCTTGAGCGGTGGCTGCGCTGGTGGCGTTGGCCGATGCCAGCGATTGGTCATTTGTGTGACCGGTGGTTCGCAATGAGAGTGCTGGATGGTTTGGCTCGAACATGGAAGCGCCGTCGTGAAGTACGTTCCCGCCTTCCATGACGATGTCGGGCTTGATTGGCCAACTGCGCGCGCCGAAGGGAAGCGAGGTGCGGCTATGAGGCGACAAATCGCCTTGTTGGGCAACAGCCGACCACCCCTCGTATGCGGGGTCGGTCGGGATTGTGGTCAGGTCTGTATACGCGCCGACTGTCAGCACGTTCCAGGCTTGGCCAGGGTCTTCGATCGCAGATGTGTCTGACTCATCACGAGGGTTGACCGCAAAGTGATTGATGTTGCCGGTGGACACGACAAACAGTCGTGCGGCGTTGGTGTCAGGCGGCGCGAGCAGACGAAGGGCACTGCCATCCCTGACCACGCTCGCACCCACCGCAAGCGCATCGACGGTCGCAGACCACAAAGTTGGCTGACCGGGATTCCCTGGCGTGTCGCTCGTCGTGCTGACGGGCATGCAGAACGCCCGCCGTCGCGTCGTGGTGATCTCGGGTAGCGACACGGCCTGCGCGGTCACGTCACCGTAGGTAACTGGGACGTGCTGGGGCTCGGTTTTCGTTGGAAGGATTCGGACTGATTCCAGTCGGTGACGAAGCGGTATTTGATCTGACTCGACGAGGTGTTCGTCCATTTTGTCGCCGAGGAGCGCGACGCCGGCCATCTTGGTGCCGTGGCCATTTTGGTCGGAGCCGCTGACGCCGACCACTGTATGGAGATCCTGTGCCGCGAGTGATCCTTGGAGAAGGACATGGGTGCGGGCCACGCCCGTGTCGAGGTGACAGACGGCTGGCTGAAGCTCGTCTGCGGGCTCAAGCCGTCGCGCTAGATCATCGACGTACTCGGCCTGCTCCTGCAGGCTGAGGTCCTCGATAGTGTCGATGAACTCAGGGCGCCGAATCTCGGCGACGGAGACGGCAGTAAAGGGAAGTATTTCGAGCTGAGCCCACGTGGATTCGACCCACGTGACCTCACGATCTATAAGACTGAGCAACCGATCCGACATGCGGAGCCCGTTGACCTCAGCGAATCGCCGCAGCAGCACGGCTCCGCTCTCACCTGGTCGTAACCAGACTTCCCACCAAGTCTTCTTTCCTTCAGGTGGGGCGCCGTCAGATTGCCAGAGATCGAGTAGGACGGTCGACCGAATGCGGGCGATGTTGGCGACAAGCTCGTTGTTGCGTGGCATGCCCCTGGGCGTCTGCTTGCCGAGGTAGTCCTCGAAGAGTTGGAGGAACTTCGCCCGGTATTCGTCACTTACCCAGACTGTGGCGCGCTCGGGAGCGCCCGTGTTGCGGTCGGCAGGAAACACGGAGAGGAGGAGCCATCTCGGTCGTGGGTCTCTGTGGGTCGTGAGCTGTTGGAGCGTGTCGAGCTTCAGTGGATAAGCCGGGTCATCGCCTTCCAACGTGATGATGGTCCCGAGTGCGTGAAGCTCGTCTTCAGTGAGCCGTTGAGTCCGATTCTCGTCGGCAGCAGAGAAGGTCGATTGCAGCTCACTCAGGCGATCGCGGCCGTGACTGGCGCGGTCTTCGACTGGCCGGATCTGGGGATTGCCTCGACCTGGGCGGCGGAACGCCTCGTTTGCCGAACGGTCCTCTACTAGGAGGTGGCTGAGGTGTTGGTGACCATCAGCCAAGGCTCGCCGCCTGTCGTGACTTGAGAGCGAGCCTGAGGTCGTCTGCGGTCACCGTGGTCCTCCCGGCGAGGATGACGCTCTTGGCGGCAGACTCCGCGGCCCGCACCAGGTCGGCGTGGGAAAGTCCGGCCACGTCGTCGGCCAGCGCCGGCCATCGGACGCCCTTCGCGAGTGAGCCGAGCCTGCCCCGGATGACCGCTGCGGCTTGCTTGGCGTCCGGCAAGGCGTAGTCGAGAACCACGTCGAAGCGTCGGAAGAGTGCCTTGTCCAGGATTGACCGGTGATTCGTCGCTGCGATGATCAGGCTCTCGCTTGAACTGTTCTCCAAGAACACCAGGAACGAGTTGAGGATGCGGCGGGCCTCTCCGACGTCGTTCCCGGCTCGGTCGCCGCCGAGAGCGTCGAACTCGTCGAACAGGTAGACACCACGCTGGACCTCAGCGGAGTCGAAGATGAGCCGCAGTTTGCTCGCTGTTTCGCCCATGAACTTGCTCATGAGACTGTCCAGACGGATCGTCAACAGCGGCAGCGACAGTTCGTGCGCAAGTACGGCGGCGGTCATCGTCTTGCCGGTTCCCGGCGGCCCTTCGCACAGGAGCCGGTGAGCAGGCTCGAAGCCGTGATCGAGCAGGTTCTTGCGCTGAAGCTGCTCGGTCAGGATGCGCCGGATCTGCGCGGCGAGCCCATCGGGTAGAACCAGTTCCTTGAGACTGACAGATGGGTGGGAGGCAATGACGAGGTCAGACAGGTCGCCGCGGGGCTGCGCGATCGAGGTGACCTTCTTCGGCCGCTCGGCGCGAGAGTTCTCGACGGCAGCCTTTAAGTCCGCTGCCAGCCGATGGTGCCCCTGACGGGCAGCTTGGGCGGCGACCTGGAGTGCGACGGAGTAGAACGCCTCGTCATCACCGCTCGCGTGGCTCTGTACGAGCGCCTTGACGTGCTCACCGGAGCCGGCCACACCCCACCTCCCGTCACACCTCGTCCCGAGGTCGAGTGTAGGGGGCAGGTCATCAGAAGGCGCCCGAACCTATGTCGGCGGGTGAGTTTCGTCAGACGGCTTCGTGCTCGGGGTGGGCAAGCCCAGAACGGTGAGCAGGTCGCTGCAGCAGTGGTTGAGGGCGGTTTCCATGTCCGCCTTCTCGTAGAGGTTGCTGGCGGGATCGACGCTCGCGGCGAGAACCGGTTGCCGGGCTGCGTAGTCAGCGTGATGCATGAGGTGAGTGGTGCGTGCCTGCCGGAATTCAGCGTCGGTCACCTCCCCAGCGTTGAGTCGCGCGGTGGCGTCGGTGCGGGCTCGAACGATCCCGATGATCGCGTCGACGGTGTACGGCGCGTCGGGGTGACCAATCGCGCGTCGTAGCTGTCGCCGCTCGGGCTCGAACACGGCGCGCAGCGCGTCGTCGATGTGCTGGTACGGGTCCGGTACGTCGGGAAGGCGCGCGGTGTACCCGACATTTCTCAGTACCTCCAGGAGGTGGTCGCGCGCCTGGCGGGTGGCGTCGGGGTGGCTCATCTGGTTGATCAGTTGCTTGGCGGTTGTGGTGGCGATGTCCAGGTTGACCTTAGAGTCACCGAGCCAGGTCATGAAGGCACGCCGGGCCTGGGACAGCGGAACGTACTCGTCCCCCCAGTACAGCCAGAGCCCGACTGGGATCCGAGCGAGGCTGCGGATGCGCTGGCCAGTTCGTCGATGGTGCAGCAGGGTCAGCAAGAGCATCCGCTGACGTGCCGGATAGAGCGCGGGCCGGGATCCGTGGCCTTGGCCGGCGGAGCGTTTCGCCGGGTAGTCCAGCAGACCCCGTTCGGACCAGTCGCGAATCGATCTGGCCCGTACCGAGTACCCGGCCGCCGCAGCGTCCGCGACGAGGTCATCGATCGTCCCGGGCTGCCTGATCTCCTCCACCCGTTGGAGATTACACGAGACTGACCTAGTCGGAGATGTCGCGTTCATGAGCCTGCCAGGCGATAGTCCTTGTGGAGATAACACGATCTCCCCGATTGAAAAGAGGGAAGAGGATGACGTTGAAGCAGATCATCGCCATGATCGTCGGCAGCCTTACTGGCGGTTGGGTCCGGGAGCTGCTCTTGCGGCTCGGCCTGGACCAAACACTCGCCGCCGTCAGCGGGGTTCTCGCCGGCTCGATAGTCACCACCGCGATCGCCGCGAGGTGAACCTGACAGCCAACGACCGGTGTCTGGTCTGGCCAGTCCGCATTCCCGGCAGCCAGACCAAGACAACGGGCTGACCTACCTCTATCTACGCGTTTCAGACCTGCTCCAGAACGTGCCCAGAACGTGCCCAGACGCACCGAGACGGTGTGATACGCAGCGGTACAAGCTGGACGGTCAGGTCGACAAGCTACGCACAAATCCGTACTCAGGGGCACAGATCGAGACCGTCCGAACAGCACTCCTGTCGACTGAAAATCGGAAGGTCGACGGTTCCACTCCATTCCCCTCATGATCCGACGCAGCGTCCTCCCACACCAAAGGTCGACCGACGTACCGGGGGTAAGGCTCGCGCCGGCGCACTTATGGGCCGCCAAGCCTCAGGGCGGACGCGTTTACAGACCGCCGCTGCATCGGCTACCGACGTTGGAACAGGCTCGATGCCCATCCACGCGATCACCTTGAAGGTAACTTGACAGCCGCCGACGGCAGCGTGCACGGCGCCGAAGGGTCTATCCCGACCTGGTGATCCGGCGGGGCTCGATCGGGAGGCGTACGACGACGCGAATATGCAGGTCACGAAGAGGGCTGGTTGGTGTGGATGCTGCTTGAATCGCACCGGGGGCACCAGCAGCGACCGAGGTCGGACGGCGGACCGAGGTGGTGCCGCGAAGTGCCATCCCACCCAGGAGCCGGCGACCGCCAGCACTCCTCTGAGCAGCAGCGCGAACATCCCGGCGAGCAGTGAACTGCCCACACCGCGCGCCGGCTCAGTCGTCGCGTCCTACGCTGTCACCCCCGTCAGGCCGCCCGCCTTCGTTCCGCCGTGTTCCACGCATCGCTGTCGGTCACCCGGGAGTCAGCGACCAGGCCCAGGTGTTCACGCCATGGGCCATCAGGACCGACCCGTGCTCAGCCTGCCGCCTCGCGGCCGCCATGCGGCGGCGGACGCGTGCGCCCGCGGCCGTACCGATCAGGCGTTCGTCGGTCCTCTCATGACGGGACAACCGGCCTCCTGCGCCGAAGGTCAGCGAGTGGGTGGGGGCCACCGCGGCAGCGTAATCGCTTGACGCTGCCCGGCGCGGACGTGATCGATCGGCGCGACGGGTCTCGCGCTCGTGCCGATCGCGCTGTCGCCGCAACCTGATGAGCGTTCCCGCGCGTCAGTTTAGGTGTGGCTGCGCGGAAACGAGACGTTCACTCGCTGGGACCGGTTCGGGGAGACGGAGTTGAGGGTCGTGACATTTGGCTTTTCTCGGCGTACGTTGCTGCGCGCCGCGACGGGTGGCGAATTGACCGCGGCGCTGCCAGAAACATTGCCCGGACTGCGGTCGGCCGCGGTGGCTGTTTCCGGTTGGGGTGGTTGCGATCTGGTTTCGGGAGTCCGGTAGCGACCGGTTGACGGTCGAGCTGTCCGCGGCGGATCGGTGCCGTTGCGTGGTTTCGGGCTCGGCGGCGTCACGTACGAGGTGACCGGGCCGCGGCAGCCGCGTGGATCCGACGGCGTCTCGGCGACGTTCCCGGTCGGTGGTGCGTTCGGCTACGATCCGGCGGCTGGCACACTCACGCTCACCGCGGACGGCACCAGGGGCCGGCTGACGGTCTGTGCGGCGCGGTTGAACCCGCCGGCCGGTGAGGCGTTCGAGCCGATCACCTTCGACGGTTTCACGGTGTACGCGTCGTCGCGCGGTTTTCGGACGCCGGACCACGCCGCGGTCCAGGCCTACGGCCGGCGGTCGTGGCCGCACTGACCAAGCTGAACGGTTACCTCGACACCTGTCGCACAGCGACCGGCTGGCGGGTCACCGCGCTCGGAAACACCGAGCCACGCGAAGATCCGCAGGCATCGCGACCGGATATCTGTTGCTGCACCAGATGACCGGCGACGCCACCCATTTGGCGACCTCCCGCCGAGCGCTGGACTGGCTGGTGGCCAACCAGCAGGCCGACGGCGGTTTCGGACTACCGCGGTCGTGGGGTGTGTCCAACAAACACAACCGGCTGGCCGCGCATTTCGGCAACGGCACCGATCATCCGGCCGGCACCGCGTACGGGGTCAACGTCGTCAACTGCGGACGGGCCGGGTGGCCGCAAGATCGATCCGGTCAGGTCGCGGTGAGCGAACTGGGTTCGCGAGAATGGCGAGGGTGCCGGTGAGATGGTCGTCGTGCGTACGGACCGAAAGCCACCGCTCCGCTTCGGAAGTCCATTCCGTTGGCGGTGATCAAAGCCTGGTATTTCCGCCGAAACAAACGTCGAATATTGGCTGGCGCGCTCAGCAGGTGAGAACGATTTTCCCGAACGCCGCGCCGGAAGCCAGGCGTACGAACGCCGCATGCGCGTCCGCCAATGCAAATGTCGAGTCGACGATCGGCCGCAGCTTCTCCCGCGCGACGAGCGCGAGCATCGCGTCGAGCTCCGCGCGCGTACCCATTGTCGACCCGGCCAGCGACAGCTGCCGAAAGAAGAGCTGCCGGAGATCGACCTGCACGAGATGGCCGCTTGTCGCCCCGGCGATCACGCACCGCCCGCCGGGCTTGAGCGCCTTCATCGAGTGACCCAGCGTCGCCTCGCCGACGGTGTCGATGACGACGTCGACGCGCTCCGGCAGTCGCGCGCCGGGCTCGACCGGCACCGCACCGAGGTCGGCCGCGTGCTTGAGCTTGGCCTCGTCGCGACTGGTGACATAAACGGTCGCCCGCAACGCTTTGGCCAGTACGATCGCCGCGCTCGCGACGCCGCCACCGGCACCCTGGACCAGGACGCTGCCACCGTCCGGCAGCCGGCCGCGGCTGGTCAGCATCCGGTAGGCCGTCAGCCACGCGGTTGGCAGGCAGGCGGCCTCGACGAAGCTCAGTGCCGCCGGTTTGGCCAGCAGGTTGCGCCGCGGCACCGCGACCCGTTCGGCCAGACATCCGGGGAAACGCTCGGAAAACAACGTGCGGCGCGGGTCGAGGGTCTCGTCGCCACCGCCGGCCGCCGGATCGCCGAGCACGCCGTGCACGATGACCTCGTTGCCGTCCGGATCCAGGCCGGCCGCGTCGCCGCCGAGGATCATCGGCAACTGCTCCTCGGCCAACCCGACCCCGCGCAGGGCCCAGATGTCGTGATGGTTCAACGCGGTCGCGCGTACGTCCACCACCACCCAGTCACCGTCCGGCGCCTTGGCCTCCGGCAACTCCCCGACTTCCAAGGCAGACAACGGATCGTCCGCATCGATGCGTGCGGCGTACGCGGCTAGCATGTCTCGACCGTACCCACCAGAACGTCGCCGTAAAGCCGACGGCCTGTTGCGGACCAACCACTTGTTTTAGCGCTAACTCTCACTCTCGCGCGCGTCAACCTCGGACAGTACGACAGTTGACGACGTTCTCGACGCGGAGTGTGCACTCGATCAAGGCCTTAACCGGTTTGGGTGGCACAAACTGGTGCGCGCCAGTTTTCGTGGATTATCTGGACTATCCTGTCCGAGCCAAGCCTTGGTGCATCTTTTACGGGATGGCCGAGACACCACTCGCTTAGACCAGTCGTTTCCGTGTTCCCGCCCGTGACAGAGCCTTTACCGCTGCGGCTCCGGCATAGTGGTCTAGTTGAATTGGCACCCCAGGCCGGCGTCGCAGGCGCTAGAGCATTGGATGCGGGAGCATCTCGCCGTATAAACAGCTGCGCACATCGAACATTGTTTCGCCGACTGGATCTTGTTGACGCCGTTTCCAGTTTTTCTCCGACATGGCAGGAATGGGTGCGTAGTGGACGAGCCGCTGACGGTGGTCGGTATGCAGTTGAGGCCTGATCCCAGTGGTCAGGTCTGGTCGATTGTCGACCCAACGGACACCGTTGTCGGCGAGGTGCGCCTACGTTGGGTCGACGAGCGGAATGCGACCGCGGAACTTGCCTGCCGGGTGGTGCCAGAAGCGCGGCGTCAGAGGGTCGCCAGCAGGTCGTGCGCGATGGTGAGCCGGTGGGCCTTCGAGCACGGTTACCAGCGAATCGAGGCGTTCACCAACCGACTTGACCTGGCCGGTCATCGGACCGCCATCGCCGCGGGTTTCACGTACGAGGCAACGAAAATCGCCGCGGCGACCGGCGCCGATGGCGGGCGCGAGGACGTGTACGTGTGGCGTCGCCTGCCGGGCGATCCGGACGGCCCGGCTGAGCGGTTGCTTCCGGATCCGCCGGCTGCCGGTGTGACCGACGGTGTCGTGCTGATCCGGCCGCAACTGGAGGCGGATGCCGAATGTTTCGTCGCCTGCTGGAAAGACGCACAGACGCAGCGGTGGCTGAACCAACCGGCGGACAAGACGGTCGAGCGCGCGCGACTGGAAATTCGGCGCGGTGGCGCGGATTGGCTGATCGGCCGCGCCGCGCATTTCACCGTCGTCGAGGTGGCGACCGGCGTGCCCTGTGGTGACTGTACGGTCGGGTTGGCGATGCCGGACATGGGGATCGCCCAGCTTGGCTATCTGATCCATCCGGCCTTTCGTGGCCACGGTTATGCCGCGCGTGCGGCGCGACTGGCCGCCGACTGGGCCATGACGGTGCCGGCGATCGGCCGGCTGGAGGTCAGCGCGGCCGTCGCCAACAAGGCGAGCCTGCGAGTCATCGAGAAGGCCGGATTCCGTTACGAGGGAGTCATTCGCGGCTATCTCCCCAACCCCGACGGTCCACGACTGGACTCCCGACAGAGCGCGCGCGTACGCGACTGATCTCAAGGAGAACCTGATGCCTGCTGCGCTCAGAATGTTCGTGGTCGCGGCCGTCGCGGCGACAACTGTCGCGATCGCGGCGCCAAGCCAGGCAGCGCCGGCGCCGGTTACCAGTGTCTGGACGGAAAACTCGTCGGTCAATGTGTTTCAGGACAGCCTGCCACAACCCGGATCCTCGACGGCGATCAACCTGACGATGGCGCGCAACGAGTACGAGGCGGCGCAGATCGCGATCCGCCGCAGCGCGCAGTTCACCATCCAGAACGTGAGTTTCGGCAACCTGACCAGCGGCGCCAACACCCTCGCGGCGACGAATCTTGCCTACCAGTTCGTGGAGTTCGAGCATCTCAACCACAACACCATTGCCGATTTCGAGCAATGGCCGCTCGACAATCCGATCCGCAGCGCACCCGGTGATTTCCCGGACGCGCTGTCCAACGACACCTCGCTCACGGTGCCGGCCAATCAGACTGCGCCTATCTGGATCCGCGCGTACGTGCCGGCCGCGACACCAGCCGGCGTCTACACCGGCACCGCGACGGTCGTCAGCAATGCCGGCAACACCAGCGTGCCGGTCACCGTGGACGTACGCGACGTCACGATCCCGAACGCGGCGCAGAGCTCGTTTACCACCGCGATGTGGATGCGCCAGCTGGGACCACTGGATCTCGGTCAGACCGACATCGTGAAAGACACGTACGGCATAACGAAATACAGCGCCGACTGGTGGGCGTTGATGGACAAGGTGGCCGCATCCATGCGCGCGTACCGGCTCAACAGCCTGTCGCTGCCACTGATCACCCTGATGCTGGACGGTAAGTCCTATCTGGACGGTTCGACCTACCACTTCAACTGGACGTATTTCGACCAGGTCGTCGACCGGTTCATGAGCACCGACCACGCGGTCAATCAACTGGAGGGTTTCGGCTGGTTCTACAACTGGGACGGCACCACTGCGACCAGCGACATCATTGGCGGCACGCCGACGGCTCCGGTGCGGACCGCCGTGCAGTCCGACACAGCGCAGGCCAAGCGATGGCAGACGCAGTTCATCACCGCCCTGCGCGACCACGTCCGGGCCAAAGGCTGGGAAAGCCGCTTCTGGATGCACGTGTCGGACGAGGTGCAAACCGACACGTCCGACCGTTATCGGGCGGCCTGCGACACCATCCACTCGATCTGGCCGCAGGTCAGGATCGCGGACGCCAACAACGTCCAGGAATCACAGGAAAACGTGGCGGACAAGGAAAACTTCCTCGTCCCCAACCTCATGATCGCCAACGACCACCCCGACTACTACGCGGGCGCCGGCAAGCCGTTCTGGCTTTATACGGCCAACATCCCGACCGGCTCGTACCTGAACAGGTTCATCGACCAACCGGTGTACGCGCAACGCGAAATGATGTGGTATGCCTACACACTCGGCGCCACCGGCTATCTGCACTGGGCCTACGATGCCTGGGATTACGCGATCGACGACGAGGACACCAAAGGCGACGGGTGGATCGTCAAAGCCGACACCGCCCACAAGACGATCAAACCGACGATCCGGCTGGAATCGCTGCGCGACGGCATCGAGGACTGGGAGCTGCTCAAGATCGTCGGCCAGGCCAAACCCGCGCTGGCCAAGGGGATCAGCACGGCGCTTGTCACCGACGCCACGCGCTACAACCAGGACACCGGTTTCGTCACCCGCATGCACAACGCGCTGGTCGCCGCCGCGGCCGGCGGCCGCACCTTCAGCACCGCGTTGACCGCCAACGCCAACCCGTCGGCATCGAGCGGATCCGCGCCAGGCAACGCGATCGACGCTGACCCTGCCACCAGCTGGAAATCCACAGCGGGCGGATCGCAGTGGTGGCAGGTCGACCTCACCAGGCAGGCACAGGTCGACGCCGTCAAGCTGACCTGGGGCAGCGGCTATCCCAGCTCGTACAAGGTCCAACTTTCCTACGACGGCACCACGTTCGCCGACGCGTACGCCACGACCGCCAATGCCGGCGGCGACACCTTCGCCGCCATCAATGGAAAAGCGCGATACATTAGGATCGCCGCCAGCAACTGCCCAGCCGCCGGCTGCGCGCTCGCTGATGTACAAATCGGCGGCGCGTTCCTGGCCAGCCCCAACCTGGCCGGCGGCAAATCATACGACGAACCCGACCCAGATCCTGCCTATCCCGACCACGGATACTCCACCGACGGCGTACTGGCCGGACATTTCGACGACCATCGCTCCTACGGCTACCACGTCGGCACCAGCGGCACCTTCACCGCCACGATCACCATCGACCTGGAAACCACGGCAACACTGGGAAGCGTACGCATACACCGATACCAGAAATACGAGGACTATTACGAGCCGAACAGTGTCGTCGTTTCCACGAGCACCGACAACCAAAACTTCGCACAGAAAGCCAACGTCACCGAAGCCAACGGCACAGACGGACTCTGGTACGACCTGACCTTCCCGCCAACCGACGCGCGCTACGTACGCGTGACGTTCGCCAAAACCGGCGGCGGTCACGCCGACTGGCTTTTCCTGGACGAAATCGAGGCGTACGCACCACCGGCCGGTCAACAAACCGACCTCGCACAAGGCGCCGGATACACGATCTCCGAAGAACCCGACCCGCGATATCCCGACACGGACGGCCGCGAATCCACCGACGGCGTGGTCGCCGGCGGCTACACCGACGGCCACGGCTACGGCTTCATCGTCGACTACCTCACCGCACAACCGATGACCATCGACATCGACCTGCCGGCGCAGAAACACCTCAACAGAGTCAAAGTCGCCAAATACGACGACGGAGGCGAACACAACTACGCACCGGACCGCGTCGACATTTACACCAGCACCGACGGCAGCACTTACACCTACCGCGGCTCCGCCCTCTGGCCAACCGGCCAGTGGTACGACATCACCTTCCCGGACACGGTCGCCGGCCATGTCCGCGTCGCACTCAGCAAAACCAGCGGCGCCAACGCGGACTGGCTCTTCGTCGACGAAATCGCCGCGTACTAGGGTCTGGTTTCGAAGTCCCACGTGGATGAGAGGCGTTTGGGCTCGGCTATCGCCGCGTGGGACTTCGAAACAGACCCTAGTTCGGCTTGGTCGCGGTCACCATTTTGGTCGGCATCCACGGTCCGTACCAGAAACGCCAGCCCAGCCCACGCCTTCGTACGTCCCTCGCGCCGAGCTGTTCCAGACGACGCGCGTACGCGCGAACGTGCCGGATGTCGGCCACGGCCAGCCTGCCGCCGGGCCGCAACACGCGGATCGCCTCGTCAATCGCGGTCGCGCGACCGGCGGCGGAAGGGATGTTGTGGATGGCGAGGCTGCTGACGACAAGGTCGAAACTGGCGTCGTCATAAGGCAGTTTCGTCATGTCACCCGTATTCAGTTGAACACGGTCGCTCACGCCTTCAGCGGCCGCGTTCCGTGCCGTCACCTCGATCGCGTTTCCGGACTGGTCGACGCCGCGCCACAGGTCGATGCCGATCGCAGCGCCAACCGGAAGGCGTTTCGCGGCCTGGATCAACACCAGTCCACGGCCGCAACCCAGGTCCAGCACCCGCTCGTCGCCACGCAGCTCAAGCTGGTCGAGAATGGCCGACCAGCAGCGAATTTTGCCGACGCGCGTGGTGTAGAGATAGCTGGCCGCACTCACCAACGACACGATTGCCCAGACAGCCCACCAGGTTTCCAGGCCGGTCCCCCAGCCAAGAACCAGCCCGGTCAGGAAGACGGCGGTGAAGACCACACCGCCGGCGATCATCAATGTGGGGACGTACGGCGCGTCGACGCCATAATTGGCGCGGTCCGTCGTCATTGTGGATTCATTCGTCACGAAGCCACATGATATGGCGCCGCGACGCTTCGGCCACACCAACGGCCGGTGGAATCCGGTGTCCACCGACCGGTGGACACCGGCGGTGGACGAGGCGTTGGATGTTGCGGGAAAATACCGATGTGGCGAGGAGATCCGGAATGGCGGCCAAGGGCGCGGACGCCTGGCGTACGCTGTCGCTTTGGCATCTGGTGTTCGTGGTCGTCATGGTGACGTCGGCCGGTGCGGTGGCCTTCGACGGCAGGACGACCGGCGCGCAGACGCTGGCGGCTCTGATCGTCCTGGCCAGCATGTGCGTGCTTTACGTGTCGCTCGGAATCCGTGCGTTGTCGACGGCGTACGACCAGGTGAGCTCGCTGGTCGTCGGATATCTCGTCGGAATGGTCGCGTTGGCGCTGATCCTGACTGGCATCAACCTTGGCGGCGCATTGGTTTTCCTGGTGGTCTTCTCACATCTGTGGATGGCGCTTCCGTTACGTACGGCCATAGTCGCGAACGTCGTAGCCGCCGCCGCGCTCGGGGTCGTGATCGCGGTGCGCTATCGGGGCCCGGATCATGTGTCCTCCGGGCTGCTGCCGGCGATCGCAGCGGCCATGGTGCTGCTGGGAATTCTCGGCGGCATCTGGATTTCCCGGATCATCGACCAAAGCCGGCGGCGAGCCGAGTTGCTCGCCGAGCTGCGGGCCACCAGGGCACAGCTGGCGATGGTGAGTCACGAGGCCGGCGTACGCGCCGAACGCGAGCGGCTGGCCCGCGACATCCACGACACGCTCGCGCAGGGTTTCACCGGCATTCTGCTCAGCCTGCGCACCATGAAACAGGAAATCGCCGACGACCCGGAGGCGGCCGAACAACGGCGCGCCACCTTGGAGACACTGGCGCGGGCCAACCTGGAGGAGGCGCGCGCGTTGATTGCTTTCCTGACACCGACGCTGTTGGACGGTGCGTCCCTGGCCGACGCCGTGCGACAGCTGTCCGACCAGTTCAGCCGGGAACTGCGGATCGAGGTGACGGCGCGGATCACCGGCACTCCACGCGTTTTGGCCGCCGATCGCGAAGTGGTGCTCCTTCGCGCGGCGCAGGAAGGACTGGCCAACATACGCAAACACGCGGAAGCCGACCGGGTGGAGGTTGAGCTGACCTATTTGGACGACGAAATAATATTAGCGATCCAGGACGACGGCCGCGGCCTCGCCGGCGCCGGTCACGGCTTCGGATTGACCAATATCAGAAATCGCGTCGCCGAGATTGGGGGCACCGTCAGCGTTCAGTCCCCCGGCGGAAAAGGGACCCGGCTGGTCGTCAACGCGCCATTGGTGGCGGCATGACGATACGAGTGGTGATCGCCGACGACCATCCGATCGTACGCGCGGGCCTGCGGGACATCGTCCACGCCGAGGACGACATCGATGTCGTCGCGGAATGCGCCGACGGCCAGCAGGCGGTCCAGACCGCACGCGAGTCCAGGCCTGACGTGGTGTTGATGGATCTGCGGATGCCGCGCATGGATGGCGTCGCCGCGACCGGCCAGATCACCGCGCAGAGACTGTCCCGCGTGCTGATCCTCACCACGTACACCGGCGACCGCGATGTGGTCGCGGCCATCGAGGCCGGCGCGACCGGCTACCTCGTCAAGGACGCGCCGCCGAACGAGCTGATCGACGCCGTACGCGCCGTCGCTCGCGGCGAGACAGTGCTGGCACAGCCGGCCGCCGCCATGCTGGTCAACAAGATCCGGACCACCACGTTCACCGCGTTGTCCGCACGCGAAACCGAGATCCTCCGCCACGTCGCCGCCGGCATGTCCAATCCGGCCATCGCGCGACACCTGCACATCGGCGAGGCAACCGTCAAGACACATTTGCTGCGAACGTTCGAAAAACTCGGCGTCAACGACCGTACGGCCGCGGTCATCGCCGCCATCCGGCACGGGATCCTGCCGGCGCCGTGACAAACCACCTTCGCCGGCAGGGAACGCACGCGATGAGTTTCCGGCCGTATCCGAGTCTGCCTGTCCAGACGGACCGAAACGATCGCAGGAGGCGGGCAGATGAGTGGTGTGAGGGTGTTGGTGGCTGGTGCGAGTATCGCGGGGCCGGCGTTGGCGCATTGGTTGTGTCGGCGTGGTGCGCGGGTGACGGTGGTGGAGCGGGCGTTGGGGTTGCGTGGGGGTGGTCAGGCGGTGGATGCGCGTGGGGTGGCGCGGGAGGTGATTGGTCGGATGGGGTTGGAGGCGCGGGTGCGGGCGGCGCGGACGTTGACGGCTGGTGCGTACACGGTGGATGTGGATGGGGCGGTGGTGGAGACGTTTCGTGCGGAGGATGATGGTGGGGATGGGTATATCGCGGAGATTGAGATTCTGCGGGGTGATCTGTCCCGGGTGTTGTATGAGGACACGCGGGATGGGGTGGAGTATGTGTTTGGGGATCGGATCGCTGAGCTGACTCAGGACGGCGAGGGTGTTGATGTGCTGTTCGCCGGTGCCGGTGGTGCTGGTGGTGGTGGTTGGCGGCGGTTTGATTTGGTGGTGGGCGCGGATGGGTTGCATTCGGCGTTGCGGGCGATGGTGTTCGGGCCGCATGAGCGGTTTGTTCGTCATTTGGGGTTGGTGTTGGCCTTCTACAGTGTGCCGAACGAGTTTGGGTTGGGGCGGTGGTTGTTGGACTACCGGGACGCTGCCTCGGGGCGTTCGGCTGGTTTGCGGCCGGTCCCGGATCCGAGCCGGGCGATGGCGATGTTGTCTTTCCCGGCGGCTGATTTCCAGGTCGACTATCGGGACGTCGCGGCGCAGAAGCGGTTGCTGCGGGAGCGGATGGAGGGGATGGGATGGTTGACTCCGCGCATCCTGGGCCACGCCGATGACACGCCGGACTTCTACCTGGACCAGGTCGCCCAGGTGGTGATGCCGCACTGGTCCAACGGGCGGGTCGGGCTGATCGGCGATGCCGCCTACAGTTCCTCACCGATGTCCGGCGGCGGCACCGGCCTGGCCCTGGTCGGCGCCTACCTGCTGGCCAGCGAACTGGCCGCCGCCGACTGGGACCCACACACCGGATTCACCGCCTACCAACACCGGATGCTCCCGTACGTGCAAGCCAACCAGAAAATCGGCCGCCTCCACGCAAACAGCCTCAACGGCACCCAACACCACACCGAACCCGAATGGGACCTCGACCTGATCCAACGCGCCATCAACGGCGTCGACCTGCCCGACTACAAGGAACTGCCGGACAACGCGAAGCCGAAGTGAGCGCGACAGGCCACCGAAAGGCCACGGCGTTCCGGCAAAGTCGCACGAGTTGGCCTCGGCGTGCAGCGCCGGCAGGCCGGCGCCTGGCCCGGTAAACATCGGGTCAGCGCAAGGGAAATTCCAGCGAGTGTGATCGTCGGCATTTGACATCCGCGATCGCGAAGTGCAGGATTTTGGCCGCAGCACCTCGTTCGGTGAGGCGTCTGCACGGACACAGGCCACTGACCGCACCCGTCGAGAGACGCTCCCGGTCAGGACAGGTCTCCCCGGCCCAAGGGGTGACCCCAAGTGGCTTCCGCCGGCGGAAATCGCCGGCGGACACGCCGTGCAGTGCCAAAGCTCTTACGAGGAGGGGTGCTCGACACGGCGTCATCGGTGGCGCCGACACTCCCTGGGTGCGCTGCGCGCGGTGGTCATGAGGGAGGTGGCGGGCATGAGTCCCAACGGCAGTAATACCGGGCGGCCTTCGCCCGCCGCCTTCCATCCCTCTTTCCGCTGACCGGCGTTCGCGTTTTCCCGTCCGCCGGTTGGCCTTTCGCGTGCCAGTTTTCCGCCTTTTCGCGGACCTGCATTCCTTACGGAGGACGACCATGACCACTCGTCCAGACCTCACCACTTCCCCGAGCTCCGCGGTGACGGACTCGGCACACGTCGGCGACATCGTCGGCGCACTCGGAACGATCGGCCAATACGACCGCGGTTCGCGCCGGTCCTGGCGGCAGCGGGTGCGTACGCTGCTGGTCATCATGGGACCCGGCCTGATCGTGATGGTCGGCGACAACGACGCCGGTGGCGTATCGACTTACGCGCAGGCCGGCCAGAACTACCACATGGGTCTACTGTGGACACTCGCGTTGCTGGTCCCGGTTCTGTACGTCAACCAGGAGATGGTCGTCCGGCTCGGCGCGGTCGCCGGCGTCGGCCACGCCCGGCTGATCTTCGCGCGGTTCGGCCGGTTCTGGGGTTCGTTCAGCGTCGCCGACCTGTTCATGGTCAACGCTCTGACGATCGTCACCGAGTTCATCGGTGTTTCCCAGGCACTCGGCTATTTCGGCCTGCCGACCTACGTGAGCGTGCCGCTCGCGGCGGTGCTGCTGTTCGCGGCGGTGACCGGCGGCTCGTTTCGCCGGTGGGAACGGGTCCTGTTCTGCCTGATCGCCGTGAACGTGCTCATCGTTCCGATGGCCCTGCTGGTGCATCCGACCGCGTCCTCGACCGTCGCCGGCCTGGTCCCTGGATTCCCCGGCGGCCTGAATTCCACGCTGTTGCTGGTGATCGTGGCGATCGTCGGCACCACCGTCGCGCCGTGGCAGCTGTTCTTCCAGCAGTCCAACGTGGTCGACAAGCGCATCACCCCCGGCTGGATCCGGTACGAGCGCGCGGATCTGTGGATCGGCATCGCGGTGGTGATGGCCGGCGCCATCGCGCTGATGGCGGTCACCGCGTACGGTCTCGCCGGTACGAGACTGGTCGGCCAGTTCACCGACGCGGCCGCCGTCGCCGAGGGCCTGCGCCAGCACGCCGGGCCGGTCGTCGGCGCGCTGTTCGCGATCATCCTGCTCGACGCTTCCCTGGTCGGCGCCAACGCCGTTGGTCTGGCGACGGCGTACACCCTTGGCGACATCATGAAAAAACGTCACTCGCTGCACTGGAAGATCTCGCAGGCACCGCTGTTCTATGTCGCCTACGGCGCACTGATCGGCGTGTCCGCGGCGGTCGTCCTCATTCCCGGCGTGCCTCTCGGGCTGATCACCCAGGGCGTGCAGGCGCTCGCCGGCGTCCTGCTGCCGTCCGCGACGGTTTTCCTTATCCTGCTGTGCAACGACCGGGCCGTCCTCGGACCATGGGTCAACTCCGTACGGCAGAACGTCGTGTCCGGCGCGATCGTCTGGACGCTGGTGTTGCTGTCGCTCTCGCTCACGGCGGCGACGCTTTTCCCCGGCCTTTCCACCAACACACTGGAAATCGGCTTCGCGGTCGGCGCGGGGGTCGGCGTCCTCGGCGGAGCCGCGCTTCTGCTGTCCAACAGGCAAGCCCCGGTGACGCGGGGCGTGCGAGACAAGATGTCCTGGCGTACACCGGCGCTGGACACCCTCCCCCGCCCAGTCTTCTCGCCGCTGCGTCGAGCCGGCATGCTGACCTTGCGAATTTACCTCGCGCTGGCGATCGTATTGGTCATTCTGCGGATCGTCCAACTCGCCGGATATCTTTCCTGGTAAGGCAAAACGGCAGGTCGAGTGGCAGGCCGGGGATACAATGCCGTTGGAGCCTACCGAGTGCGACGGGGACGATGCGCGGCACGACACGAGCTTCGGTGCTACGACTGGTGTTCGAACGAGAGGACCTGCAGCGGGTCCGGCTCGCGGCCGGACCCGACCCGATGTGGGAGATGGTGCTCAGCCTGCACCGGGCTCGGGACGCGGCGCAGCCGGCCCGGCTCGCCGACTGGCGCCGCCGGGTCCGGCGTGACGCACCGCGTACGCCGGAAAACCAGGCGGCGTTGGCCAACCTGTTCACGTTGGTGCCGGTCACCGGCCGGTTCCCCGACTTCCTGACACCGGCGCCGTTGACCACTGACTGGGAGGCCGGATGCGAGGCGATCGCCAGCCTGTCCGGCCGGCGGCTGCGCACCGACCTGGCATTGGCCTTCGCCCACCGCGAGCCGCCGCCGTGGGTTCGCCGGCTCGCGAGCGGTGACCGCGGCTCGGTGCAGGCCCTCAGCGGCGCCGTCCAGAAGGCGTACGACCTGCTGGTCGCTCCGCAGTGGCCGGCGGTCGGCACCACCGTCGCGCACGACCGCGGCGAACGCGTCAGGCTGCTCACCGAGCGCGGCGTCGGCGCGATGCTGGCCAGCCTGCCCGGCATTCTGGGCTGGGACGGACGCGTCCTGCTGACCCGCTTTCCCGAGTCGCACACCATCCACCTGCAGGGCCGTGGCCTGACCGTGGTGCCGTCGTATTTCTGCAGCGGCAACCCGATCACCTTTATCGACGCCGACCTGCCGCCGGTGCTGATCTACGCGGCTGGCGACGCGCGGCGCGGCTCGGCCACCGCACCACCTGAGCACCTCGCCGCGGTCGTCGGTCGTACGCGTGCCGCCTGCCTGCACAGCCTCCAGCATCCGGCGACGACGACCGAGCTGGCCGGCCGCCTCGGCATCTCCATCGGGACGGCAAGCAAACAGGCCGCGCTGTTGCGCCAGGCCGGTCTGATCGCCAGTATGCGCAACGGAAACGCCATCCAGCACGCCCTCACCGGACTGGGACACGCTCTCCTGCACCAGGACTGAGGTGTTTTCGATCCATCGAAAACAGCTGGCCCCACCGTCGTGAGCGGTCGAGTCTCGGCCGTACGCATCCAGTGAAGGGGCTCATACGTGTCCAACCCAGTGGCGATGTGGCAGCGAGTCGCCGGAGCCGTCCTGGCCAACAAACAGCCGGACGAGCCGGCGTCCCGCGGCGGGCCTGCCGGCTCGTGAGGACGGCGCCGGGAGACTGTCTCGCCGGCCGCTACGCGATCGTCGGCCTGATCGGCCGCGGTGGCATGGGCCGCGTATGGCGCGCGCACGACCTGGTCCTCGACCGCGACGTCGCGCTGAAGGAGCTGCTGCTGCCTCTGACGATGTCGGCGGCGGCACGCCAGGAAATGTCGGAACGGCTGCTGAAGGAGGCGCGGATCGGCGCGCGCCTACGGCATCCGGCGATCGTGCGCGTGTACGACGTACTCACCGTGGAATCTACACCGTGGCTGGTGATGGAGCTGATCACCGGCCGGAGTCTGGAGGACGTACTCGCCGACGGACCGTTGCCGCCGGCCCGGGTCGCCGAGATCGGGGTCGCGCTGCTCGGCGCGCTGAGCGCCGCGCACGCGGCCGGCATCCTGCACCGGGACGTGAAGCCGGCGAACGTCATCGTGGACGACACCGGACAAGTCAGCCTGACCGACTTCGGCATCGCGTACGAGCGCGGACAGATGTCGCTGACGGCGAGCGGTGTGCTGCTCGGCTCGCCACCGTTTCTCGCGCCGGAACGGTTGCGTGGCGAGGCCGCGGACGTGCCGAGCGACCTGTTTTCGTTGGGTGCGACGCTTTATGCCGCGGTGGAGGGCCGCGGACCGTTCGACCGCGAGGGGCCGTTGCCGACCATGGCCGCGATCCTGAACAACCCGCCGGACCCGCCTCGACAAGCCGGACCACTGGCACCTGTTTTGTTCGGACTGCTGGAAAAGGACCAGCGCAGTCGGCTCACCGCGGCTCGGGCGGAGCAGGAGCTGCTGGCGATCGCCGAGGCGCCGGCGACCGCGACACCCGTGGAGCGTGAGCCGGCGCGGCGCCGGCGCGTCGTCGTGGCACTCGCCGCGACAGCTGTCGTCCTGCTCGGTGCCGCGGCCATCGCCTTCCTGGTGCGCCCCGACCGCCCGGCTGCCGAGAGCAGGGTTCGCTCGGTGGACTGGAAAAACCACACCTATGACCTGCCGGCCTTGCCGGGCTGTCCAGCCGTCACCGGCCTGACCGCGGTCGGCGGCCTGGCGAAGAGAGGCGCGGACACCTGGGTGGTCGACCAGGGCGGGAAGTGGAACGGCCCGCTCTACGCCGATCTGGACGGCAACCGCACCACCGACGCGCTGATCAGGGTCGACTGCCAGACCGAGCGGCCCGACTCGTACAACATCATCGCCGAGCTCGCCGCCGCCGACGGCCGCCTGCGTGCCTACCAGGTGGCGCAGGCCGCAGCGGACGGCACCGAGGAGATCAGCTCGGTCAGTGTCGCCGGTGGCACCGTACGCGTGGATGTCAGTGACTCCGGCGGAAACCTCCGGTCCCGCCGATATCGCTGGAACGGGACGTCGTTCGCCCGGTTTGGAGCCGGGGCGATCGAGAACGTCGACTGGGGAGAACAGTCGATCACCGTGCCGGCGATGGGGAGCTGTCCGGCGCGTACGGTGGCCTTTCACGGCTCGCAGGCCGGCGATGCGACCGGTCACAACCCCGGCTGGTCGCTCGATCCGCTGGGGTCCAACGACTATCGGGTGCCGACCGCGGACCTGGACGGCGATGGCAAACCGGAGGCGCTCCTGGTCGTGGACTGCCTGAGCTATGACCAGAAGACGCAGGGCACCGGGACGGCGGCAGCGGCCGTACTGGCCATGACGACCCAGCCGGACGGCACGATCGCGCGACTCGGCGTGCTGGCCACCGTGCCGCGATCCGACGGCATCGTCGACGCTGTCGCGGCGGACTCCGGTGTCGTCACGGTGTCGGTCGAAGCCGACGACGGAAACGTACGCAACACACGCTATCGCTGGACCGGATCCGGCTTCGCAAGCTAGGGCCTAGTACTCCAGCCGCACTTCGTGATTTAGGCCTGTAGCGCCTGTTGTCGCTGGTAGTGGGCTTGCTTGGCGGTGGCTTGATGGTGTCGACGCCAGAGTGACCAATGGAGAACTTCGTTGACTGTTTGGCGGATGTGGATGACGAACGCGTTGAAGAGGCGGCGGATCTCGGCAAGTGTTAAGGGAATGACTGGCTTTCCGTTGACGATCGGCGACTGGGGAGCGGTTGCCGCGAGCGCGGTGAGGAATGCGTGCGCGAGCATGACCAGGACTGTCCATCGGTACCAGGAGATCCAGTGCCGGACCTGGTGGGCGTCCAGGCCGGTTTGCCCTTTACTGGTTTGGAAGTTCTCCTCTATTGGCCAACGCTGGCCGGCGACACCGACCAGAGTGGCCAGTTTGACCGGACGTGGTGAATAGCAGTGGTAGTAGGCCAGTTCCCCGGTGCTGATGCTGCGACGCACCAGCAGCCATTGGTGACCATCCTCGGCGGCGATGGGGACTCTGGCCCAGTCGTAGAGGCGCTGCCCTTTGGCGCCATCACCGGCCGAGTAGCGACCCCACCTGGAAGCGTCGAGGCCGGCGATCAGCGCGTCAGCGCGAACTCGCCGGCCATCTCCGGTATCTGCGTCAGTGGTCGGCACCAGATAGGAGCACGGCACGGCGAGCACGTAGCCGATCCGGGCCGCGGACAGGGTCTCACGCAGACCAGGATTTTGCCCGTACACCTCATCCGCTGTCGCCCATTTCGCCAGAACACCGGCATCCAGCGCGGCCAGGATCATCATCCTCGCCAGCTCCGGCTTGGTGGCGAACTCGATGTCCTCGGGAACCCCGGCGACAGCTCGACGGCCCTGGCAGCTGGGATCGTCGTCCATCCAGCTGCGCGGCAGATACAGTTCGCGATCGATGAAAGCGTGCCCACGTTTGGTGACGTAGCTGAGATAAACGGCGATCTGGCAGTTCTCGATCCGTCCCGCGGTGCCGGAGTACTGCCGCTGCACCCCGACTGTCTTATTGCCCTTCTTCAGATCTCCAGTCTCGTCAACGACCAGCACCGCGTCGGCATCAGCCAACCGGTCCACCACATAGGCACGCAGATCATCACGCACGCCATCCTGATCCCACGCCGCGTTGGCCAGCAGCCGTTGCATCCCATCCGGCCCCGTCTCACCTGCATGCTCGGCGATCGTCCAGCAGTTCTTCACGGGCATATCCGACAACAAACCAGCCAGGAACCGTTGGACCCTCAGACGAGGCTCCACCCGAAAGAACCGCGGCCCGATACTCGCGACCAGCTCATCGAACTCCGCCTGCCATCGGACCGGGTCCACCCCGTGTTCTACGCTGTGACCAGCGGCCACCGCAAAATCATTGGTTGTCTTCACAAACACTGCATGATCACGCGGTGGCCGCGCCATCTCACCACGCCACGCCGACGGCCCTCAAACCAAGATCACGAAGTGCGGCTGGAGTACTAGGCCGTGTTTCTAAACTAGTGATTTGGTCCAGATGAGCGTGGCGGCGAGGGTGAGTCCGGCGAGGTAGCTGCGTGCGGTTTTGTCTGTTCTCATGGCGATGCCGCGCCATTGTTTGAGTTTGTTGTTGCAGCGTTCCACGACGTTGCGGCCTTTGTAGATTTCTGGATCGAAAGTGCGAGGTCGGCCGCCGGCGGACCCGCGGTTGGCGCGACCACGTTTTTGGTCCCCACGTTCGGGGATGGTGGCTTTGATGCCGCGCCGGGCCAGGTAGTCGCGGCACGGCTTGCCGGTGTACGCCTTGTCGGCGATCACCCGGTCCGGCCTGGTCCGCGGCCGGCCGGGCCGGCCATTGGAGATGCTGATGGTCTCCAGTACCACGTGCATGAACGTGGAGTCCGCGGCGTGTCCGCCGGTGACCACCAGCCCCAACGGTCGCTGCTTGAGGTCGGCCGCGACGTGGAACTTCGTCGTCAGGCCACCCCTGGACTTACCGATTCCGTGACCGGCCGGTTCACCTGGTCCGGGGTCGCGGGTTTTCTTGTAA
This sequence comes from Fodinicola acaciae, assembly GCF_010993745.1. Taxonomy (NCBI): domain Bacteria; kingdom Bacillati; phylum Actinomycetota; class Actinomycetes; order Mycobacteriales; genus Fodinicola; species Fodinicola acaciae. The sequence continues at coordinate 1,856,482 of NZ_WOTN01000001.1, forward strand.
TTCGACAGAGCCCCCTGTAGAGCCCCCTGTAGAGCCCCCTGTAGAGCCCCCTGTAGAGCCCCCTGTAGAGCCCCCTGTAGAGCCCCCTGTGTGGTCACCTGCATCACTCGTGTCGCGCGCGAGGGTTGCGCCGTGCTGATGGACACGCACGATCGACCCGTCCACCGACACCACCCACTCCAGGTCACCAGCGCTGGCGGCCTGTTTCCGCACCTCCTGCAGCACTCGATCCCAGGTACCGTCTTTCGACCAGTCCCAGAACCAGCCATAAATCGTGTTCCAGTGCCCGAAACGCTCCGGCATATCCCGCCACGGCGCCCCGGTCCGAAACCGCCACGCGACCCCCTCCACCACCCGCCGCATATCCGAGATCGGCCGACCATTCCCCTTCCACTTCGGAAAAAACGGCTCCAACAAAGCCCACGACTCGTCCGAAATCTCCTGCCTAAACACCATCACCCCAGCATGCCCGAAAACAGCGCCGAGGGTTTGGAAACACGCCCTAGCCTCGGGCTTTCATCTGTTGGCCGGTGACACGGCCTAGAAATGCACGGAAGTGCCTGTCCAGTGCGGGAAACTTGGGATTGCGACGTCTCAAGGGTCACTGCACTGGAAGGCACTCCGTAGGTGAAGGTTAACAGGGTTGGCGGGTTGGTTCTGGATCCGGCTCGCGAGTCGTTGGTGTCCTCTGCTGGCGGACTGTTGTTACGGCAGACGATCCGGTTGTCAGGTGTGCGGCGAGCGTTGTCGGTAGCCCTTGATCCGTGGCGTGGTCGCCGGGTCCGCCACGGTCCGGGGAAGATCGTTTGCGACCTGGCGACCGCGGTTGCGCTCGGCGGTGACTGTTTAGCGGATGTGAGCGTGGTCCGGGCGCAACCTGGACTGTTCGGGCCGGTGGCCAGCGATCCGACGATATCGCGGCTGGTCAGCACGTTGGCTGGCGATGTTGATGCTGTCCTGCCGGCGATCCGGTCCGCGCGGGCTCAGGCGCGGTGCGCGGTCTGGAAGCGGCGCCGGCCGTTGGCCGGCCGTGCGGGTAGTCGCGACGGCGGCCAAGTCATCATCGATCTGGACTCGACATTGGTGACCGCGCACTCGGACAAAGAACGTGCCTGCGCTACCCACAAACGCGGGTTCGGATTCGCGCCGATGTGCGCGTTCGTCGACCATGGCCAGTACGGGACCGGAGAAAGCCTGGTGCTGCAACTGCGTCCTGGCAACGCTTCACCGTGGAACAAGCAGGACCATGTCCAGGCTCTGGATCTGGCGCTGGCCCAGCTGCCCGAAGGCGAGCGCGCGCAGGTGTTGGTCCGTGCCGATTCCGGCGCGTGTTCCAAGGCGTTCCTGCATCACATCACCGATCTGGGGTTGGAGTATTCGATCGGATTCCCGGCCCATGAAACGGTCAAAGCCGCGATGGAGGCTATCCCGCCGCAGGCCTGGAGACCGGCTGTTGACGGTGACGGCCAGCCGCGCGAGGGCGCGCAGGTCGCCGAGCTCACGCGATGGATGCCCGACCCGACCCCGGCAACCCGACCCGGTCCTCAACAATGGCCAGCCGGGATGCGGGTGATCGCCCGCCGGGAACGACCACACCCCGGCGCGCAACTACGCCTCACCGACCAGGACGGGTGGCGCATCACCTGCTTCGCCACCAACACCCACGGCCCCGGCTGGACACTGGACACACTGGAAGTACGCCACCGGCAACGAGCCCGTTGCGAGGACCGTATCCGCGCGCAGAAAGACACCGGCATGCGCAACCTGCCCTTCCACGGATACGCCCACAACCAGATCTGGCTGGAAATCGCCGCACTAGCGGCGGACTTGCTGGCCTGGACCCAAACCCTGGCCTGGGACACACACCAACCCGCCAGACGCTGGGAACCCAAACGCCTACGGCTACGCATCCTGGCCGTCGCCGGCCGCATCATCCACAGCGGCCGACGACGACGCCTACGACTACCCCGCAACTGGCCCTTCAACCACCTCATCGACAACGCCTGGAAATCCCTACAACCCAGCTAAAAACGACGAACCAACCCCACAACCAGGACCGGAGAACCGGCGACACAGCGCCGGAAACCAGCCCTGCCACAAACAAACACACAGACCCCACAACCAGCCAAACAGTCACTCAACTCCCACGCGAAAGATCGAGGCTAGGCCTTTTTCGGTGCGTCACCGAGCAACAGCATGCCGACCGCGCCGGCGACCATGACCAGGCCGATGGTGACCAGCGCCCACTGCTGAGCGCCGAGTGCGTCGGTGATCCAGCCGACCCAGTACGGTCCGACGAAACCGGCGAGGTTGCCGATGGAGTTGATCGTCGCGATGCCGGCCGCGGCCGCCGCGCCGGTGAGGAACGCCCGTGGCAGGCCCCAGAATCCCGGATGCGTCATGAGCGAACCGACGGCGCCGACGCACAGGCCGACGTAACCCAGCCACGGCAGGCCGGTCAGCAGCGCCGACGCGGCCAGCGCCAGGCCGCCGATCCCGAGGGTCAGCGCGCCACCGGCGGCGTAGCGGCCGGTGCGGTCCACGACCCGGCCCCAGACGATCATGCCGGCGAAGGCCAGCACGTACGGCACCGCGGTCAGCAGCGACACGTTGAGGTTGCTCGAAATGCCGAGGGTCTTCTTGATGATCAGCGGCAACCAGAAGCCGATCGCGTACGTGCCGAGCGGCAGGCAGAAATAGATCAGCGCCAAAGCCAACACGCGCGGCCGTTTGATCGCCTGCCACACGTTCATCCGGTGCCGCTCGGTGGTCTTTTCCGCCTCCGCGTCGATCCGGCCGCTCAGCCAGGTCCGCTGCCGGTCGGACAGCCAGCGCGCGTTCGCCGGCCGGCTCGGCAGCAGCCACAGCACCAGCACGCCGACGATCACCGTCGGGATGCCCTCCAGCAGGAACAGCCACCGCCAGCCGGCCAGGCCGGCGATGCCGTGCAGTGACAGCAAAACGCCACCGATCGGCGCGCCGATCGCGTTGGAGAGCGGAATCGCCGACATGAACAGCGCGACCGCCCTGCCGCGATACTCCGGTGGAAACCAGTAGGTCAGATAGAGGATGATCCCAGGAAAGAAGCCGGCTTCGGCGACACCGAGCAGCACGCGGACGACGTAGACGCTGGTCGGCCCCTGCACCGCCGCCATCAGCGCGGCGACGATCCCCCAGCTGACCATGATCCTGGCGATCCAGATCCTGGCACCGACCCGGTGCATGATCAGGTTGCTGGGGACCTCGAAGAAGAAATAGCCGATGAAGAAGAGCCCTGACGCCAAGCCAAACTGCGCCGCCGTCAGGCCGAGGTCGTCGTTCATGGTCAGCGCCGCGATGCTGACGTTCGTACGGTCCAGGTACGACAGGAAATAGCAGAGCATCAGGAACGGCACCAACCGCAGCGCCACCGCGCGCATGGTGGTCCGTTCGACCTCACTGACCTGGGGCTGGGATGCCATCCGACGCCTCCTGCCTGTCAGGCGTACGCCGAAGCGCAAATGGCCCGGTCGCGCGCCATGCGGTTCCAGCGCATCTTTCAGGGCCACCCGTGCCACCACAATCGTTGGTCCCGATCAGGCCATCAGTCCACGAGCGCGCCGGCGGACAGGTTGGCGACCGTGCCGGTCATGGCGCCGGCCCGGTCCGAAGCCAGGAAGGCCGCCGTCTCCGCGGTTTCCGAGAGCGTCGGCAGCCGTTTCAGCAGCGTCCCCTGCGCCAGTCCACCGCTGAGCATGTCGTCCACCGACAGCCCGGCCGCGGCCGCGCTTGGCCGGAAGAGGTCCTTGGTGTACGAGCCCGCCGCCGGTGCGTCGGCGATGGCGTGCGGGCGGATGCAGACGACGCGGATGTTGTCCGGTGCCAGCTCGGCGGCCAGGACCCGGGAGAACGCCTCCTTGCCGGCCGCACTCACGCTGTGTCCGAGGATGCCGCCGATGGCCAGCTTGGCGCCGGGCTCCGACAGCGTCAGGATGACGCCGGGACGCGTGCCACCCATGTGCCGCGCCACCGCCTTGCTGGTGATGAACAGCGTACGCAGGAAGCCGTCGACCGGCCGCATGAACTCGGCCAGCGAGAGGTCCGCCAGCGTGGTCCCCTGGTCGTGCATGACGCTGACGGCGTTGAGCGCGATGTCGATGCCACCGGCCGTCTCCGCGACCGCATCGGCGTGCTTTTCGACGGCCTCCTGGTCCAATGCGTCGACCTGCGCGGTCTCGATTTTCCCACCGGTGGCCGCGACCTCGTGCGCCACCGCGTCGAGCTTCGGCTGCGTACGTCCGGCGATGAAGACCCGCGCGCCTTCCCGCGCGAACACTCGTGCGACCGCGCCGCCGATGGCTCCGCCACCGCCATAGATCACGGCGTTCTTGTCTTTGAGCAACATTTTTCCTCCAGGTGTTCGTTGTCAGACGGTCGTCGCATCAGCGGAATACTAACCATGGTGAGTTGTTAAAAACAACTAAACGTTGTGGTATTTTCGGATCAGAGCAGTCGAGGAGGGTGGTCGTGCCAACCAGTCGCAGCTATCGGGACTCGTGCGGAGTCGCGAGAGCACTCGATGTCGTCGGAGAGCGATGGGCCCTGCTGGTCGTACGCGAGCTGCTCTTCGCGCCGCAGCGCTTCTCCGAGCTGCGGCACGCGTTGCCGCACGTCAGCTCCAACCTGCTCGCCGACCGGCTCCGCGAGCTCGAGCGGCACGGGGTGATCCAGCGCGACGCGCCGCCGGCGAACACGTACGAACTGACCGAATGGGGCCGAAAACTCGAACCGATCGTGCTCGCGCTCGGCGACTGGGGAATCGACGCGCCACAACCGCCAGGCCCCGCCGCGCTCAGCGCCACGTCCGTGCTGATCTTCCTGCGCCAAGCCGCCCGACCCGACCCGGCAGCGCCGCCGACGCACTATCGCCTCGAACTCGACGGCCGCGTCTGGTCCGTCCGGCTCGGGTCCGGACGTGCGGAGGTGGCCGCCGGCGAGCCGGCGAGCGCGGACGTGTCGCTGCGTACGGACCCCAAGACGCTCAGCGGCCTGCTGTCCGATCCCACGACCCTCGACGCCGCATGCGCCAATGGCAGCGTCGCCGTGGTCGGGGACCGTACGGCGATCAAACGACTTCTCGACGCGGTCGCTGCGCCGTGACAGTGGTGTTGGCCTGATCGCGCCACCGGCTTGACCGGCGGTTCGGCGCGCCTAATATAGCGCTACAAATCGCCGAGGAGGCCGCATGCCTGCCGCTCGATCGCTCCTGGCCGCCGCACTGGCGAGCGCGTTCGCGTTGACCGCGACGGCTCCGGCGTACGCCACCGAGCCGGCCGGTCCGCCGCCGCTCTATCTCGGCCTCGACAGCTATCTGCACTGGGACAAGCTGCCGTATCTGGAGATCGGCGACCGGGTCGGCGGCCAGTCCAGCGCCGATCCCGGTGGCAGCAACACCGACAACGTCACCACCTTCGGTGCATCGCCGTTCGGGGGCCGCGTGCTGTTCGACCAGGCCGGTCCCGGTGTCGTGACGTTCATGCGGATGCAGGAGGAGATCGGCGGACCGTGGGCCACCCGCAACCCGGTCTTTCTCGCGCCGCTCAAGCCGGCCGACCTCGGACAGACCAGTCCGACGACGACGCCGGCGAGTACGTTGCCGTATCCGCTGTCGCTCAACGTCAACCAGAGCCAAGGCAGCAGCATCGTCGCCACCTCGATCCCCTACGCCACCAACATGCAGTTCATGTCGTCGGCCGCCAACGGCAACTTCTATGCCATGTACCGAAAACTGGCGGTCGACACGCCACTGCCGGAGCAGACCGCCACGGCCACCAGCCAGGCGACCGCGCTTCTTCGGTCGGCCGGCACCGACATCGCACCGAAGGACATCCCGACAGCGCAAGGCACGGTCGCGCTGCCAACAGCGGGCGCGGCCGTGCCGGTCGCCAGCATCGACGGCAGCAACCAGCTCCGCGCCATCAGCTTTCACGTGCCGTACGGCCAAAAAGTGCGCTTCGGCAACTCACGGCTGCGCATCTACTGGGACGGCGAGACGACACCGAGCGTCGACGCGCCGGTCAAGTACCTGACCGGTGACGGCGCCGGCGTCTACAAGCCGGCCGGCCGGCAACTGGTCGCCGGCCTGCCGGCCAACATCACCAGCGACGGCTCCACCTACATGGACTTCAGCCTCTACTGGCCGATGCCTTTTGGCTCCAACGCACGGATCGAGCTGGTGCCGAGCGCCGCGATGGACCCGGTCGGCTGGTCGGTCCGGTACGAGCCGTTCAGTGATCCACTCAGCTGGGTCGGCAGGTTTCACGCCAACTACACCGACATCCCCACACCACAGGCCGGCAGGGACATGACTTTCCTTGACTACCAGGGAAGCGGCAAGCTGGTGGGCACGGTGATCAACTTCGGCGCGGTCGGCGCCACGCTGGAAGGCGATCCGCACATCTACGTGGACGGCAGCAAAACGCCGCAGCTCGCGGTCACCGGCACCGAGGAATGGGGAATGGGTGGAGACTACTGGCACAACGGCAACCAGACCTCGCTGCCGATGGCCGGGCTTCCCAGCTCCACCAACAATCCAGCCGGGTCCGATGTGGACGGTGCGGCCGAGTACCGGTTCCTGATCGCCGACAGCGTGCCTTTCACCAACCACCTCCGGGTCGACTGGGAACACGGCGTCGTCAACGACAACACGCAGCCCTACAAGGCGACAATGCTCTGGTACGGCACGCCGACGGTCACCGCTACGCCGACCGACCAACTCGCGGTCGCCTCACCCGGCGACCACGGCTACCAGTCGCCGAGCGACCAGCTTTCCCCGCTCACCGCGGCGTACGAATACACCTCCAACAGTCCCCTGCTCACCGACACCGTCGCGCGGATGACCACCAGCACGACGTTCACGATGTCGTTGCACAGCAACAATGCCGGCGCCTTCCTCCGGCGTACGTTCAACTCCTGCGTCGCCAACCAGCGCGCCAAGGCGTACGTCGACGGCCAACCGGCCGGCACCTGGTACAACGCCGGCGTGTCACGCAAAACCGGCTACGACGGCCACGACCGTTGCTGGCGCGACGACGACTTCCCACTGCCGAAATCCCTTACAGCAGGCAAAAACTCCATCACCATTCGGATCGACAACGACACGCTCAACCAGCCCGACCGGGTGTGGACCGCCGCGTCGTACCAGCTGTTCTCCTTCGACTGGTGAACCTCAGGCGAGAAGCAGCGCCGCGTCCCACGGCGTACGCGGTGGCTCGCCAGCGGCGTACGTGTGCAGCGCGAGCGCGATTCCCGCGGCGCCACCGACGAAACCCGGCCGGTCCGCGGGCCGCGGTGCCACGTACGGTGCATAGCGAAAGCCAAACGGACACTCGGCGTCATAGTCGTCCATCGTCCGCACCGCGAGTGCGTCGGCGGCACTCCACAGCCCCGGATCGCCGGTGTCGCCGGCCATCCGCACCGTGATCTGCAGCAACCCGGACCAGCCGTGGCACAGGCCGGCGTCGCGGATCGCCGGATAGTCGGCGGTCTGCACGGCACCGCGCAGCGCGGCGATCGCGAGCTTGCGCCAGTCCGGCCGGTCGAGCGCGGCACCGGCCAGGAACAATGCGCGCGAGATGCCGCCGGCGCCATAGCACCAGGCGTCGCGGCCGCGCGTACGCTCCGGCGGCTCGCGGTGGTCGGCGACCGACACCCAGGCCGGCCAGTACGGACCGGCGTCGTCCTCGACCAGCCACCGATCCAGGATGCCGACGATCCGTTCGATCGCGGCGTCCTGTCCCCCGACGCGTACGCCGGCCCGCCAGCTCAGCGCCAGCAGCGCGAGCGGTCCGCTCACACCGTGCGCGATGCCGAGGTCCACTCCGCCGCCGGCGTTGTCGCTGCTCCAGCACGCCGCCACCGGTACGCCGTCGACGCGTACGTCCGGAGCCAACCCGGCGGCCACCAGACATGCCAGCACCTCGGCCAGCGGCTCCGCCAGGCCGCGCGCCAGCAGATAGCGGCCCACACCGGTGATGCCGCTGATCAGGTCGAGCCGGCCACCGCCCGGCGACCGGCCGGTTTCGACATCGTCGCGGTACGCCGAAGCCTGCCGGACACCAGCGGTGGCGACGTGCTCGTCGAGCCGCTCGAGCATCGCCGTGTAGCCGCCGTAGCTGGCCGCCGCGACATGGCCGGCGTATCCGACGCTGGCGGCTCCCATGAACAACTGCGTCCGCACGCCGCCGATCGCGCGCGACGCGGCCGCGAGATGACCGTGTGCCGCCCGCCGCATCGCCGGATCCGTCGCGGCCAACTCGGCGAACAGCAGCGCGACACCCGGATGGCCTTCGCCGAGCGTGTCCGGCAGCCACACCGGCACCGGCCGCGGCAGCGCGTCGTGCAGGTTGTCCGGAGCACTCGCGACCGCGGCGACCGCGTCCGGATCGGCCAGCCGGGCGGCGAGCTCCGCGACGATGCCGCTCGCGCGTTCACGTTCAGACGTCCCGGCGTACGGCACGGAAGCTCTCCAACGTCTCCAGCAGCGCGCGGCCAGCTTCTCCGTCCGCCGTGACCGGCTGGCCGTCGCGCAGCCGGTCCAGCAGCGGCCGCAGTCGCGCGCCAAACGACGTCACCTGACCGTTGGCCGCACAAAGGCCACCGGCGATCGCGATCTCCTCCACTGGTCGCACGACTGTGCCGTCGGTCAGCGGCACACGCGGCGCGGGTGGCGGCACCGGACGGAAGCCGCCGGCAGTCCGTATCCGCAACGACCGGTCGGCCGTACGCCTCGCCAGCTGGTGGTCGGCGAGCTGGCGGAAATGCCGCAGCGCGTCGGCCATCGCCGGCGCCAGGCCGGCCGGCTCGGTGATCGCCGTCGAGGCTCCGGCCGGCGCGTCGAACTGGCGAAAGCCGAGGCCCGGATCGGCCAGCAGCGCCGGATCCGCGTTCAGCAGCAGGTCGTCGAGGTCGTACGCGGCGCGGTGTCCCTCTCGCGGCACACCGATGTTGACGCTGGTGGCGGCGGTGTCGCCGGCACTCTCGCCGACGTGGAAATAGCTGGACGGCCAGTAGAGCAACTCACCGGGACCAACCTCGGCGGCGAAGGAGTCGGCCACGTACGGCTGGTAGTCCAGCACGGTGCTGACCGGCGCGGTCCACGGCCGGCTCGGCCAGAACCGCATCCGTTTGCGGCCGGAGAGGCCGAACATGAAGGTGGCGAACCGGTCCTTGTGGACGCCGACCGGACTGTGCTCGTACGTGCCGTGGAACAACGTCGTGATGGCGCCGCTCAACGGCAGGCCGACCCGCTGCCACAGGCCGGCGTAGAAGTCGCGCTCACGCTTCCACTGCGGGAAACAGAAGCCGTGGAAGCCGTGTACGACCAGCGCGTACCGGCGGCCGCCGAGCCGCTCGGCGACTCGCTTCTGATAGCCGGCGAGGCTGGCATCGGCGCCTTCCGGCAGCAGGTCGCCGCGGCTGACCTGCTGCCGGCGCTCGACGGTGAACTGTGCGTTTGGCGGGATCAGGCCCGGCTCCAGCTCGGCGGTCGCCCGCACCGCGGCCTGATAGACCTCGTCCTCCTGGAACGGCGCCCACGGCAGGTGCCGGACCAGCACCGGCCGGCGGTCCCAGAACCGCTCGACGAAGACATCCCAGTCCAGCGTGTCCAGCTCAGCGATGTCGGACATCGTCAGGCCCCTTCTCCGACCAGTTCGAACGCGTACAGCCGATAGAGCGCGCTCAGCAGCCTGACCACGGCGTCGACCCGATCCGCGGCGTTCATCGCGTCGCACAGCTGGCCGACGCCGACCTCACGACCCAGCGGCAGCTCGGCGAGCAGCCGGTCACCGGCGCGGCCGGACAGCGGCAGGCCGTGGCCGTTCACGGTCCAGATCCACCGGTCGGATCCGGCCGGCACGCGCGCGATCTCGGCCGTCCGGCGGATCCGCGTGCCGGTGGTCAGCGACGCCGGCGGCCGCGGCGCGACTGGTTCCAGGCCACCGGCCGACCACCGCTTCGCCGCCTGTACGCGCAAAGTCCGTTCGACCACCACCGAGTTGACCGCCTCGCGAAACTCCTCGGCGACCCTGGCGACCGGCCGCACGGTCTCGCCGACCGGCACGTACGGCACGGCGTCGCCGTCTCGCCGCGCGTCCAGCGCCTCGGCGAGCGCGTCCTTCACCGCGACGAAGGCGAGCCGGCCGTCGGTCGGCACGCGCAGCCGCAGCATCACGCAACGATCGACGGTGTCGGCGGCTCGCCGGCCGGCCGGCCGGAAAAGCAGCTCTCCGGCCGAAACCGCGGCGCCGTCGGCCGTACGCAGCGACCCGGTCAATATCCAGGCCAGCTCGGCATGCGTCTCCCCTGCCGTCACCGTCGACTCTCCGTCGCCGGCCACCAGCTCCGGCACGACGGACAGGCTCGGCCACCCGACCCGGCGCCACAGCGCACGCAGTTCGTCGCGTACGGCCGACCAGTGCGCGAAGTCGAGCAACAGCGGCTGCTCGACGGTCAGCTGGCAACCCCGTACGCGGTCGAGGTAGCCGTCGAAGCTCTGATCTGCGGCGTCCGGCAGGAGCTCGCCGGGCGCGCGGATCACGCCGTCCGCGGCGCGAAACCGTACGTCCGGCAGCGCGCCGAAGCGCGTACCGGCACGAAACGGCGCACACGCCTCGACCGTCAGACCGAAGGCCGCCGACAGGCCGATCGGCGCGGCCGCCGGCACGACCGTCGCCTCGCGCAGCCAGTGGCGGCTCACGACCTCGGACCAGTTGCCGGTCATGACGCGAACCGCTGTCGCAGCTGCTCGGCGTAGTCCTCGAGAGACAGCAGTCCCATGGCTCTCCTGCGTTCTTCGACGTGGTCGGGGTCCTCGATCCGGCACGGCACGAACTCGCCGTCCACCCGGTCGAACTTGGTGCCATAGAGCTGCGGCCGGCCTTCGGCGAGCCGGATCGTGTCGGTGACGTACGCGAGCTCGCGGAGCGGGAAGTCACCGGCCTCGGCGGCCGCCGTCATCAGCTCCAGGCAGCGGCGCTGCAGCGGCAGATCATCCTCCAGATGCTGGACCAGCCGGCTGGCCGCCAGCGTCGCCGCCGTACCGACGGTCGAGCGACCTGGCCAGCCGTGCTCGTCAAGGACGTCGCGCAGCCAGCCGGCCGCCGATCTGGTGAGCGTCGTCAGCCTGCGGTGCAGCGACTCGTCGGCGAAGCCGCCGCGCGCCCACGGCATCCGCAGCCGGCCGTCCAGCCGGTCCAGCCGCAGCAGCCGCTGCCTGATCTCCGCGACCGCCGGCACCGGCTCCTCCACCAACGGCGTGTCGATCGCGTCGATGGCCAGCCGCATCGCCGCGCCGCTCCAGCGATAGGTGATCCGGCGGCCGGCCCGCGGCCAGTCGAAGGTCGCCGAGCCGTCGGCGGGTCCGTACAGCCGCAGGCGCAGGCCGAGGTCCGGATCGTCGACATGGAGCGAAGGAATGTCGTCGAAGACATGCTCGATGGCGTCGCGCAGCGCCGTGCCGAGAGTGGCGAGGTCGAGCCGGCCCGTCGCCGCCGTCAGCTCCACGTCGTCGGTCAGCTCACCGGTGAGATGGCGCAGCGGTCCGCCGTGGACGGCGCGGAAGAAATACGGCACGTCGCCCTGGTCGAGCTGTTGTCTCTCGGCCGCGTCGAAATCGGCCGCGGCTGGCTCGCCGCTGACCCACTCGGCCTGCAATGCCCGCACGTACTCGGCGGTCGACCGGCGTACGACGCGTACGACCGCGTCCCCGGCCTCGGCGACCAGGTCGTGGATCGCGGTGCGGTGCCGGCACATCAACGTCCAGCAGTCGAACATGCCGCGTAACATCGCCGGCAGATAGCCGCCATAGCCGGCGTTGCCGGCGGTGTCGCCGACCACTGACCGAGTGGTCGTGCGGGTGATGGACTCGTCGCGTACGCGCAGGGACAACGCGCCGTCCGGGCCACGGGTCCAGCACACCGGATGGCCGTCGATGTCACACCAGCGCGGCTCGTTTTCCAGGCCGACATGGTGTGTCGTCGAGGCGGACGGCGCGTAGACCAGCGTGGTGTGCGACAGTCGTGGCGCCTGCGTGAAAAACATCTCCAGGTCGACCGGATAGAGCATCGGATCACCGCCTGGCCGCGCGCCGGCCAGCAGGTTGCCGCCGTGCAGATCCGTGATGCCAAAGGCAAAACAGGCGGCGGCCAGGGCGCCGGCGCGGCGCCAGAACCTCGCGGCCTCGACCGGCTCCAGCCGTGTGCCGGCCAGCTCGTACGGTCCCTCGCGCCGCAACACACCCCACTGCCGCGGCCGCTCGACCCACTCCTGCCAGGAATAGTCACCGCGATCCGCGCCTTCGCCGCGCCAACTCGGCAGCACCGGCAGCCGCACCTCGCCCGAGGCCGACGGCAAACCGTTGAGCAGGGCGAAAACCGAGGTCCGCGGGTCGTCGCCGAGAAAGAGCAGCTCACCAGAGGCCGGTCGTGGTTTGTACGCGACGCTGCCACCGCCGGCCAGGTCGACCCGAATGACCCGCTGGCCGCCATTGTGGGTTTCCTCGCCATGCATCCACAATCCGGTGACCGGCCAGCGCAGCTCCGGACGGTCGGGCCAGGCCGGCAGGTCACGGCAGAGGCGGTCGAGAAAGCGGTCGAGCAATGTCTCGGTCTGCGCGCGCCGCAGGCCGACGAACTCGGCGACCGACGGCCGGTTTGCCGCGCACACAACGAAAGCCTCGCGGACGAACGGCGCGAACAGGTCGGCATTCGTGACCGTCAACAAATCGGCCGGCACGTCCGGTGCGTACGTCGACGCGGCCACCGTGCACCAGGCGGCGAGATGGTCGAGCGCCACACACAACGGCGCGAATCGCCGCGTATGCAACGAATGCGCGAGCGCACGAGCGTCCGACTCACCGCTCAACCAGTGCTGAAACGCGACCGTGCGATCAGGACCGTCGGTCACCACCGGCGGAAACATCGGGCCGGCGACACCGGCGCGTACCGCCGCGACCAGCAACCCCGCGGCACCTGGCGGATCGGAGCCGTCCGCGCCGGGATCAACCAGCGTCCACACGTCTGTCGTCACGCTTTCTCTCGCGCGGGTGACGGCCGACCGCGGCCGCCACCCGCCGGCGATCACCAGCAGTAGTAGGAAATGCAGGTGCAATAGCGGCAGCCGGAGACGGTGCCGACATGCGTCGTGGACGCGGTGATGTCGTCCAGCGCCGGGATTTCCGTCTCCAGGTCACCGATCACCAGGTCGAAGTCGGCGTCGGCTTCCCGGATTTCCGTTACGGGTGCGGTCATTCTCTCCACCTTTCACCTCGAGGGTGCGGACGGCCTAGAGAATGACCGGAAAACCGCCCCCATGCAAGGCCGTTTCGAAAAAATCCCGGATTCCGTGGTTTCCAACAGAAAACCTTCTCCGACCTTGCAGATTCAGAAGCAGTAGACGGAAATGCAGGTGCACAGGTCACAACTGGTGCCGGTGTTCAGATGCGAGCCGGACGCGACGACGTCGTCCAGCGCCGGGATTTCCGCTTCCAGATCCCCGATCACCAGGTCGAAGTCGGCCTCAGCCGGGGTCGTCTCGACTGTCATCACAGGTGCGGTCATTCGTTCCACCCTTCAGCATGGACGTACGGACGGTCTAGAGAATGACCCGGAAATCCGAGACATGGCAAGGGTTTCGGCAAAATCGCAACCGTCCCAGCAAAAAGCCTGCCGGCACCTTGCGAAAACCTTGCGGCTGCGGCGGCTCTTGCCGAAACAGCAAGCTTTCGTCCGACCCGGCGAAGTTGAGTAGCGCATTACTCATGTGTTCCCGGGCGGTCGGTGCACACACTTCCTCGGTTGACGCGCGTACGACAGAGGGGACGGCATGGACGGCACCGATCGTGACGCGGCGCGCCTTGTCGCCGGTCGCTATCTCATCCGCGAGCCCGTCGGACAGGGCGGCATGGGCCGGGTCTGGCGCGCGTACGACCAACTGCTCGGCCGCCAGGTCGCACTGAAGGAGCTGATCCGGCCGGCCGCCGACCTGACCGAGCGGCTGCTGCGCGAAGCGCGTTTTGGTGCGCGGCTGCGGCACCCTGGGATCGTGCACGTCCACGATGTCGTCACCGACGGCGACAGCCAGTGGATCGTCATGGAGCTGATCGACGGCCACAGTCTGGAGGATCTGGTCCTGGCGAACGGACCGCTGCCACCCGACCGGGTCGCCGAGATCGGCCTTGAGCTGCTCGACGCCCTGACCGTCGCGCACCAGCACGGTGTCATCCACCGCGACGTCAAACCGGCGAACGTCCTGATCGACGCCACCGGCGCCGTACACCTGACCGACTTCGGTATCGCCTTCGAGCTCAGCCAAAGTCCGCTGACCGCCACCGGTGCGGTGATCGGCTCGCCGCAGTACATGGCGCCGGAACGCGTACGCGGCGAGACGCCGACGGCCGCCAGTGACCTGTTTTCGGTTGGCGCGACGCTGTACGCGGCGGTCGAAGGCCGGCCACCGTTCGGCCGGCCAGGCCAGGTGCCGACGCTCGCCGCCGTGCTCAGCGATCCACCCGACCCGGTCGATCGCGCCGGTCCACTCGCGCCGATTTTGGCCGGTCTGCTGGAAAAGGAGCCGACTCGACGGACCGACGCCGACACTGCGAAACGCCAGCTCGCCAACCTGAGCGACACCGTCATCGCGCCGGCGCTTTCGTCAGCATCCGCGCCAAAACCTGCCAATCGGCGGTTCCGATGGCCGGTCCTCGCCACTGCCGCGGTATTGGCGCTTGCGGCGGCCTGTGTGGTCATCGCTTTTCGACCGCAGCCGATTGGTCACCATGCGACCAAAACAACCGCGATCGGCCGGTTTTTCGTACGTACGCCGGCGGACTGGACGCCGATCGCCAGCTCCGACGACCAACCGCGGCCCGGCATCGCGCCGCCGGACAACCGGCAGGTTGCCGTACAGATCTGGTTGGCCCCCAACAACGAAGCGGCACTGCGAGACCTGGCCATCACGGAGACGACGTACCGCGTCGAGCGGCCGGGATATCGCCGGATCAGCCTCAACCTCGCGCCGTTCGCCGGCAGCGCGGAAGGCGCGAAGTGGGAATGGACGTGGCGTGACAACGGCGTCACGCGCAGGGTCCTGCAGCATGCCGTACAGGATCAGGACGGCCGGCTCTACGTCCTCTCGTACGCGGCACCGGCCGGCGATTTCGTCACGTACCAAAAGGATGTCGATGCCATCGTCGCATCGGCCCGGCTGGACACATCGGCCGAGCCGAGGTCGCTCCTGCCGGTCGTCGCCGAAGGTGTCAGCGCTTCCGTACCGACCGGTTGGAAAAGCCGGCCGCACGCCGGCGGGAAAGGTACGGACTTCTATCGGCCGGCGGCACCGGCGGCGTACCTGACCTTCAGCCGCGAGCCGGCCGACAGCTATTTCGTCAACGGCTATGACTGGACGACTTTCTGGGCCGGCCAACCCGGTGAGACCGGCTATCAGTTGCTCAGTCGCGCGCCGGTGGTCTACGCCGGCGTCAGAAGCAGCGGACGGTGGGACTATTTCGTCACCTCCAGCAAAGGCGTACGCCTGAAGGTCCGCGCTTTTGCCGCGATCACTGACAAGAAGCTGTATCGGCTGCTGTGTGTCGCACCGGGCGGCATCGAGCAAACCTGCGACCAGGTGGCCGCGACGGTGACCGTCGCCCGCTGACCGGACGGGTAACGCGCGGCGCTTCGCCTGACGAGCCGGCTGCTCGCGCGGCCGGTTACCGGTAAAATGCCGCCATGCCGCCGCTTCTGCCGGTCATCGGCCGGATGGAAGAGCTCGACACGCTGTTGGCGCTGCTCGACCAGGGGACGGCCGGCGTCGTCGTCGCCGGCGAGGCCGGTGTCGGCAAGACGCGGCTGATCCGTGAGCTGCTGCGACGGGTCGAGGCGGCCGGCCATCCGGTGCGGTCGGCGACCGCGACCGCCTCACTCGCCTGCGTGCCGTTCGGCGTGTTCGCCAACCTCGTTCCGACGCGCGGAAATCCGGCCGAGCTGCTGACGCAGGCCGTGGAAGTGCTCGGCTCGCTCAACGGTGAGCGCCGGCTGGTGCTCGCGGTCGACGACGCGCACCTCCTGGACGGCATGTCGGCGGGTGTGTTGCAGTTGGTGACGGCGAATCGTGCGGCTTTTGTCGTTGTGACCGTACGATCCGGCGAGCCGGTCCCCGATGCCGTACGCGCGTTGTGGAAGGACGAACACGCCGATCTGCTTGAGCTGCAGCCACTTTCGCGCAGCGAGACCGGCGAGTTGGCCGCGACCTTGCTCGGTGGCCATCCCGACGCGGACTGCCTGCGCCGGCTCTGGGAAATCAGCCGCGGCAGTCCGCTGGTCGTACGCGAGGTGGTGGCGGTCGGTCGCCGGCGAAACGCTTTGGTCGAGCGGCACGGCGTGTGGTCCTGGCCCGGCGACGTGCTGATCGGCACGCAGCTGTCGCAGCTGGTGGAAGACCGGCTGAAAGACCTGACGCCAGAGCAACGGTCCGCGCTGGAGCTCGTCGCACTCGCCGAGCCGGTCGGCCTCGACCTGGTCGGCGCGTCGGTCGACACCGCGGTGCTGGAAAGCCTGGAAGTCGCGGGGCTGCTGACCAGCGCGGCGGACGGTCTGCGGCATCAGGTGCAGGTGGCACATCCGTTGTATGCCGAGACCGTACGACAGGGCCTGGTTTTTCTGCGTCGCCGTGGCGCATACCGCAAACTCGCGGAGGCATTGGCCGCGGTGGGTTGCCGCCGGCGGGACGACCAGGTCCGGCTCGCGCTGTGGCAGGTCGAGGCCGGCGTCGCCACCGACCGGCAGTTGTTGGCCGCGGCGGCCAGTCAGACTCTGGCGGTCTACGAGCACTCGCTCGCCGAGCGGTTGGCGCGCGCCGCGCGGTCGGCCGGACCGTACCTGCCGGCCGACCTCACGCTTGCGCAAAGTTTGCAATGGCAGGGCCGTTTCACCGAGGCGCAGGACGTTCTCGACGCGGTGGATCTCGACGCGGCCACGCCGGGACAAATCGCCGACCATGCGATCATCGGCAGCGGCAACTCGTTTTTCGGCCACGGCCTGCTTTCCGCCGCGGAGGCCGAGCTGCAGGCGGCGCAGCGGCGACTTTCCGGCCATCCCGAGCAAACTCGCGTGATCGCGCACCGGATCACCCTCGAGTTCACCACCGGCGAGATGACCAAGGTGCTGGCAACCACCGACGAGCTGCTGCGCATCGCGGCCGGCGACGCGGAAAGCCGCGTGTGGGCCACCTTCATGCGGTTCGCCGCGTTGAGCATGACCGGCCGGATGGAGACCGCGCTGGCATTCGTGGAGCCGGTCGAAAAGGACGCGGCGGAGTTTCCGCGTGGACAGGTGGTGGTCGCCAACATCGTCAGCGGACGTTGCACGGCATACCGTTTCATCGGCGACCTCGACACCGCCGAGTCGCTCGCCGAGGCCGGCTATCAGCAAACGCTTGGCTGGCGCGGAAACAGTGGTTGGTGGCCGCTGGTGCTCGGCCAGGTCGCGTCAAACCGCGGCCAGATGTCGAAGGCCGCGACGCTTCTCCGCGAGGCGACGGCCGCGCTTGTTTTCGAGGACATGGACCGCGTACGACGTTGGGCGCTCAGTGATTTGGCGCAGGCGCTGGCACATCTTGGCGATCTGGAGACGGCGCGGTCAGCCGTGGCCGAGGCCGACAGCAGTGGCCTCCACGCGTATCAGTGGCTGGAATCCGGTGTCGTACGCGCAAAAGCCTGGATCGCCGCGGCCGAGTCGCGATTCGTCGACGCCCGGCGGCTGGCAGCAACGGCCGCCGACATCGCCGCGACGAAACAAGAAGTCGTTTTCGAACTGGAAGCGGCACACGACGCGTTGCGGCTCGGCGACCTGCGCGCCGCGACCCGCATCCGCCGGATCGCGACCGGTGTCGAGGGAAAACTCGCGCCCGCGTACACGCGACACGCGATCGCCCGCGCTGCCGGCGATGCGGCTTCTTTGCAAGATTCGGCAACGGAATTCGCCAATCTCGGCATGTTATTGTTGGCCGCTGAGGCGGCCGCGGAGGCTGCCAACGCGTACCGGCTGACCGGCGACAAGCGCGCGGAGATTGCCGTCACCGAACAGGCTCGCGCCTGGCTGACCGAATGCGGCACGGTCCGTACGCCCGCGCTCGCGCCGATCCTCGGCGACCACCCGTTGACAGCGTTGACCGCACGAGAGCGCGAAATCGCGCAGATCGCCGCGGCAAACGTGAGCAGCAAAGCCATTGCCGACCAGTTGCGGCTGTCCGTGCGTACGGTCGACAATCATTTGGCCCGTGTCTACCAGAAGCTCAACATCACCGGTCGCAGCGAACTGATCGGCCTGTTCAAGGATCCCGGTTGATCTGCCAACCTGCGGCGCGCTCGGCCCGTCGGATTCTCTTAGAGTGCGGCAAAATAGTTATCCACAGATGTGTTTGGTGGCGTGGTTTTGTCGGTGGGGCCGGTATTATTGGAGGCATGACCACTCCTTCCGTCACCACCGCGCCAGTCGGTGACCCATGGCCGGAAGAAGACGCGGACGCGCTCGCGGCGATGCTGCGCGAGGCGGAGCGGGAGTATCGCAAGGCCGCTGCGCGGGTGTTGAATATCGTGAAGGCGATTGAGCACAAAGAGGCGTACGAGAAGCTGCAGGCCAAGAATATCCAGCAGCTGTTGGAAGACCAGTTGCTGCTCTCCCCGACCGAGGCCAGTCGCCGGGTGCAGCGCGCTCGCGCGTTCTGTCCGGGCATGGCGTTGACCGGTGAGATGTTGGCGCCGAAGCTGGACCTCGCCGCCCAAGCCATGCGCCGCGGCGACCTCGCCGACTCGCAGCTGGACGCGATCCGTACGGTGATCACGAGGTTGCCGGCGCACGTCGATTTCCAGCAGCGGCGTGAAGCCGAGGCGGCGATGGTCGAGGGCGCCAAGCACATGGACGCCGGCCGGCTCTATCGGCTCGGCACCCGGTTGCATGCCTATCTGGACCCCGATGGTGCCGCGCCGTCGGACAAGGACGATGCGAAGCCTCGGCGGGAGTTGCACCTGCACACCGGTCGCGACGGCCGCCTCGCGTTGCGCGGCATTCTCGACGCCGAGACCGGCAGTCTGTTGCAGGAAGTGTTGTCACCGCTGGCAAAGCCGGAAGGCGAGGATGGCAAGCCCGATCCTCGATCGGCCGCCGAGCGCAATGGTGACGCGTTGGCCGACATCCTCAACCTGGTCGCTGATGCCGGGAAGTTGCCGATCCAGGGCGCCGAGCGGCCGCACCTGACGGTGACGATCTCCTGGGAGATGCTCCGCGACTGTCTGGATGTGGCGCGCGCGTACGAAGGCCTGACCCTCAGCCCCGAAACCGCCCGCCGGCTGGCCTGCGACGCGGACATTATTCCGGTCATCCTGAACTCGGAAGGCGTCCCGCTGGATGTCGGCCGCAAGGAGCGGCTGGCCGGCCCAGAGTTGCGGAAAGCGTTGATCGCACGAGACAAAGGTTGCACCCGGCCCGGATGTACGCGGCCGGTCCGGCACACGAGGGCGCATCACATCGTGTCGTGGGTGGACGGTGGCACCACCTGTCTGGAAAATTGCGTGCTGCTGTGCGACCGCCATCACCGCGAAATTCACCACACCGACTGGACCATACGGATGAACAACGGCCATCCCGAGTTCATCCCACCACTCGATGTGGACTACGAGCAAAAGCCGCTGCGAAATACCTACCACCTGTACGGCTGACCCGAACAGGTGGACCACCAACCAACAACACAATGCGCTCGTTTCCTCGCCTTAGCAACCGAATGCTGAGACGAGAAACAAGCGCGTCTCAGGACTCGCCGCTGCTTGATCGCCAACGAAGCGAGGATTTCCAGGATCGACGTTGCCTAGGGCGTGTCTCCAAGAGATTGGCTCCTGGTCCGATGATCATTGAGTGGTGACGCGGATGGTGCGATTTCGGACGAGTTCTGGGGGATCGTGGCTGGCGTGATCTCTTCGGGAGAAGGGGTTACGGGTCGGCCGTGTAAGGATTCTCGGTTGATACTGGAGGGGATCGCCTCGGCGGCGTACTCCTGGCATGCGCGGTCATCCACGTCCGCCGCAAGTCACGAGATTTTAGAGACACGCCCTAGCAACGCTGACCTCGCTCTCCTCCGCTTTCGGGGCTGCGGCTGCACCTGACCGTCACCGTGCACGGACCGCACATCGCGTACCCGCTGGTCCATCACGCGATCGACGAACGTGAAGTACGCGTCGACCTGTTCCAACTCGAACCCGACCTACGCAGGCAGATGGAGTCACGCACTCGTCCTCGACTGGTTTGGCAGTGCCGGATGTGATCGACCCTCCCCGCAATCGTGCAGCGAATGCCGCGACCGCGCAGGCAGACCCGGTTAGCCCGGGAGAGCCGAATGCCTTGTCCGCCAACACACGGTCCAATCGGGTGCGAGGACGGCCGCCGGCTACCCGAGCGACCCAGCACCACCTGGATCTGCGGCACCCGTCACCCCATGACCAATTGCGTCAGCGACCAAAGCCTGCGGTGAGGCCGGTGACGAGATACCGGCGACCGACGATGTAGAGCGCCAGGATCGGCAAAGTCGACAGGACCACCGCCGCCAGCACGGTGGGAATGTTCACGGTGAACTGACCTTGAAAACTCCACAACGCCAGCGGCAACACGCGGTTGTCCGGACTTTGCGTGAGAATCAGAGGAAACAGGAAGCCGTTCCACGCGTTCAACGCGTCATACACCGCTACGGTGATCACCGCCGGCCTGGCCAACGGCAGGGCGAGGCTCCAGAGCATCCGCCAGTTTCCGGCCCCGTCCAGCCGCATCGACTCGAACAGCTCGGCCGGCACGTCGCGCAGGAAGTTGACCAGGATCAGTACGGTCAGCGGGATCGCGAAGGCGACACCTGGCAGGATCAGCGCCGCCAGCGTGTCATACATGTGGATCCTGGTGATCATGTAGTAGATCGGCACGATCGTCGCCTGCAGCGGGATCGCGAGGCCCAGCAGGAAAACCGCGAAGACCAGCCGCACAGCGCGGCCGGTGCCACGGACGATGGCGTAGGCGGCCATCAGCGAGACCGCGACGGCGATCACCACCGTGCCACCGGCGACCACGACACTGTTGGCCAGATAGCGGAGAAACTCATTCTGCAACACCAACTGATAGTTGGCCAGCGTCGGATCAGTCGGCGGCGCCAGCGCGTTGGTGGCATAGAAACCCTGTTGGCTGCGCAAGCTCGTGATCACGATGTAGTAGAGCGGCACGATGATGATCGCCAGCCAGACGAAGCCGCCAACCGCACCAACGATGTTCGGCCGCTGTCCTGACCGGCGCCGACCGGCCGTCACGACCGTCGGATGGACAGACCTATGCCGGGTAGCCTCGACGGCCATCACGCTCCTTCCTGCTGGCTGCGCATCCGGCTGAACCCCGACAGCCGCGTCAATCCAAGCGACAGCACCAAACCAGCCGCGGCAAGGATCACCGCGATCGCGCTCGCGCGGCCCATGTCGTTGCTGGCGAAGCCGGTGATGTACATGTGCAGCGCGAGAATGCGGCTGGAGTCACCGGGACCGCCGCCGGTCAGCACGAAAACCAGGTCGAAGTAGGTCAGCGAGCCGACCAGCATCAACGTCGAGGAGGTGACGATCGTGTAGCGCAGCTGCGGCAGCGTGATGTGCAGAAACTGATTGACCCGGCCGGCGCCGTCGATGGCCGCCGACTCATACAGGGCGGCCGGGATCTGCCGGACCCCGGCCTGGTAGAGCAGCGTGTGAAACGGTACGAACTGCCAGGCGATCGCGAAGATGACGACGTACAACACCAGATCGGGTGAGCCGAGCCAGTCCTGGCCGAGCAGCGGGATCGCTTTGCTGAGACCGAAGTTCGGGTCGAGTACGGCCTTGAACGCGATCGCGATCGCGGCCGCGGACATCAGCAACGGCAGGAAATACAGGACGGCGAGGACCGCGCGATATCGTTGCCGTCCGGCGGTGAACGTGCCGAGCAGCAGGCTGACCGGCGTCTGCACCAGCCAACTGACCACCATCACCTTGACGGTCAGCCAGATCGCGTTGCCGGTCACCGGATCGCTGAGTACGCCGGTCCAGTTTGTCAGGCCGGTCCAGGCCGGCGTGCCGAGTCCGTCCCATCGCATCAGGCTGAGCACGACGACGACCGCCAGCGGGACGATCGCGAAAACGGTGAAAAACGCCAGCGCCGGCACGGTGAACCAGATGGTCGGTCCGCCGTGCCTGGCGCGTACGCGCGGCGGAGCCGTCATTTGCCGATGGTCGCGTTCATCGCGGCGGAAAACTGCGCAGGCGTGATCTGGTTGAGAAACAGCTTCCCGAGATTGGTCAGCAGCGCGTCGGCCTGCGCCGGCGACAGTGCCTGATCCCACGACAGCTGGAAATGCGGCGCCTGACGTGCCATGCCGTAGATGAACGACAAATAGCCCGGGTCGGACGCTTTGGCCAGCTTCGGCTCCAGACCGGCGACCGGTGGTACGCCACCGCCGGTGACCAGACTGTCCACATAGGACTGGTTGAGCACGCCGTCAGTCAGGTACGCGACGGCCGCCTTGCGCTGCTCCGGTGTCGCCTTGGCCGAGATCGACCAGAAGTTCGCCGGGTTGCCGGCGACATCGGCCGGG
Source organism: Fodinicola acaciae (assembly GCF_010993745.1). Classification (NCBI taxonomy): domain Bacteria; kingdom Bacillati; phylum Actinomycetota; class Actinomycetes; order Mycobacteriales; genus Fodinicola; species Fodinicola acaciae. The sequence continues at coordinate 1,879,165 of NZ_WOTN01000001.1, forward strand.
TCACCTTTTCCACCTGGTACGGCCGGAAATGCCACGTATCCCAGCTTGCCACCGCTGATGAACTGCGGGTTCTGCGTCTTGATCGACGGATAGGCCCAGCTTCCCATCACCTCCATCGCCGCCTTGCCGGTGTACAGCAGCGCGAGGTCGGCGTTGCTGTCGGCATCCACGGACGCGAAGTTCTTGACGAACGCGCCGGCATTCACCAGCTGCTGGATCATGGTGTTCGCCTGCAGCACCGCCGGATCGGACCAGGCGTTTGGCTTGTTGGCGGCGATGTCGTCGAAGACCCGCGGGCCGCCGAGCCGGTCGACGAGATATTCCTCGTACATCAACAACGGCCACTTGCTCTGGCCGGCGAGCGACAGCGGCGCGATGTTCCTGGCGTTGAACTTCGGGATGAGCGCGAGCAGCTCCGGCCAGGTTTTCGGTGGCTGCGCACCGATCTGCCGGAACAGGTCTTTGTTGTAATAGAGCAGCACGGGCTGCATCGCGTTGTTCGGCAGCGCGTACGTCTTGCCGCCGATGACGCCACTGTCGAGCACGGACGGCAGATATCGGCTTTTCAGCGTCGGATTCGCGGTCACGTCCGGTGTCAGGTCGGCGACCTGGCCGGCGTCGACGTACGACTTCAGGATCCCGCCACCCCAGCCGAAAATCAGCGTCGGCGCCTGGCCCGCACCAACGGCGGTGCGGATTTTCTGTTTGTACGCGTCGTTCTGGAAAAACTGGACGTCGATCGGCTGACCGCCGTGGCCGCTGTTCCACTGCTGGAACGACGATCGGAAGGTCCGCTCGTCGCCGCCGGTCAGGGCCCAGGCGGTGGCCTGGCCGGCGCGGTCGCCCGGACCGCTGGAACCACAGGCCGCGCTGAGGCTGACGGCCAGCACCGCGGCGACCAGTCCGGCGGTGACGCGAAGCGATCGAAAGTTTCGGAGACTCATCCGCGACTCACTCTCTGCAGATCGGTAATTTTCCGATACTGTTGGGGTGATGCACGTAACATAGAAGCCGACTACGCTGCCGTCAAGCGTCGATTCACCAGACAGAACAGCAAAAACGTCCGACAATCCGTTTCGAAACTTTCGGAGGGCTGGTGCCTGCCGAGCAACCTCGCCGGAAGCGTACGACACTCGCCGCGGTCGCCTCCGCGGCCGGCGTCTCGCTTCCGACCGTCTCCAAGGTGATCAACGGCAGGACCGACGTCGCCGCCGAGACCCGTGCGCGCGTCGAGCAGGCGCTGCGCGACCACCAGTACGTGCCACAACGCAGCCGCCGGCCGCGGCCGACCGGCCGGACCCTGGAGCTGCTGTTCGACGGACTGGACAGTCCGTACTCGTCGGAGATCCTGCGTGGCGTGGTCGACGCGAGCACTGAGGCCGGCATCGACCCGGTCGTGCATCTGTTCCCCGCCGCCGGCCACACGTACGCGGACGACAACGAATGGGCTCGCCGGCTGGCCAGTTCCGGTCGCGAGGGCCTGATCGTGGTGACCTCGGAGCTGACCAGCGCGCAGGTCACCGCGCTCAACGGAGCCGGCCTGCCACTGGTCGTCATCGACCCGGTCAACCTGCCGCGCGCGGATGTCGTCAGCGTCGGCGCGACCAACTGGCTCGGCGGCCTGGCCGCGGCCGAGCACCTGGCCGGTCTCGGCCACCGCCGCATCGCCTATCTCGGTGGCCCGGCCGGCGCGTCCTGCAGCCAGGCCAGGCTGCACGGATATCGCGCCGCATTGGACAACGCGGGTCTGGCGGCCGATCCGCGGCTGGTCCGCAACGGTGATTTCAGCTATGACGTCGCGCGTGCGCTGACCGCCGAGTTGCTTGCCGAAGCCAAGCCGCCGACCGCGATTTTCGCCGGCAACGACGTGTCCGCGCTCGGCGTCATCGAGGCGGCGCGCGCGGCCGGTCTGCGCGTGCCAGGGGATCTCAGCGTCGTCGGCTTCGACGACACGCTGTTGGCTCTGTGGTCGACGCCGCCGCTGACCACGGTCCGGCAACCGTTGCGCGACATGGGCCGGGTGGCCGTACGGACACTGCTGCGGCTGGCCGCCGGCGAGTCGCTGGAATCGCACCACGTCGAGCTGGCGACCCAACTCGTCGTACGCTCGTCGACCTCCGCCGCCGGCTAGAAGGGCGATATTTCTTGGAAAACTCCGCTGAGCCGTGGCGCGATCCGGCCCTGCCCGTCGACGAGCGCGTCACCGCACTCATGGCGGAAATGTCGTTGGAGGATAAGGTCGGTCAACTTGGCAGCGCATGGCTCGGCCAGCGCGCGGCCGGCGAGGTCTCGCCGATGCAGGACGCGCTCCCCGATTCATTGCCGGAGCACGGCCTCGGACATCTCACCCGGCCATTTGGCACGGCACCGATCGGCCACCAGGATGGCATCGAAAGATTGGCCGAGCTGCAGCGAAAAGTTATCGCCGCCAACCGTTTCGGCATTCCGGCGATCGCGCATGAGGAATGCCTCACCGGTTTCGCGACGCTCGGCGCGACCGTCTATCCGGCGTCGATCGCGTGGGCCGCGACCTTCGATCCGGAGCTGGTCGGCCGGATGGCCGCGGCGATCGGCGCCGACCTGCGAGCTGTCGGTGTCCACCAAGGACTTTCGCCGCTTCTGGACGTCGTACGCGACTATCGCTGGGGACGCGTCGAGGAAACGCTCGGCGAGGACCCGTATCTGGTGGCGACCCTTGGCACCGCGTACGTCCGCGGTCTCCAGTCGGCCGGAGTTGTCGCGACGCTCAAGCATTTCGCCGGCTATCCCGCCTCGCGCGCCGGCCGCAATCACGCACCGGTTTCGGTCGGACCGCGCGAGTTTTCCGAGGTGTTGCTGTGGCCCTTCGAGATGGCCGTACGCGACGGCGGTGCGCGGTCGGTGATGAACTCCTACTCCGACGTGGACGGTCTGCCGGCCGCCGCAAACGAGCAGCTACTGACCGGAATTCTGCGCGACGACTGGGGTTTCGACGGGGTCGTCGTCTCCGACTATTTCGCGGTCACTTTTCTGCAGACCACCCATCGCGTCGCAGCTAGCCGCGCTGAGGCCGCGGCTTTGGCGATCGATGCTGGCATCGACGTGGAGCTGCCGAGCACGCACTGCTATGGCGAGCTGGTCGCGCTCGTACGATCCGGACAGCTGCCGGAAAAACTCGTCGACCGCGCGGCGCGCCGCGTACTGACACAGAAAGTCGAGCTTGGCCTGCTCGATCCGGGCTGGACGCCGGCGGCTGGCGTGGCCACCCTCGATTCACCTGCCAATCGCACGATTGCAGCCGAGATGGCGGAAAAGTCCGTCATCCTGCTGGCGAACACCGGCGTCCTGCCGCTCGAGGCGAGCTCGATCGCTCTGGTTGGCCCGTGCGGCGACGATCCTTTGGCTTTCATGGGCTGCTATTCGTTTCCCAACCATGTGCTGCCGCACTATCCTGGCGTAGCCAGCGAGGTAGCAGCTCCGTCGCTGCTTGCCAGTCTTCGCAACGAAATTCCCAGCTCGGTTGTCTCCTTTCATGAAGGCTGCCCGATCCGAGATCCTGATCGCGGCGGAATTTCCACGGCTGTCGAAGCCGCGCGCGCAGCGGACGTATGCGTCGCCGCGGTCGGCGATCGCGCCGGACTTTTCGGCCTCGGCACGTCCGGCGAAGGCTGCGACGCCGCGGACCTTTCGTTGCCGGGTGTGCAAAGTGAGCTGCTTGAGGCGCTGCTGGCGACTGGTACGCCGGTCGTGATCGTGGTGGTCTCCGGCCGACCGTACGCACTCGGCGACTACGCCGACCGCGCCGCCGCGATCGTGCAGGCCTTCATGCCTGGCGAGGAAGGCGGACCGGCGATCGCCGGCGTCCTGTCCGGGCGCGTCAACCCGTCCGGTCGCCTGCCGGTGCAGGTGCCACGAATCACCGGCGGGCAGCCCGGCACCTACCTACATCCACCGCTCGGCGGCGACAGCGCCGGCATCAGCAACCTGGATCCGTCTCCGCTGTTTCCATTCGGACACGGCATTTCCTACACCACGTACGCATATTCCGGTCTCCGGTTGGAACCGGCCGAGATCCCGGTCGATGGAACGTTCGCCGTTTCCGTCACGGTCACCAACACCGGGTCGCGGAATGGTGCCGAGACCGTACAGCTTTATCTGCGTGACTTGTACGCGCAGGTGACTCGTCCTGTCCGGCAGTTGACCGGTTTTTGCCGCGTACGGCTTGATCCTGGGGAGCAGGCCGAAGTGACCTTCAGCGTCCACGCCGATCGGACCAGTTTTGTCGGTCGGGATCTGCGGCGGATCGTGGAGCCAGGTGAGGTGGAGGTCCTTGTCGGGTCCTCGTCCGAGATGCTGCCGTGTGTGGGGAAAGTGCGGGTTGTTGGCGCGGTCAGGGTTATTGATGGGGATTACGTACGCACGACACCGGTGGAGGTCAGTCGCAAGGGTGTCGGGTGAGGGGCCTATCGGTGGTTGGGGTTGCGTCGGGGGTGGTTGGGTTTCTGATTGTTGCGATGGTTGCGTCCTCATGTTCGTTGCGTCAGGGCGTGCTTTGGTTTCTCGGTGGTGCGGCCGGGGCGGTTGCGTCTCTTGATTGTTGCGTTGGGGAGGTGGTTGCGTTTTCTGGTTGTTGCGTGGGTGGGTGGTGGGCTTTTCGCCTACGCGGCGAGCGACCTCAAGGGAGGGGGCGCGTGGATGCCAATCGGTGTGCATAGGGGTGCGGGCGGCGGTTGCGGTCGGGGCTGAGTTCTCCAGGCTTGCTCGTTCTCCCCGTCGGGCTGGACGCCATCACCTCCTCTGTAACGCTAAATGCCCGTCTTGCCGGTTTGCGTGTTGGTAGCAGGGCCTCCTTACGTGCGTCTGACGCACGCATGGGGGCCATGCGAACATCCAGCAGGGGCCGGGGTGGTGCTGGTGCGACTGGTGCGGCTGACAATGCGGGTGAGGCGGACTGACTGCGTAATACTGTCTAACAGGACATTTTGTCGTCAGCTACGCAAGTTGTCGAGAACCGCCAAGGCCTCGTCGCGGTTCATCGCCACGCCGCGCGCGTATGCCGCTGCGAAGGCACCGGGTCCGATGGCAGTGGTGGCGGCCGCGGCCGTACGCGCGACGTCTGGGTCGCCGACGACGGCCATGCCGCGGAGGGCGACCGCGATCCCCAGCAACAATGCCGCTTGCTCGTACGCGCCGACAAGAGTGGCACCGTCGGCGACGCCTTCGACGGCGTGTGCCAGCTCGACGGCGAAGGGGGAGGTGCGCGCGAAGGCGAGAGCCTCGCCGTGCCGCCGTACGGAATCACCGACATCGCCGGTGGCGGCGGCGAGGCGGCCGCAGGCGGTGAGTACGCGGCCGCGCAGCCATTCGGCGCCGAAGCCGTGGCCTTCGGTGGCGGCGAGCGTACGCCGGAGTAGATCAGCGGCTGTCTCGAGATCACCGCGAAGCCGTGCCACCTCGGCGAAACCGAGCTGGATCTCGACTGGCACCTCCAGCTCGCCGGCCTCGGCCAGCAGCGCGCTCGCTCGTTCGATCTCGGCGCGCGCGGCGACCAGTTCTCCTTGCCGGACAAGGCTTTCGGCGCGGTGACAAAGAATGCTGGCGCATTCCTCGGACGCACCAAGCCGCGCCTGCAGGTCGTACGCCTCGTCCCAGGCCGCATACGCGTTGTCCCATTCCGCGCGCCAGCTGGCCAACACACCGAGCCAGTCCAACGCCTGCGCTGTCCCCCATCGCTCGCCAAGCTCACGAAAACTCGCCAGAGCGGCACGCATCTGCGGCTCCTCAGCAGTCGGCTCACCGCCGAGCAATCCCAGCAACACCGTGCTCAGCCGGCCCAGCGCGACATTCCACGGATCGGCGTCCAGCAGGACGCCGTGGGTCTCCGTGGCATCGCCGTCGGGCGGTCCGGCCGTCATCCCCCAGAGCGCCGCGCCAAACGGATGCCGCAACGGCCGGTCAAACCGTTCCATGAGCTCACCGGCACGCTTCCACTGCTCGGCCGAGGCACGCGCGCCGGCGTGTACGACGCAGCTGATCCACTCCTCCTCCAGGCCGTCCGGCATGTCACCGTCCAACAGCGCGACCGCCGCGTCGGTCGCCTGGCTGCGCCGGCCGCTGAACCACCAGTACGCGGCGAGCGCCGCCACCAGCTGGAAGGCCGTACGCCGGTCGTTGTCGACCGCCCACCGCAGCGCGGCCATCAGGTTGTCGTGATCGGCCGACAGCCGTGCCAGCCACTCCAGCTGCTCGGCGCGCCGCAGGTGCGGGTCGGCCTCCTCGGCGAGCGCCAGCTGGCAGCGCGCGTGTGCGGCTCGTACGCGCGCGTCCTCACCGGCCTCGACGAGTCGTTCCGCGCAGAAGAGCCGGATCGTCTGCAGCATCCGATAGCGCCCGCCGTCGGACTCGACGAGCGACCGGTCCACCAGGTCGGCGAGCAAATCCTCGACGCCGGCACCACAAACAGCCTCGATCGCCGGCAGCCGAGCGCCACCGACGAAGACGGCCAGCCGCCGCGCGAGCGCCTGCGCGTCCGGATCGAGCAGGTCCCAGCTCCATTCGACCACCGCGCGCAGCGTCTGGTGGCGCGCCGCCGCGGTCCGGTCGCCGCGTGAGAGCAGCCGGAAATGCGCGTGACCGGCAAGCCTCGCAGCCACCTCCGCCACGTCGAACTGCCGCAACCGTGCCGCGGCCAGCTCGATGGCAAGCGGCAGGCCGTCCAACGCCACGCAGATCTCGGTCACGGCCGCGGTGTTGGCCGCGTCGACCGCGAAACCAGGCCGTACGGCCGCCGCGCGGTCCGCGAACAGGCGTACGGCCGGCGGTGTGTCCAGCGGCGCCAGCGGCAGCAGCCGCTCGCCGGTCAGTCCGAGCGGCTCGCGGCTGGTCGCCAGCACGGTCAGCCGTGGACAGCCTTCGAGCAGCTGCCTGACCAGCACCGCGACCGCGGCGACGATCTGCTCGCAGTTGTCCAGCACCAGCAGCACCTGCCGCTGCGCGAGTACGCCGACCAGCCGGGCGGCCGGCTCCATCGCCGGACCTGGCGCGAACCCGGACTCGCGTTGGCCGAGCGCGCCGAGCACGGCGAGCGGTACGGCCTCCGCGGTGTCCACGTCCGACAGGTCCACGAAGACCGCGTCGAGCGACGCCGCGTACTCGACCGCGAGGCGGGTCTTGCCGATCCCGCCGGGTCCGAGGATCGTCACCAGCCGCGCGCCGGCGAGCTCGCGCAGCCGCGCCAGGTCGGCGTCGCGTCCGACGAAGCTGCTCAGCTGCACCGGCGGTGCGGCGGCCGGCCGTTCGATCGGCTCGGCGCGCAGCAGCGCGAGGTGGATCTCGGCCAGCTCCGGCGACGGATCGGCGCCAAGCTCGTCGGCGAGCAGCCGCCGCGTCCGTTCGTACGCCTCCAACGCCTCAGCCTGCCGGCCAGCCGCGTGCAGCGCGCGCATCAACTGACCGCACAGTCGCTCGCGCAGCGGATGGGCGGCGACCAGCGCCGCCAGATCCGCGATCGAGGTGCCTTCCGGCAGCGCGAACTCGGCCTCGATCAGGTCCTCGGTCGCGGCCAGCCGCAGCTCCTCCAGCCGCGCGGCCTGCGCTTGACCGTACGGCAGGTCGGTCAGCGCCGCTCCGCGCCAGAGCGCCAGCCCCTCGCGCAGCGCGGCCGCGGCCGGTCCGTACTGCCCGGCCGCGAGCATCGACCGGCCAACTCTGGCCAGCCGCTCGAACCGATGCGCGTCGACCTCGTCGGGGTCGACCGCCGCGCGATATCCGGCCGGATGCGACTCGATCGCGCCGTCCGGCAGCGTACGCCGCAGCCGGGACACCTGCGCCTGCACCGCGTTGGCCGCACCGGCCGGCGGGTCGTCGCCGTACTGGCCGTCGATCAGCTGCTCGAGACTGACCACGCGGCCGGCATTGAGCAGCAGCATCACAAGCAGCGCGCGCGGCCGCGGACCACCGATCGCGATCGGCTCGCCGGCGGACGTACGCACCTCCAACGGACCGAGCACGCCGAACAGCATGGCGCCGATTCTGGCTCAACGCGGCAACGTATGGGCGGTCCAGTGCAGGTGAGTGCCGCCACCGTGCGGCGATTCGATGTCAAATGTGCCGCCATAGCGCTCGGCGCGCTGCCGCAGGTTGGCCAGGCCGCTCGATCGCGGCCGGTCACCGATGCCGCGGCCGTCGTCGATCACGTCGATGACGATCGTGCCGCTGTCGACGGCCACCTGGATGCCGACTGTGCCGGCCGAGGCGTGCCGCGCGGCGTTGGACAGTGCCTCGCGTACGACCGCGACGACGTCGTCGGCGAGCCGGTTCGGCAGGTCCTCGTTGAGCCCGACCAGGTCGGCGTCCGGCGCGAAGCCGAGTGCGCTCGACTCCTCGCCGATCACGTCGAGCAGCCGCCGCCGCAGGCTGTCCGCGCCGACGATGCCCGAACGCAGCCGGAAGATCGTCGCGCGGATCCGTTTGATGGTCGCGTCCAGCGACTCGACGTTGCCCAGCAGCCGCGCCTGCATGTCCGGGTCGCGGATGTGCGACACCGCGCCCTGCAGGCTCATGCCGACCGCGAACAGCTCCTGGATGACGTGGTCGTGCAGGTCGGCGGCGATCCGGTCGTGGTCCTCGACCGTACGCAGCACCTCGCGGTCGGTGCGGGCCCTGGCCAGCTCCATCGCCATGCCGACGTGGCCGCTGAAGCCGACCAGCTGCTCGGTGTCGGTCTCGCTGAACGGCGGCCGGCCAGGCACCCTCGCGACGGTGATCACGCCGATCACCCGGTTGTCCTCGGTCAGCAGTGGTACGGCGAGCGCGGCACCGACCGGCATCACGTTGCGGATCGACCGCACCTCGTCCTCGTAGTCGTTGACGACCGCCGGCTTGCCCGACCGTACGACCCTGCCGCTGAGCGTGCCGTCCAGCTCGATGGCCATGCCGACGACCTGCATGGCGTAGACGCCGGACGCCGCGCGTACGACCCAGTGACCGTCGTCGTCCGGCAGGATCAGGCTGGCGATGTCGGCGCTGGCACCGTGTGCGGCATAGCGCAGCACCAGGTCCAGCGGCGGCTCGTCGACCTGCGCGAGCAGCTGCCGGGTCACGTCGGTGGACGCGGTCAGCCACTGTCCGCGCTGCTCAAGCTCCTGGTAGAGGCGCGCGTTCTCGATCGCCACGCCGGCGCTGCCGGCCAGCGCCACCACCAGCTGCTCGTCCTCCAGGCTGAACTGGCCGTGCACGCTCTCGGTCAGGTAGAGGTTGCCGAAGACGCGGTCCCTGATCCGGATCGGTACGCCGAGGAAGCTGGCCATCGGCGGATGTCCGGCCGGAAAACCGACGGCGGCCGGATGTTCGCGCAGGTCGGTGATGCGTACCGGCCGTGGATGGCGGATCAGCAACCCGAGGATGCCGTCGCCTTTCGGCAGAGCGCCGATCCTGGCCACCAGCGCGTCGTCCATGCCGACGTGCAGGAATGCCTCCAACGCGCCACCGTGGCCGATCACGCCGAGCGCCGCGTATCGCGCGCCGACCAGGTCGCGCGCGGCCGTGACGATGTGCCGGAGCACCTGGCGCAGGCTCAGCTCGCCGGCGACCATCGAGTTGGCGCGGATCAGAGCGCGCAGCCGGCCCTGCGCCTTCAGCACGTCGCGCGCACGGTCGCCGAGCTGCTCGAGCAGCTCCTCCAGCTGCATCTTCGGGATGTCAGGAAAAGTCAGACCCGTCTCTTCCCGATCGTCAGCTGGCCCCACAGTCACTCCCCGAGCACTCCCCGACCCTGCTCCACTGAGCCCGGCGTTGCAGGCGCAAGCCACGATAGTCCCGATGACGCTCGGTGAGAACACCTCACGGGTACGTCAGGCACTTTTCCGTCGTTTCGGCGACATGTCGCCGGTGCGCGCGAAATGCGAAAAACAGGTCATATCGCCTTCGCGGCTTCTCCCAACCTTATGGAATTCCTAAGAATGGTGACCATTCCATCCGAGGAACGACGGCAATATCGGAAATTCCGCGCCGGGTTTCATTGCGTACGGCGCATAGCCCTCGCTCTGCCGTGCCGTCGGCAATATGCTCCGCGCCGAAAACGAAAACCCCCGATGTTTCAGGAACGGCCATGCCGTACGAACACATCCTCACCGACGCCCTGTCGATCCGTGGCATGCGGGCACTTTTCGACGTCGCGGTGCCACGCATGACACCGCGGCCGGTCCGGCTGCGACTGTTTGACCGGTGGTGCAACCAGTTGCAGTCGCGCGCGTTTTCCGTCGACATTCTCTGGATGCCAGCGACCGGCGTGGCCACGACGACGGCCAACTTCCCGACCCGGCGCGTGGAGGAGATCCTGCTGCGGATCCTACGAGAAACTCCGGTCACCGTTGCCGACCAGGACCGCAGGCCGCGGCCGCGCGCGCCTGCCTGACCATTTTCGGCCTGTCGCAAGGCAAATCAGAGCCGTACGACCCTGTCCGGGCCACCGTCACAGCGGTGAGCTGAGGACATGACCAGTGCACAGATCCGTGCGGAGGCCGGCCTGAGAGACTGTTGGGGAACTGAGGTGCGTGAGAGTCGAGATCCAAACGTCGTCCTGCCGGCACCGGACGGAAGCTCAAACAGCAGCGCTATGGTGGGGTTTCGTCCGGTGCCGGCAGGCGGCGTTTGGGCTCGGCTATCGCGTGCCTCAGTTCTCCAACAGTCTCTGAGGACAACCAAGTCACCGAGATGACCTCGATCTCGCGTATCCAGCGAAAAGTGGTGACGGTCGGCGTCGACGGCTCGGCGGCGGCATTGTCCGCGGCCGGCTGGGCCGCCGCCGAGGCCGGCCGGCGCGGCACCGGACTGCAGATCGTGCACGCCATGGTCGGCGTGCCGGCCGGGCTGCATCCCAACGCTTCCAGGCGCGACCGCGAGCTGGTTGCCCAACAGCGCGGCAACCGCGTGCTCCAGGCGGCCGTACGGCGGGCGAACGTCGTCGCTCCGGAGGTCGCCGTCATGACCCAGCTGAGTCGCGAGTCGCCGGTGCGGGCGCTGATATCGGTCGCCGACATCTCGTCCGTGCTGGTCGTCGGCGCGTCGCCGGCCGGCCTCCTGTTCGGCTCGACCGGCAGTGCCGTGGTCTCGCACGCCACCTGTCCGGTCGCGGTGGTGCCGCGGCCGAGCGGTGTCCACAACCGCGTCCCGGGTCCGATCCTGCTTGGCGTCGACTACGGCCGGCGCGGCGTGAACCCGCAGGTGCGTCCGGCCATCGACTATGCTTTTGCGGCTGCCGACCGGGAAAACTGCCGGCTGCTGGCCGTACACGTGTGGAACGACCTCGGCGGAGTCGTGCCGCTGCTGGCCGACTGGCAGAAGATGGACGCGGAGCAGCGGCTCGTGCTGTCCACCGCGTTACGCCGTTGGACTCGCCGTTCTCCTGACATAGTCGTTGATTTTCTGGCACCGCGAGGACATCCGCGGCGCGAACTGGTACGCCTCGGCCAGTCGGCGCGGCTGATCGTCGTCGGTGCCCGCAGCCACCGCGGTTTCGCCGCGATGACGCTCGGCTCGGTCAGCCGCACGGTCCTTCACCACGCCGAGTGTCCGGTAGTTGTCGTGCATGAGGACGCGAGCTTCTAACATCTTTCCGTGAGTCGACGCGTGATCCTTGTTGGCGCCAACCCAGGCGTACGGCTGTTTGACGACGACACGGTGACCGCGTACGCATCGGTCTGGATGGTGGACTGGTCGATCCGCGGCGCCGGCACAGCGGTGGTGCTGTGGCACGACGGGGTCGTACGCGTCGTCTCGGAGGAGGCCGACCTCGCCGACTGGCTGACCGACTATTTCGTACGCTCCTTCCCCGAGGTCGCCGGCCTTCCCTGGCGGCGGTCCGCGGTCGAGCGAGACGCCGTCGAGGTGTCGATGGATCTGGCCACCGGCCTGACCGCGGCGGCCGCCGACATCCGGATCGAGATGTCCGGCGTACTCGACCGGCGGCAGTTCACCACCGACGACTTCCCGTTGGCCACCGGCGGCCACGACCTGAGCCTGGTCATCGCGCCGCTGCGGTCGGCCACGATTTCGGTTGCCGGCAAAGCCCTTCCCGGCCACGTCCAGGTCGATGACCGGCCGAGCTCGTCGGCTTTCCTTACCACCGCGGAGGTCTGGCGCGCAGCGACCGTCGCCGACGACAAGTAGGCTGCGTAAACAGCGACGTCTCGTGGTGGAGGTGCACTGATGCACGCGGCCAACGGCCTGCGGTTCGACGCCAACCTGAAGTGGCTTTTCACCGAGCTGCCGTTCGAACAACGGTTCGACGCGGCCGCGGCGGCCGGCTTCACCGGCGTCGAATATCCGGCGCCGTACGCGTATCCGGCCGCCGAGCTGCGCCGCCGACTGGCCGATGCCGGCCTGCGCCAAGTGCTGATCAACACACCGTCGGGACCGGCCGGCTCGCCGGAACGCGCCGGTTTCGCCTGCCTGCCGGGCCGGGTCGCCGACTTCCGCGCCGGCATCGAGCGCGGCCTGGAATACGCCGTCGCGCTGGAGAGCCAGTTTCTCCACGTCATGGGTGGCGCACGGCCGGCGGGCGTGAGCCACGACCGTGCGTACGCGCAATATGTGGTGAACATCGCCTGGGCCGCCGAGCGTGCGCGTGACACCGGCGTGCGGCTGTTGTTGGAGGCACAGAACAAACGCGACGTTCCTGGCATGGTGCTGGACAACCAGGCACAGGCCGCGGCCGTGGTCGACGCGATCGGCAGCGCCGCGGTCGGCCTGCTTTTCGACATATATCACGTACAGATCGACGAAGGCGATCTTGTCCACCGGTTACGTGAGTTTCTGCCGCGAATCTTCCATGTCCAGATCGCCGATCCACCGGACCGGTCCGAGCCCGGCAGTGGCGAAATCGCCTGGCCGACCGTTTTCGGCGCGCTGCGTGATGGCGACTATGGCGGTTGGATCGGCTGCGAATACCGGCCGGCCAAGGACACGTTGTCCGGTCTCGGCTGGATCGCGGAGTTGGCCCGATGACCGTCAGAATCGCATTGATCAGTGCCACTCCAGCCGCGATCGCGCCGGCAGAGACCGGTCTCGCCGAGGAGTTTTCCGAGGCTTTGGCGTGGAACATTCTCGACGACCGGCTGCTCGCCGATGCCGCCGACGGCCTGACGCCCCCGCTGGCCGACCGGATGCGACGGCTGATCGCCTACGCGATCGACGGCGGCGCCGACGGTGTGCTGCTGACCTGCTCACTCTACGGACCGGTCGTCGACAGCGTGGCGTCGGCGGTGCCGGTTTTCGCGCCGGATTCGGCCGCTTTCCAACGCGCCCTCGACGGCGGCTATCGCCGGATCGCCGTGCTCGCCTCGTTTGAGACCGCCATGACCGACTCGTTGGCGCGGTTTCGCGCGTACGTCGCCGGCTCCGGCATCGAGGCGGTCGGCGTCGTCGCACCGGATGCCTTCGAGGCGGCCAAAAAGAACGACCTCGACACGCTCTTCACCGCGCTGCGGGACGCCTGCGACGACTCGTACGACGCCGTGCTGCTCGCGCAGTATTCTCTCGCCCCCGCCGCGGAAAGACTGTCCGCCGCGTTGGCGCGACCGGTGATTTCCGGGCCACACGCGGCGGCCGTCGCGCTGAAGGCAGCGATCGGCGGAGATCCGGCATGATCGGTGTGATCGCCGACGACTACACCGGTGCGACCGACGCGGCCGTCGCGTATCGCCGAGTCGGCCTGCGTACGCTCCTTTTCTTCGGCACGCCGGCATCGACCAGTGACCTGCCGCCGCACGATGTGCTTGTCGTGGCACTGAAAAGCCGCATGTTGCCGGCCGCCGAAGCGACCGGGCTCTCGCTGCGAGCGCTCGACTGGCTGCGCGCCAGCGGGGTGGATCAGGTGTATTTCAAGTTTTGCTCGACCTTCGACTCCACACCGCGCGGCAACATCGGGCCGGTCCTGGACACGCTGGCGGCCGCGTTGTCGGCGCGTACGGTCCTGCTCACACCGAGCTCACCGGAGCACCGACGCACGCAATATCACGGATATCTGCACGTCGACGGTGTTCTGCTGGCCGAGTCGCACATGCGTCATCATCCGCTGACGCCGATGACCGACTCGTCGCTGCCGCGTCTGCTGGCCGCGCAGACCGACGAAAACGTGGCGCTCATCGATCTGACGACCGTACGAAAAGGCGCGGCAGCGGTCCAAAATGCGCTCGCCGACCAATCTGGGTATGTCCTCGCCGACGCCATCGACGACGAGGACATCCGGACACTTGGACGCGCTGTCGTCTCCCAGCCGCTGATCGCCGGCGCTGCCGGCCTGGCCGGCGGACTCGCCGAGGCGTACGCCCAGGAACATCCACCATCCCCGATCGACGACGACACCTTCCCCACCGAAGGACCGACCGCCGTGCTGTCTGGCAGCTGCTCGGCGCGTACGCTCGAACAGCTCGAGGTCATGGCCGGTCTCGGCCGTCCGGCATTCCGGCTGGATCCGTTGGCACAGACCGATCTCGCCGCCGGCGCCCTGGACTGGTATGACGCTCTGCCGGCCGGAGACGCGCCGATCATCTATTCGTCCGCGCCACCGGACCAACTCCGCGACATCCAACGGAAAATCGGCGCCGACCAGGCTGCGGCCGTTCTTGAGGAGGCCACCGGACGGATCGCGGTCGGCCTGGTCGAGCGCGGAGTCCGGCGGCTGGTCGCCGCCGGCGGCGAAACCTCGGGCGCGGTCGTGACCGCGCTTGGGATCGACGGCGCGGCGCTCGGGCCGGAGGCGGCGCGCGGCGTGCCGTGGCTGTATCCGGTGTCGGGTCGGCCGGCCGCTTTGCTGCTGAAATCCGGCAACTTCGGCGGACCGGACCTGCTCGCGACCGCATCCGCCTAGCTCAGGGGAACCATGTCTGTCTCGTTTTTCAGTGCGCTCGCCATCAAGAAGGCACTCGACGACACCATTTTGCCAGCGTTCCAGAAGGAAACCGGCATCGTGGTGGACGGTGTCTTTGAGCCGACCAAGGCACTCCTGCGCCGGATCGAGGATGGCGCGCGTCCGGACGTACTCGTCGGCGTCACCGCCACGGTGTCCGCGCTCGGTGGCAGCGGGCTCGTCGCCGCCGACTCCATCCGCGAGGTGGCGAGCGTCGGCATCGGCATCGCCGTCGCACCTGACGGCGACAGTTCGGACATCAGTACGGTCGACGCGCTCATCGCCACCTTGCGGTCGGCACGCTCCGTTGCGTACTCGCGTACCGGTGCCAGTGGCATCTATTTCGCGCAGCTGATGGAAAAGCTCGGCATCGCCGACGAGGTCAACGCGCGTGCCACCGTCATCGAACAGGGATTCACCGCGCTGGCCATCGTCGACGGCCGCGCGGATCTGGCCATCCAGCAGCTGAGCGAGCTGCTTTTCGTGCCAGGGGTGCGGATCGTCGGTCCGCTGCCCGCTGACGTCCAGCATCGTACGGAATTCTCCGCCGCCACCGGCGTACGAGCCTCCGAGAGTGCCGTCAAGCTGCTGGATGCGCTCACCGGCGAGCACGCGATGTGCGCGTACGAGGCCGCCGGGCTGACCCGGCCGTAGCGCCTCGTCGGACGAATTCGCGGCTATCTGACATTTGCTATTGACGAGACCAGCGCGGTGGATCAAGGTCGTCTGCAAGCCAGCGCCGACGGCTCCCACCTCTTCGATTTCGGCGGCAAAACCGACGCCGCGGCGCCCACCGATGCCGGCGACACCTACGGCGTGCAGGCGCGGGCGCGCAGCAGCTTGCACCTCACCGAGGTCACCGTACGCGGCAGACCTGCCACCTGACCTTGCCATCCCACCGGCCCGCCGCCTATCGTAGAACCGGATTCTAAAAAGGGCTGGTGAATGACCGCGGATCTCGGCTTCGATCCTGCCGCGCTGCGCGAGAAGTACCGCGCGGAGCGCGACAAACGGCTGCGCGCCGACGGCAACGACCAGTACGTGGAGCCGACCGGCACGTTCGGTCACTACCTCGACGATCCGTATGCCGAACCGATCACGCGCGAGCCGTTGAGCACCACTGCCGAAGTCGTCGTGGTCGGTGGCGGCTTCGGTGGCCTGCTCGCGGCGGCTCGGTTGCGCGAGGCCGGCCTGGACGACGTCTGGATCGTCGAGAAAGGCGGCGATTTCGGCGGCACCTGGTACTGGAACCGTTATCCCGGCGCGGCGTGTGACATCGAGTCCTACATTTACCTGCCGCTGTTGGAGGAAACCGGTTACATGCCGGCCGAGAAGTATGCCAAGGGCGCCGACATCCTGGCGTACAGCAAGCAGATCGGTCGGCACTTCGGGCTGTACGAGCGCGCGCTGTTCCAGACCGAGGTCGTCGGCATGCGGTGGGACGACGCCGACGAGCGCTGGCTTGTCCGCACCAGTCGTGGCGACCGCATCCGCGCCCGTTACGTGATCACCGCCGGTGGACCATTGCACCGGCCAAAGCTTCCTGGCGTGCCAGGCATCGAGGACTTCGCCGGCCACAGTTTTCACACCAGTCGCTGGGATTACGCGTACACCGGCAGCACCGCCGACGGCCTCCCAGGGCTCGCCGGCAAGCGGGTCGGCATCATCGGCACCGGCGCCACCGCCGTGCAGAGCGTGCCGCATCTCGGTGCTGCCGCGGAGAAACTGTACGTCTTCCAACGCACACCGTCGTCGATCGACGTACGCGCCAACCGGCCGACCGATCCCGACTGGGTCGCCGGTCTGCGACCAGGCTGGCAGCGGCACCGGATGGAAAACTTCAACGCCTTGGTCAACGGTCAGCCAGCGGAAGAGGATCTGGTCGGCGACGGCTGGACCGACATCATCCGCAATCTGCTGGTGCTCAGGTCCAAAGCCTCACGCGATGGCGACACCGACGCCAGCGAGCTCGTGCAGCTGGCCGATTTCCGGAAGATGGAACAGATCCGCGCACGGGTCGACGCCATCGTCGGCGATCCGCGCACCGCCGAGGCGCTCAAGCCGTACTACAACCAGTTCTGCAAGCGGCCGTGTTTCCACGACGAATACCTGGACACCTTCAACCGGCCGAACGTGGAACTGGTCGACACCAACGGAAAAGGCGTCGACCGGATCACCGAGCGCGGAGTCGTGGTGGACGGCCGCGAGATCGAGCTCGACCTGCTCATCTATGCCACCGGTTTCGAGGTCGGGACGGCATTCACGCGACGCGTCGGCTTCGAGGTCGTCGGCAGGGACGGCGTCACGCTCACGGACAGATGGCGCGACGGTCCCTCGACTCTGCACGGATTCTACGTGAGCGGGTTCCCCAACCTCTTCGTCGTGAGCGTCATGCAGTCCGGCCTCACGCCAAACTTTCCACACATGCTGGCCGAACAGGCCGAGCATCTGGCCTACGTGCTGACCGAGGCGGCCAGGCGCGGCGGTCGTACGGTCGAGGCGGATCCGGCTGCCGAGCAGGAGTGGGTCCGCGCCATCGTCGAGCTTTCCGAGCTGCGGCGCGCATTCCTCACCGAGTGCACCCCAGGCTATTACAACAACGAGGGACAACCGTCGCCGACGACGGCGCGCGCCGCGTCCTACGGACGCGGCGCGGTCGCCTTCCTCAACCTGCTCCGCGACTGGCGCGAAGAAGGATCGCTGGCCGGCCTAACGATTCGGTAGATAGTCGGTCAGGTTGGAAAACACGCCGACGATCTGCGAGGTGTAGGGATCGGACGTGACGGTCAGGAAGCGTCCTGGCCGGATTTCCACGCTGGACGGGTTTGCCTGGTCGGAGGTCGGCGCACCGTGCACTCCGGCATCGTAAAGCAACGTGTCGTGCGATGGCTGCCGGTCCCAGTCCAGCGACGGCGCGAGGACGATCCGGCCGACGGTCGGACGTCCCGGCGCGAAACGGCCGGAGATGTCGCCGTACGTCAGGAAAATCGCGCCGCTGGTGATCGGCAGGACGTGGTGTGAGGAGGCCGGAATGGTGGTGCGTTGCGCCGCCGACCAGGTCCGGCCACCATCTCGACTGCGCGACAGGTAACCGACTCGCGCTTCGTTGCTGCGGATGAAAGCGATCACCTCGCCGTTACGCAGCACCGCCAATGTCGGCTCCTGGAAACCGATCCCGCCGGCACCGGCCGCGATGACCGCCTCACTGGCCGCCGGCCAGGTGCGGCCGCCGTCCGTGCTGCGTACAACGGTCGCCGTCGTCGCGGCTTCCGTGCCGTACGCGCCATAAAGCGGTGCGAGCAACGTGCCGTCGCGAAGTGCGACCACCGGTCCGTGCGCCGCGGCCCACGCCATCGCGGTGCCGACTTTCACCGGCTCCGTCCAGGAAACTCCACCGTCACGCGACCGCACGACAAACGTGCCGAGCGGACGCTGGCCCGGCCGGGTCCAGTCGGTCTCGAAGAACGACAGCAGGATCTCGCCGTCCGGCCGCACCGAAAGCTTCGGGTCGCGATCGTCGACCGGCGTGTCCACCGCGATCACCGGCGCCGACCAGCTCCGGCCGCCGTCCTCGCTGCCGGTCAGGAAAATCCGACCGTCCTGACCGGTGTGCGCCTTTCCGGCGCGATAGGCGGCGATCAACCGGCCGGACGGAAGCTTGGCGATGTCAGGGAAAAACGCGTCCTGGCCAGCCGGTGCGGTGGCCACGACGACATCCGCCCGACCGGGGTCGCCGACCGCCGCGTCAGCTGGTGCCGGCATCAGCGCTGTCGCCGTCACAACCGCCATCGCTGCCAGAATTCCACGGCTCCTCATGGAACCTCTCCCGCCGTCGAGAACAATATGCCTGCACAGAGCAGACCCGCAACAGCGTTCCATGTCAATGTTTCGGTTTCTCGGTTTTTTGGTTTCTCGGGGTGGCGGGAGGTGGTTGGGTTTCATCTCCGCGCGTTGGGTGGATGGTGAGGTTTCTGTTTGTCGCGTGGGGAGGTGGTTGCGGCGCCGGTTTGTTGCGTTGGGTGAAGTGGTGGGTTTTGTGCTTTGCGCGTTGGGGAGATGGGTGCGGCGCTGGGCTTGTTGCGTCACGTGATGTTGGGTTTTCTGCTTGGCGCGTTGGGGAGATGGTTGGGTCGTCTGTTTGTCGCGTCCGGGGTTGTTAGGTTTTCTGTTTGTCGCGTCAGGGGTTGTTGGGTCTTCTGTTTGGCGCGTCAGGGGGTGGTTGGGGTTTTTCGCCTACGCGGCGGTCGCTCCTGCGCGGAGGGCGACCTCGAGGGAGGGGGCGCGTGGCCGCCAATCGGTGTGCATGGGGCTGCGGCTGCGCGTTTGCGGGCGGGGCTGGGTTTTCTGGGCTTGCTCGGTCACCTATGGGAAGCGACCCGTCGGGATGAATGCCAAGCGATCGTGCTGTAGCGTTAAATGTCTGTCTTGCCGGTTGTTGTTTTGGTAGCAAGGCCTCCCTACGTGCGTCTGACGCACGCATGGGGGCCTTGCGAACATCGCGCGGTAGCTGGGGCGGTGCTGGTGTGACTCGTGTGGCTGATAATGCGGGTGAGGCGGGCTGGCTGCGTAATACATGTTTGACAAGACATCAAATCGAGACATTGTCTCAGCGGAGACCGAGCAATTCGCGGGGGTCGCTGTCTAGGAGGTGTTCGACGGTTTCGGTGCGAATCCCGGGGAGTCCCGGTTGGTTCATGGTGGCCAGCTCGCGAAGTCCGTCCATCGCGGCTGCCGGTGTCCATAGTGGATAGTCGGAGCCGAACAGGAGTTTCGGCACCACGTCCCACTCCTGTGCGCGCACGAGCGCCGCGAAGCCGTCGTACGGACGGGCCCAGGCGGCGGATACGTCGGCGAAAACTCGGGGATTCTTCCGCAACGTTACGATTGTCTCACGTTGCCACGGATGGCCGAGGTGCGCGATGATCTGGGTCAGCTCCGGATGCCGCCGCGCCACCTCGTCGACCACCAGGGGATTGCTCACCGACAGGTCGCCGGCCGGGCTTGGCGTGGCTCCCATGTGCCACAGCACGACCAAGCCGTTTTCCTTGGCCGCCTGGTAAAACGGATCGTACGCGGGATCTCGGGGGTCAAACAACGCCAGCACCGGATAGAGCTTGATGCCACGCAGTCCCCGTGCCACACCGTCGGCGAGTTGTTCTAGCACGTCCGGGTCGGTCGGGTCGAGTGACATGAAACCGATGGTCTCGGTTTTGGTACGAGCACAGAATTTCTCCACGAAATCGTTCGGCGTCGCGACCCCGGCAGCGGTGGCGCGCAGACCGAAGACGAAGGCCACCTGCACCGGCTTCATGGCACGGTCGTATTCGTCCGGGTCGATGTCCGGATACGGATGGCCGTAGACCGGCTGCCAGTGGTCGTGCCACTCGCAACCCCAGTGCTCGCTGAGCAGGCAATGAGTGTGGACGTCGATCACGCGGCGCCTCCGCGGGTCGGTGACAGGGACCGGTGCAGTTTTCGCAGCGCGGCGACCACATCCGGGTCGCCGGACAGCGCGTCGGCGGCCGCGCGCAACTGGTCGAGATAAGGTCGCAGGCGATCCGGCTGCACCTCGCCGGACGGACCGGACACGCTGACCGCGGCGACCGGCTCGCCGTCCACCGCGATCGGCACAGCCAGGCAGCGCAGGCCGACGCTGCCTTCGTTGTCGTCAAAGGCATATCCCTGCTCGGCCGTACGCCGCAGCTCGCGTCTCAACTCCGCGAGTGTGGTGATCGTGTGGTCGGTGCGGCGCGGAAACGGAGGTTTCTCAACGTGCGCCGCGATCCGGTCGGCCGGCACGCCAGCCAGCAGCATCTTTCCCAGCGCAGTGCAGTAAGTCGCGTCGCGCGAGCCGGTCGTGGCGGTGAACCGGATCGGCCGGTCCGGCTCCTCCACGCACACGTGCAACACCTGATCGCGGTCCAGCAGACCAAGATTCGCGGTCTGGCCGCTCGCCTGCGCCAGCTCGCGCAGATACGGCCCGGCGACCACCGACACGTCGAGCTCGGCGACGTACGCGGTGGACAGCATCTGCACCTTGTGTCCGAGCCGGAACGCCGGCCGTTCGTCCACGCGTACGACGAACTCCATCTCGGCGAGGACCGCGAGCAACCGGACCAGCGTGCTCTTCGGCAGGCCGGTGCGCTGGTAGAACTCCAGCAAGGTCAACGGTTGCGGACCCTCGGCCAGCATTTCCAGCAATGCCAGGCCGCGCGCCAACGCGTGCGCGTGATAGTTCGCCGACGCAGGCCGTGCGTCGTCCACCGCCGTCGCGGGTTTGATCTTCGCGGTACGCGCCATCACGCGCCTCCCGTCTCGTCGACGACGATCTCGCCGTTGGCGACGACCAACCTGATCCCCACCGGAAACCGTTGTGGATCCTGGAAAGTCGCCTGGTCGCACACCTGCTCCTGATCGAACACAACCAGGTCGGCGAGCCAGCCGGTGGCGATCCTGCCGCGGTCGGTCAGGCCGACGCGCGCCGCCGGCCTGCTGGTGCATTTCGCGATCGCCTCCACCAGACCGATTTTGCCGGCATAGCGGCCGAGCAGCCGCGGATAGCAGCCGTACGACCGCGGATGCGGCATGCCGCGACCGGTCGGACCGTCCGGGTCCAGCGCGAAGCCGTCCGACCCGATCACGGTCGCCGGATGGCTCAACGCGGCGAGGACGTCGTTCTCACTGCGTCCCCCGGCGACCATCGTCACCGCGTTTTCGTGTTCCAGCAGCAGATCCATGACGACCTCGGCACCATCTCGTTGTCCGGCCAGATCGGCAATCGTACGACCGACGACACCGGAGCCGTCACCGCCGACGCTGTTGACGGTGATCTCGTCCCAGCCGACCGGCGCGCTGGCCGACTCCGCCCTGATCCGCTCACGTACGGCGGGATCTCGCAGCCTGGCCAGCATCCGCTCACCACCGCCGCGCTGAGCCCACCCCGGGATCAGCTGGAACAGGCTCGCGTTTCCGGCGGTGTACGGATAAACGTCGACCGCCACGTCCACGCCGTCGCGGCGCGCCTCGTCGATCAGCTCCAGCGCTTGCTGGACGCTCCCCCAGTTTCGTTGGCCGACCGCGACAAGATGGGACAGCTGCGTCCGGCATCCGGTCAGCCGGCCGATCCGGACCGCCTGTGCCACCGAATCGAGCAGCTCGTCCGCATAGTCACGCATGTGCCAGCTGAAAAGACCGTCTCGCGACGCCACGACCCGACCGAGTGCGGCCAGTTCGTCGTCATCGGCGTACGCCGCCGGCGCGTACACCAAACCTGTCGACAGACCGACGGCGCCCGCGTCGAACTCGGCCTCCAGCAACGCACACATCCGCTCGAGCTCCTCGGCGGTCGCGGGGCGCTCGTCGAAGCCGACCGTGGCCGCCCGCAGCGGAATGTGCGCCGCGAGCGGCACGACATTGACGACAGGCCGGGCCTTCCTCAGCACATCAAGGTATCCGGCCAGATCCGGCCAGGTCCAGTCGATCGCCGGGTCGAGGTCGAGATAGCCGACCGCCGTGCGCAGCGCCGCGATGTCCACAGTGGACGGAAGCGGCGTCACGCCGAGTCCACAGTTGCCGATGACCTCGGTGGTGACCCCCTGCCGGATTTTGCTCAGCGCGCCAGGGTTTGACAGCAGGCTCAGGTCGGAATGCGTGTGGATGTCCACGAATCCGGGACACACAACCAGACCGGAGGCGTCGTACGTGCGTGCCGCCCGCACGCCGTCCAACGATCCGATGGCGACGATCCGGTCACCGGCGACGGCGACGCTCGCCTGGTACGCCGTCGCACCGGTGCCGTCGATCACCTGACCGCCGGTGATCAGCAGGTCGGCGATCACGGCGCCAGCTCAGGAAAATGACACGCGCTCGGATGACCGACGCCGAGCCGGTCGGTCAGCTCCGGCTCCTGTTCGGCGCAGATCGCCGCCGCCTTCGGACAGCGCGTGCGGAAACGGCAACCGGACGGCGGGTTCGCCGGACTCGGCACGTCTCCGGCCAGCACCAGGCGCTCGCGGCTGCCGCGCTGGTCCGGGTGCGACACCGGCACCGCCGACAGCAGCGCCTGCGTGTACGGATGGGTGGCCTGCTCGAAAACCTCGGCGCGCGTGCCGATTTCCACGATACGGCCGAGATACATCACCGCGACCCGGTGGCTGATGTGCCGGATGACCGACAGATCGTGTGAGATGAACAGAAATCCGAGCCGCAGGCGGTCCTGCAGCTCGGCCAGCTGGTTGACCACCTGAGCCTGGATCGACACGTCCAAGGCGGACACCGGCTCGTCCAACACCAGCAACTCGGGGTCGAGCGCCAGCGCTCTGGCCAGGCCGATGCGCTGTCGCTGGCCGCCGGAAAACTCGTGTGCGTAACGATTGGTGTGGTCAGGGGAAAGCCCGACCAGCTCAAGCAGCTCGCCGACCCGGTCGCGGTGATAGCGGCGCTGGATCCGCAGCGGTTCGGCGACGATGTCGTGCACCGTCATCCGCGGCGAGAGCGAGGAATACGGGTCCTGGAACATGATCTGCACCTTGGACCGCCACGGCCGAAGCGCCGCCTCGGTCAGTCCGGCCAGGTCCGTGCCGAGAAACTCGACCTTTCCGGCGGTCGGTTTCAGCAACCGTACGACCAGCCGGCCGGTCGTCGTCTTGCCGCAGCCGGACTCACCCACCAGACCCAACGTTTCCCCGCGCCGTACGGTGAAATCGACGCCGTCGACGGCACGGACCGCGCCGGTCTGCCGGCGCAGCACGCCGGACCGGATCGGCAGGTGCTTGACCAGGCCGCTGACCTTCAGGATCTCCTCGTTGTCCACGGACACGGTCATTTCAGCACCTTTCCCGCCGCCTCCAGTTCCTCGGCGAAATGACACGCGCTCGCATGGCCGGCCACGACATCGCGCAGCACCGGCCGCTGTTCGACACATTCGGTGCGATCGCGTGAATGTTCACAGCGCGGCTGGAACGGACAGCCGGCCGGCCGGTGCAGAGGGTTCGGCGGACTGCCAGGAATCGGCCGCAGCGCGCCGATCGGCTCGTCCAGCCGCGGCCGGCTGCGCATCAGCCCGACCGTGTACGGATGCCGCGGCGCGTCGAAAATCGTCCGCACGTCCCCCTGCTCGACGACCTGGCCGGCATACATCACCACCACACGGTCGGCGAGCTCGGCGATCACGCCGAGGTCGTGAGTGATCAGGATCGTCGCGCTCCGCGTTTCCTTCTGCGCTTTTCTCAGCAGGTCGAGCACCTGCGCCTGGATCGTCACGTCCAACGCGGTGGTCGGCTCGTCGGCGATCAGCAGCGCCGGATCGTTGGCGATCGCCATCGCGATCATCGCGCGCTGCCGCATGCCACCGGAATATTCGTGCGGCGCCTGACGAAACCGGCTCTCCGGGTCCGGGACGCCGACGAGCGTGAGAAGCTCGACCGCACGTTTCGCAGCAGCCGCGCCGCTCAGCTCCGGTTGATGCAGCCGCAAAGCCTCCACTATCTGCCGGCCGACCGCCACGACCGGATTCAGCGCGGTCATCGGATCCTGGAAGATCATCGCGATGTCGCCGCCGCGGATCCGCCGCAACTGCCGCGCCGGCAGCGCACGAAGATCCGTGCCGCGAAAGGCGATCCGGCCGCCGACCGTGCGGCCCGGCGGCCGGATGAGGCCGAGCACCGACATCGCCGTGACGCTCTTGCCAGAACCCGACTCGCCGACCACTCCGACGATTTCGCCAGCCTGCACAGAAAACGTGACGCCGTCCACGGCGCGTACGACACCTTCCTCGGTGCCGAACTCGACGATCAGATCCTCGATCTCCAGCAACGCGGCCATCATCTCACCTCCGCGCCGGCGCGCGGATCGACCGCGTCGCGCAGACCGTCGCCGACGAAGTTGACGGCAAGCACGGTCAGCGCGATCGCGATGCCCGGTGGAATCCACAGCCACGGCATGGTCTGGATCAGCGTCAGGTTCTGCGCGTCGTTGAGCATGCTCCCCCAACTCGCCTGCGGTGCCTGCACACCGAGCCCCAGGAACGACAAGGCCGCCTCGGAAAGGACGCTCGTCGCGACCAGCAGCGTCGCCACCACGCTTAGCTGCGAGACGACGGCCGGCACCAGATGCCGGACCAGGATCCAGCCGGTACGCGCGCCGGCCGCGCGTGCCGCGTGGATGAACTCCTGTTCTCGCAGGCTCAGCACCAAGCCACGGACCATCCGGCAGGAGGTCGGCCAGTTTGTCAGCGCCAGCACGACAATGAGCATCGGTACGCTCGGACCGAGGATGCCGGCGAGCACCACGACCACGACGATGGACGGAAATGACAGCACGATGTCGGTCACCCGCATCACCGCCGTGTCCACCCAGCTGCCGAGAAGACCAGCCAGAGCACCGAAAACCAGGCCGAGCACGACCGCGAGGAGCGCTGCGACCAGCCCAACGGTCAGCGACACGCGACCGGCGTGGAGCAGGCGCGTGAACACGTCGCGGCCGGAGGAATCGGTGCCGAGCAGGTGCGAAGCCGATGGCGCCTGCCGGAAAGCGTACAGATCAACGGAGTTCGGGTCGTACGACGTCACGATCGGTGCGAACAATGCCAAAAGGACGATGAGCAGGAGCACGACCGCGCCGGCGACCGCCAACCGGTTGCGCAGGAACCGGCGGATCGCCAGCCGTGCCGGCGACCGTCGCGACACCGGCGCCGGTGCCTCGACCCGCGTCGCCGGCGGTGGCACGTCCAGCGCCGTCATGAGAGCCGGACCCGTGGATCGGCGACGGCGTAAAGCACGTCGGCCAGCAGGTTGCACAACAGGACCAGCACGCCGATGTAGAGCGCGAATCCGACGACGACCGGATAGTCCAGCGCGGCCACCGAACTGACCACCAGCTGGCCCATGCCGGGCCACGAGAAGATCTGCTCGATCACCACCGCTCCTCCCAGCAGCTGCGGAATGTAGATCATCACGATGGTGATCAGCGGAATCAACGTGTTTCGCAGCGCGTGCCGGAAAACCACGCGCCACGGCGACGCGCCTTTGGCGACCGCGGTGCGGACATAGTCGGCGTTGAGCTCACCGATCAGGCCACCACGTACGTAACGCACCATCGGACCGGCGACCGACAGGCCGAGGATGGTGGCCGGCAGCACCAGATGTCGCAGGATGTCCGCACCACCGCCACCCCCTGGGGTGCTCATGCCAGCTGACGGAAGAATCCGCAGATTCAACGAGAAAACGTAGATCGCGGCGATGCCGACGAAGAAGCTCGGCACCGACACGGTGGCCATGCTGAGCACGGCCGCCGTGTAGTCGACCGCGCTGTTACGGCGTACGGCCGCGATCGTGCCGACCAGCGCTCCGAGGATGATGCCGATGGCCAATGCCGTCCCCATCAACAAAACCGTCGGCCCGAGCCGCTCGGTGAGCACGTCAGCCACCCCGCGGTGGCTGACGTACGACACTCCGAGGTCACCGGTCACGGCTCGGCGCAGCCAGGAAAAATACTGCAGCGGCAACGGCTGGTCGAGACCGAGCTCGTGTCTTTTCATGGCCAGGAAACCAGGTCCGGCGCCCTGTGCCTGGGTCGGGTCGATCATGACCAGCACCGGATCGCCTGGCGCGGCCCGGACCAGCGCGAAGATTCCCACGCTCAGGCCGAAGAACACCAGGACGTTGACCAGCAGCCGGCGGATGACGTACGCGACCATGTCAGCCGCTGAGCTTCCACTGGTAGGCGTTCCAGAACACCAGCGTGAAGTTGCCGTGTCCGGTAAAACCGGTCAGTTTCTTGTTGTAAGCCCAGATCGTGTCCGGGCTGTAGGCCCACAGATACGAGCTTTCCTGGTTGTCCAACCTGGCCACCTGCTGGTAGATGCCGAGCCGCTTGGCGTCGTCAGGCTCCGCGACGGCCTGGTCGAGCAACGCGTCGATCTTCGGATCGCAGAACCGCGAGATGTTGCCGGCCTTGAGCGGGATCGCCTTGCACGACAGGATCGGCGCCACCGACGAACCGTCCACTGTGTACAGACCGCCGCCGAACAGGGTCAGGTCGAAGGTGGCCTTGTCCTGGATCTGGCCGAGCTCAGCGGCCTGCACCTGCTTCGGCACCACCTTGATGCCGACCGCGTTGAGCTGGCTTTGCGCCAGCGTCACGAAATCGTCGCGGTCGCGGGTGCCCGGGATCCAGGCCAGCGTCACCGGCTTCGACGAGTCCCAGTGCGCGGCGGCGAGCAAAGCCTTGGCCTTGGCCGGGTTGTACGCGTAGTCGTCGATCCCCGACGGGACGAACTTCCCCATCAGCGAGGTGTTCGGCACCAAGCCATAGCCGCCGAGCGACTTCTGCACGAACTGTTTGCGGTCCAGCGCGTACAACATCGCCTGGCGCACACGCGGGTCCCTGAACCGCTGCTGCGTCTGGTTCACGGCGACGCGGACGAAACCGTTGCCGCCTTTCTGCGATACGGTCGTCAACCCCGACATCCCCTGCACGGTCTTCGCGTCGGTCGCGGCCACCTGCGCGAGCGTCAGCTCGCCGGTCCCCAACTGCGCGGTGGCAACGTCCGAGGTGACGGTTTTCAGGAATATCCGGTTGATCGAGGCCGGCTGGCGGAAGTTGGGGTTACGTACGACCTCGACGTACTGGTCGGTGCGATACTGCACGAAGGTGTACGGACCGGCGCCGACCGTCGGTTTGTTCCAGAACGGGTCGTCCTTGATCTTGTCGATCGGGACGTTGCCGAGCACGTGCTGCGGCACGATGAACGCGTACGTGCCGCCGGCGATGTTGGAGAGCAGGCCGCGGTTGGCGCTGTTGAGCTTCACCACGAAGGTGTCGGGATCCGGCGCGGAGAAGCCGGCGATCGTCTTTGCCTTACCTGAGGTGAAATCCTTGACCCCGACGACGTCGGCCAGCCGGCCGGCCATGCCGTCGCTGACTGCCGGGTTGGCCAGCAGCTGATAGCTGAACAGCACGTCGGCGGAGGTGAGCGGCTTACCGTCGCTCCACTTGAGTCCCTTGCGCAGGTGGAAAGTGTAGGTCTTGCTGTCCGGCGAGATGTCCCATGACTGCGCCAGCCGCGGCTCGTACTGGTAGGCGGCGTTGACGCTGACCAGGTTGTCGAAGACCAACGACATGACCTGGCCTTCGGCGCCGGCGAAGGAGTCCAGCGGACTGAACCGTTTGGGTTTCTGGTAAAGGTAAACGCTGAGGTCCGAGCCGCCTCCCTGACCGCTCGTCCCGCCGTTGGTGGGGTCGGAGCAGGCGGCCACGCCTGCCATCAGTGCGGTGGCCGTCCCCACCGCGGCCAGCCTGGCCAGCAACCGTCGTCTCACGTCGTTCTCCTCCGCGCAGTTGCGCTTTACCGTCCCCGTCCGACAACTTTGTTGGTGAGGACACCGAGGCCGCCGATCGAGATGGCGATCTCGTCGCCGGCGGCCAGAAAGTCCCCGCTGGCCACGCCGACCCCGGACGGGGTCCCGGTGAGCAGCACGTCCCCCGGTTCGAGCGTCATCAGCCGGGACGCGAAGGCGACCAGTTCGGCGACGCTGAAAATCATCTGCGCGGTGGATCCGCGCTGGCGTACGACATCGTTGACCCGCAGCTCGATCGGCAGGTCCTGTGGGTCCGGCACTTCGTCGGCGGTGACCAGATACGGCCCCATCGGCGCGAAGCCGTCCAGCCATTTCCCGGCCAGCCAGTCGAAAAAACCGACCGCCGCGTCACCGGACTCGCGCTCGTAGCCGTAGTCCATCGAACGCGCGGACACGTCATTGGAAACCGCATATCCGGCGACGATGTCCAGCGCGGCACTGACGTCGACATCCTTGGCTCGGCGGCCGATCACGACGGCCAACTCCGCTTCCCAGTCGACCTGCGAGCTCACCTCCGGCAACGTGATCGCGTCGCCAGGACCTATGATCGCGGTCGGTGGCTTGAGAAACAGCCGCGGTGCCAACGTTTTCTTCACCAGCGGCGCCGCACCCGCCTCGGTGACGTGCTCCTGGTAGTTGGCCGCGACCGCGAGCAGCTTGCCCGGCCGCAGGAGCGGCGCCACGATGTCCACATCGGACAGTGCGTACGCGGGTCCGTCCGCTGGCGTCTCCGCTTTTTCCAGCAGAGCGGCCAGGTCACCGTCGCCAAGCTCCACGACCTTGTCGCCGTCGGCCAGCCGGCCGTGGCGGACCGTGCCGGCACGCACGTACGTCAACAGCTTCACGAAGCAACCCTTTCCACCCGACCGTTGCGCGACGAACGGACCGCCGCTTCCAGCACCGACGCAACCGCCACGCCGTCGGCCGGTCCGAGCGCTCGCCGGCCTGTCGTGATGGCCTGATGCAGCTCGCCGACCAGGCTGTCCACTGTGGACTGGCCGACCCAGCCGGTCTGCCATTCGTCCTGGGTTCGTAAGGTAAATCCTGGTTTCGCGGTGTCGACGGTCAACGTGCCGTGTGAGCCGCTGATCCGATAGCGGTGCAGGCCGATGCCGGAGCCACCGGCGAGCCGCGGGCCACGACCGATCGTCACAGTCGCGTTGAGGCCGCGCTCATAACCAAGGCTGAGCACGGTGACATCGCCCCTACCGGAGGTGACAAACACGTCACGCACCGCCAAACCGGTGATCGCGGTGACGACATCCAATGGATACACCGCAAAGTTGACCAGTTCGCCATCCGGACACGGAGTGCCGCCGGCGGCAAGGAAATCGGCCTGGACGTTCCACGGCAGTCCGATCCGACCCGCCGCGACCGCAGCGGCGGCCGATCGTACAGCCGGATGAAAACGCAGATGGTGGGCCGGAAGACAAGCAACACCGGCATCGGCGGCGGCGGTCGCGATTGCCTCCGCATCCGCCGCTGACAACGCCATTGGTTTGTCCACCAACGCGTGCTTTCCGGCGGCCAGCACCTCTTTCAGCGTGGCCAATCGATCGTCCGGCCGCGTACACACGCTGACCACGTCGCATTCGTCCAACGCGCTGGCGAGATCGTCGACGTGGCGCACGCCGAGTTCTTTGGCGGCGGCAACGGATCCGGTCGCGGCGACGACGGTGAAGCCGTCGTGTCTTTCGAAGGCTGGCGCATACATCTGCGTCTGATGGTCCTGGTCGCCGAAGCCCGCGAATCCGGCCAGCAAGACGCGCAACGTCCTCATCGGGTCACCTCCTCGAGCGACACCGGTGCGCCGAGCGAGATCGAGCGCTCGGCCGCCTCCCCCATCGCCACCGCGAGCAGACCGTCCAATCCGGACACTGCCGGCTTCTCACCGCGTACGGCCGAAAACCACGCGTCCAGCTGCGCGGCGAAACCGTCCGTGCCAGCTGTCGCGAGCAGGCCGGGGCCGCGTTCGTCGACGACCACACTGGCTTCGGCGTCCCACGGCAGCGTGAGCAGGCCGCCGTTTCCCTGCACCACAACGTCACGCTGGCCAAACGCCGCCGGCCGATGACCGCGGCTCATCTCGCAGACCGCAACGGCGCCGTCGTCATAACGCACCACCATTTCCAGGTGGTCGAAGATGTCCAGCTCCGGACTCGTCGGCCGTTGGCCGCGAGCGAAAACACTGACCGGCCGCTGCCCGATCCACCATGTCACCAAATCCAGCAGGTGCACGCCGTTGTGCAACGCGTGTCCGCCGCTGCGCGCCGGATCGAGCATCCAGCCGCGCCAGTCCGGCCAGATCCAACCGCCGAGGATCGACAGCCGCACCAGGCTCGGCCGGCCGATCGCTCCGGCGTCGATCGCCCGCTTCACCGCTCGGCCGTAGTCATAGAACCGATGCGTGTGCGCGGCCGTCAGCGTCACACCGGCTTCCTCGTACGCGTCAACGACTTTTCGCGCATCGGTGGCGTTGGTCGCCAGTGGTTTCTCCACCAGCACGTGTTTTCCGGCCGCGGCGATTTCCAGTGCCAAATCCGAATGTGTGTGGTTTGGCGTACAGATGATGACGCCGTCCACACCTGGCCACGAAAGTGCGTCCGAGAGCGTGGTGCTCCACCGTACGCCGCCGTGTGCTCGCGCGGCCGTTTGCGCGCGCTCGGCCACGGCGTCGACGATCCCGACCAACTCGCCGTCGCCGCGTTTGTGAAGCGCGGCAAGGTGTTGCTCGGCGATCCCGCCGGCACCGACCACCAACACGCCGACCCGCTGGTCAGCGCCGTCGGCGTCGGACGTGGAACCAGATTCCATGGCGGACCATGTTCAGCCGAGCCGGCCTCGCTGTCAAGTCCCTGTCGGACCAGTCGCCAGCCGCCGTTGACATGAAATGCCGCGGCGCATAGCGTCCACGGCCTGGAACGCGATTCCACATCAGGGGCGGGACGGGTTGATGCGAGCGAACGCAAGCGGTGCGGGGGAAAAACCGGAGGGACGACGGCGGCACGAGGCGGCCAGCCGGGTGATCCCCGGCGGGGTCAACTCGGCCACCAGATTCGTCGGCGAACCGTACGCCTTCACCGAGGCGGCCGGTGCGTACGTCACGGATGCGGACGGACAGCGTTATCTGGACTATCACGCCGCTTTCGGCGCGATCATGCTCGGCCACAACGCGCCGGTCGTGCAGGACGCCGTACGTGCCGCGCTCGACGGCGCTGACCTGATGGGCCTCGGCGTCAGCGACCTGGAGATCCGGCTGGCCGAGCTGGTGACCGAGATGATCCCGAGCGCCGAGCAGATGATCGCGGCGACCAGCGGCAGCGAGGCCGTCTCGCAGGCCGTACGGCTGTGCCGCACGGTCACCGGCCGCCGATTCATGCTGAAATTCCAGGGTGGGTTCCACGGCTGGCAGGATGCGGTGGCGCGCAACGTGATCTCCACGCCGGAGCGTGCGTACGGCCCGGATCCGCTCTCCGCCGGCATCCTACCCGACGCGCTGGACGCGACGCTGATCGCCGAGTTCAACGACCTCGACTCGGTCGCCGAGCTTTTCCAGCGATATCCGGAACAGATCGCCGCGGTGATCCTTGAGCCGATCCCGCACAACATCGGCGCGTGCGTGCCGACACAGGAATTCGTGCAAGGACTGCGAAAACTCACCGACGAAAACGGCGCACTGCTGGTTTTCGACGAGGTGATCACCGGATTCCGGCACGCGCCAGGCGGCTATCAGGAAGTCTGCGGCATCCGGCCTGACCTGACGACGTTTGGCAAGGCGATGGCCAACGGCTATCCGATCGCCGGCGTCGCCGGCCCGGAGCGCCTGATGCGCCACTTCAGCTCGGCCGGCGGCGACGTGCTGCTGGCCGGCACGTACAACGGCCATCCAGTGTGCGCGGCCGCCGCCATCGCCACAATGACCTACCTGCGCGAAAATCCGGACTTCTACCAGCGTACGCACCAGCTCGGTGAGCGCGTACGCACCGGTCTCGCCGGCATCGCGGCCGAGCTCGACATCGCCGTCAACGTCAGCGGATTCGGCGGGGTCTTCGCGATGTACTTCCTCGACGGACCGGTCCGCGGCTATCGCGACCTGCTCGCCAACAACCACGACGCGTATGTCGGTTTTCACCGCAGGATGACCGAATCTGGCTTCCTGATGCTGCCGATGAGCCTGAAACGCAACCACATCAGCGCCGTGCACACCGAGGCCGACATCGACCGTACCTTGGAAGCGAGCCGTGACGTGCTGAAATCCTTGCGTGCGGACGGAATCTGCTAGCCGCTCCGCGCCGACGGCGACCCTCGCGGCGGTAAAAACGGAAGTATCGAGTGCGGCTAGCTGACCGAAACCTGGCGGGACCAGACGGCGTACGGTGACGGCGTCGGCGAGGACCAGTTGGCGCCGCGGTCGCCGAAGACCAGCAGATGGCTGTTGTCCAGCGCGACCAACGTTCCGTTGGCGGAGTTCTGGTAGTCAGCCATCACCGACCGGTCCCAGGTGCGGCCGCCGTCGGACGAGACGAGCAGCGACAGGCCCGGCCTGCCGGTCAACATGACCAAAGAGTCAGGACCGACCTTCACCAGGCTCGGAAAGACGCTGTAGGTGGAAAACCCGTTGCCGTTCTCCAGCGGTGCCGCCGCGCTCCAGGTCGCCCCGTTGTCGGTCGAACGCGAGTAATACATCGGAAGATAGCCGCCGATTCGCATCGCCATGAACAAAGAGCCGTCGGCGGCGCGTTCGAAACCGCCTTCACAGAAGCCTTCGTAGCGGCCATCGGTCGTCAGCGCCGGGTCGACGGCGACCGTCGCGCGTACGGTCCAGTTGAGGCCGCCGTCCGACGACGCGAGCACGATCTGCCGGTATTTGGTGTCGTTCTTGTAATAACCGTATCCGGACTGCAGCAGCGTGCCGTCCGGGTTCTCGATCACCTTGTGCACCAGCACGAAACCGCCAAGCGGCGAGCCGGGTCGGTCGGTCACCGAGGAGATCTGCCGCATTTCCTGCGGTGCCGTCATCCGGCCGGTACGCCGCGTCCACGTGACGCCGTTGTCGGTCGAGACGGCACTGTCGACGGTCGCCTGCAGGTTTCCGGTCACCATGTAGGTGTGGTAGTTGACCGCCAGCAACGTGCCGTTGCCGAGCCGCGTCATGTTGTACGACGCCTCGGCCGGCATCGGGTTGCTGGTCTGCGCGTCGACCCAGCTCGCGCCGCCGTCGTCGGAATACGCGTATTCGTTTCCGTTGCTGTTGCTGGTGTCCGCGTGCGCCGGATAGCTCACCAACACGCGCTGTCCGGTGCCATGCGGCACGACGACGGCGGTGTTGGGCATCTGGACGATCGTGCTGGCCGAGGCGATGGTGACCGGCGCGCCAACGGTGAACCGGCCCTTGGCGCCTGGCGGCATCACACCGGCGCCACCGAAGCCAATGTTGTCAACGAAAACGGTGTCGCCGGTGGTCGGTGTGCCGTTGCTGGCGAAGCCATAGCCGGTGATCGACGTCGCCTCGCGTACGCCCTGCGGTCCGCCTTCGCCGACGTAGGTTCCATTGACACTCACATAAACCGCGCTCTGGTCGGCCGGCACCGCGAGCTCGAAGCTGGACCACGCCGACATCGGCACGGTGCCAGGCAGCGCGAGCGGCGTCCAGACGCCACCGTCGTACCAGTTGATGCCGCCGGCGCCGGTCACCGCCAGGTGGAAAATCGTGGACACGCCGTCGATGCCGCGACGCGTGCCGTTGATGTCGATGAGAAACCCGTTTGGCAACGCCGCCGGAAACGCCACGAACCGCAGGTCCGCGCCGTGTTGTGCGGGCCGGTCGCAGACGACCTGGACGATCGCGGAGGTCGACTGGTCGTTGATGAGCATCGACTTCGTGCTGTTGTACGCACGTTGGTTGCTCACCACCGCCGGCGTTTTCCCGCTTGGCGTCACGCAACCTGTCGGCACCGCGCCGACCGGCTCGTTCTCGAAGGTCTGCATCGCCGGCACGGCCGCGAAACTCACGCTGTCGACATATACGCGATCACCGACCGGCACCGTGCCGGTGCTGGCGAAGCCGAATCCGGTGACGCCGCTGATGGTGATGGCACCCCATTTTCCGCCGGTGCCCACGAAATGGCCGCCGACCGACACGTACGCGCCGGCATAGTTGGACGGCACGGCGACCTCGATCTGGCTCCACTGCGTCGACGGCACGGAGCCGGCCGGCGCGAACTGATGCCAGGCACCGTCGTACGAACTCAGTGAGCCGTCGGCGGAGACCAACAGGTGGAAGACCGGTGATGGCGTGCTGGAGGCGGTGGTCGTGCCGAGGATGTCGACCATGAAACCGTTGGCGGCTTCCGGAAACGCGGCGAAAGCCAGATCCGCGCCGGACTGGCTGGCCGACGAGCAGGTGATCGCGGTCATCGCCTGACTGGTCTGATCGTCGACCTTCAGCGAATGGCTGCCCTCGTACGCGCGGTCTGCGCTCACGACGGCGGCGGCGCGGCCGGCCGGCGTCACACAGCCGGCCGGCGTGGCACCGACCGCGTCGGTTTCGAAGCCGTATGCCACTGGTGCGGCCGATGCCGGTGCCGCGGCGACGAGTGCCGCCGCGGCCAGCGCGAGGACCGTGAGCAACCGCCGAACCGGCATGACCGCCTCCTGGACCGGAATGTTATAGCGGTCAAATATCTCAGGAGTTCGTTCCATGTCAACGGCGATCGGCGAACGGACCGCAGACCAGCTACGGAAATATCGGCGTGTCCTGAGCGCATTGCGCGCCAGCCGGTGGCAGTGCGCCGGAGATGAGATACGCCGTCCGATAACGGCCGATGCAGGCGCTGGCCTGTGAGGTGTGGCCGAATCCGTTGAGCGCCAACAACCGCGCGTCTGCGAGCTCGCGGGTCAACCCCTGCGCCATCGGATAGCTGGTGTCCGGGTCGTGCGTGGTCGCGATGACCAGGATGGGCGCGGAGGTCCGGCGGTCCCACGGTCCCGCGTACGGCCGGTCGTCGCTCGACGGCCAGGTCGGGCAGGCCAGCTCGTTGGTCAGCGCGGCGCGGCCGAAAGCCGGTGCGGCACGGTCGAAAACGTCTTCCAGCGGCGGATAGATCCGCTGGTCGGCCGGCATCGGACCGTCGACACAGCTGGTGCCGTAATAGGCGTCGGTCACATTGTACGAATAGCCCGCGGCGGCCTGTTTCTGTGTCGCGGTTTTCTGTGTCGCCGTGCCGAAAGCGAGGTCGTAGACGCGCTGCCACTCGGCGGCCATCGGCGCCAGCTTGGACAGGTAGTAGAAGGCATTGACCATCTCGTCGGAGAGGTCGGAGATGGTCATCGACCCGACCGGCCCCTGCCGGAGTCTGGCCCACAATCGGTCAAACTTCTGTTGCGGCGTCAGATCTCCGCCGTAGAACGCGCATTTCGGTCCGGCCGCCTGGCAGGCCGACAGGATCGCGGTCAGCGCGTGGTCGCTGCCTTTGGCGTGTACGAGCAGATCCGCGAGCCGGTGGTTCGTCCGCTGTTCCGCGTCGATCGGTCCGTCCAGGACGAGCGCTCGGACGCGGTTCGGAAACAGGTTCGCGTACGTGGCACCGAGCAGCGTGCCGTACGAATAGCCGACATAGCTCAGCTTCTGGTCACCGACGGCCTGGCGCAGCGCGTCCAGGTCACGCGCCACGTTGGCCGTCGTCAGGTGATGCAGGATGCTCGTCGCGTGGCCGGCGCAGGCCGCGCCGTACGCCTTGGCGTCGCGCAAATCCGTCGCGACCTCTGCCGAAGTGACCGGATAGTCGACAAAGCTGCCGAGAACGGCCTGGAAGTCCTGATTCGTGGCGAAACACTGAAGCGGCGCGCTCTGCGAGACACCGCGAGGGTCGAAGCCGACGACATCGAACCTCGCGATGACGTCCTTGCCGAGCCTGGCCTCGGCGTTCTGCGCCTCCACGCGGCCGGAGACCCCCGGGCCGCCGGGATTCACGAAGATGGTGCCGATCTTGTGTGCCTGGTCGTCGGCTTTGCGCCGCTCCAACGAAAGCGAGATGGTCTCGCCGCCAGGATGCCGATAGTCCAACGGAACGGTGAACGTGCCACAGTCCAACGTGGCCGCCGTCGGACACGGCGTCCAGTCGATCGTCGTCGTCGCCGCCGTCTCCTGCGGCACCAGCACGGCCGCTGTTATCAGAACGACCGCGAAAAGGCGGCGTATCCGCCGGCTGTGCTGTCCCATCCCGGTGGCCTCCTCGCCTCGGCTGACCTGAGAACAGTAGGCCAGCCGCAGCCGAGAGGAGCGCGGTTCACATCGCGAAACCTTGCAGAAACCTTGCGGACGCCGAGAAGTCAGCCGACGGTGAGCGGCAGGAACTTCAGCGACCGGAACTCCAGGTTGGAGTTCCAGATCGGGTCACCGGCCAGGCTGATCGCCGGAAAACGGTCGAACAGCGCGGCGAAGAACCATTTCACCTCCAGCTTCGCGATCTGCTTGCCGAGGCACACGTGCGGTCCGGTGCCGAAGGACAGATGCTTTCCGCTGTCGTGCCGGGTGATGTCAAACTCGTTGGGACGCTCGAAACGACGCGGGTGACGGTTGGCCGCGCCAAGGAGCAACGCGACGTTCCGGCCTTCCTCGATCACCTTTCCGCGGATCCGCGCGCACCATGTAGCCGGCACCGCCGGAGACCAGCACGCCGCCGGCCTCACCGGGGTTGCGCTCCGGCTCCAGTACACGCCGCAGCCGGCACACCTACGTCTGCACGGCGTTGCGCCTGTCCCGCGGCGGCCGGCTGCCCCAGACCGCGGCGGCGATGTCCTGGACCGGCACATACCGGTTCATCTCCAGGACGAGAGTGGCCAGCACCGCCTGCTGTTTGGCCCATCCAAGCTCGGTAAATTCCCGCTATTTCTCTATATCGCCCAGCTGTTGTGTGTGGCGTCGTGTGCGGCGGCAGCCGGCGAGCGGGCGTCGGTGGCTGCGGGTCGGTCTGTGGGGTCCGACGGGTTGGGTTTTCGGTTGTTGGGGAGGTGGTTGGGTTTTCGCCTGCGCGGCGGGCGCTCCTACGCGGAGACCTCAAGGGAGGGGGCGCGGGAACGCCAATCGGTGTGCATTGGGGATGCGGGCGGCGGTTTGCGGGCGGGGTTGGGTCTGCCGGGCTTGCTCGTTCTCCCCGTATGGGAAGCAACCCGTCGGCATGGACGCCAACGATCGTGCCGTAGCGGCTGACTGCGTAATACTTGTTTAACAAGACATCAAAACGGACATCTGTTACAGCCAAGCGATCACAGCAGCATTACCAGCCTCAGTAGTCACACCCGTCACAGCTTCTGGTGATCGCTGTAGCGTGAAGGCCTTGTTTCTTGCGTCCAACGCTAGCAACTCGACATTCATGCCATCTGTGAACCTCGTCAGGCGGACATTCAGCGCTACATCCGCCTTTTCGTCCCACATACTGGACTTTCACGCCACTCATCGGGACGCCATGGCACCCCCGGCGCCCTAGCACACTCCTGGTCCGGACAAACCGCACCACACCACCCAACCGCAACAAACATGAAACCCAGCCATCCCCAAACGCGACAACCAGGAAAACCCAGCAACTTCCCAACGCAAGAAAATGACCCGTACCCACACCCCGACCCGAGACACACCCAGCGCACCCGAAACCGCTATCAGCCGCCACCTCCAGCGCATAACCCAAAACTCCGCGCGCGTTGCCGGGATGCGAGACGATGTGATCACCGAGAAAGGCGACCACATGGCGGTGACAACGGCCCCACCGAAGCTCGCGCCGGCGACCTCGCAGCCGAGGCGGCCGCGGTTTGGCGCGCGGTGGCCGATGCCGGTCGTGCTCGGCGGCCTGGCGGTCGCGCTGATCGTGCTCAGCCTGTTGTACGGCGCCATCGGTCTGGGCGACGCGCAGGGCCGGTCGCAGTCGCTCGACCAGCTGGCCGGCAGCAGCGGACCGCTCAGCGCCGCCGCACAGGACCTCTACCGCGCCCTCTCGGACGCTGACGCGACCGCGACCGGCGCGTTCCTGGCCGGTGGGCTGGAGGCGCCGGCGGTACGCGACCGGTACGAGCTGGACATCGCCGCGGCCACGAGGTCGCTGGCCACCGCGGTGGCGGCGCGCGATCCGGACGATCTCCGGCAGTCGGACCATCCGCTGGTCATCCTGTCGATGCAGGTGCCGGTCTACACCGGGCTGGTGGAGACCGCGCGCGCCAACAACCGGCAGGGCCTGCCGATCGGTGCCGCCTACCAGCGCGAGGCCTCCAACCTGATGCGTACGCAGCTGCTGCCGGCCGCGCAGCGGCTCGCCGAGAGCGAGTCGGCGCAGGTGTCCGCCGACCAGGACAGCGCCGGCGCTATCCCGGTCCTTGCGATCCTGGTGCTCCTCGTGCTGCTCGGCCTGCTCTGGTTCACCCAGCGCGAGGTGTCCCGCCATGCCAACCGCGTCGTCAACGTCGGCTTGCTGGCGGCGACCGGCGCGGTCGTCCTCGCCACGCTCTGGATGGCGGTCGGTACGACCATCGCGGTCAGCCAGGTGAGCGCGAGCCGGTCCGGCGGATCCGCGCAGGCCAACGCGCTCGCGCAGATCCGCGTGACCCTGCTGAAAGCGCGAGCCGACGAGACTCTGACCCTGGTCGCACGCGGCAATGGCCAGACCTACCAGGACGATTACGGCCAGCTGACCAAGCCGGTCGGCGGCGCGCTGACCGCCGCGCGCGACGCCGCCACGGATCCGGCCGTACGCGCCGACCTCCAGGCGGCGAGCCAGATTTTCCAGAGCTGGCAGGTCGTCCACAAGTCCATCCGCGCGTACGACGACCAGGGCAACTACGACCGGGCGCTGGCACTGACCATCGGCGGCGACCGCGGCAGCGCGGCCACCGCGTTCGACCAGCTCGACACCAGGCTGCGTGACGCCATCACGCGTACGCGCACGTCCTTCGAGCAGGACATCGCCGCTGCTAACGGCGCGATGACGGGTCTCGCGTACGGCACCGCGCTGCTGGCGTTGGTGGCCGCCGCCGGCAGCACGTACGGCCTGTGGCAGCGGCTGAAGGAGTACCGATGATGCGCCGAGTCGTCCTCGCCGTCGCGGTGAGCGTGCTGCTGCTCACCGGCTGTGGCGCGCAGCCGATCGCCAACCAGCCGGTCAGGGCGGTGGAGCCGCTGCCACCCGGTGCGAAGGAGCTGACCAACCCGGCCAAGCCGGCGCCGGAAAACTGCGGCGATCCGACCGCGAGCCTGCGGCCGGGCGCGCTGCCGAGTCCCGGGCAGATGCCGGCCGGCTCGACCATGCAGAAGATCGCACTGCGCGGCTCGCTGATCGTCGGCGTCGACCAGAACACCTACAAGGTCGGCTATCGCGACCCGTTCAGCGGCCAGATCGAAGGCTTCGACATCGACATCGCGCGCGCGGTCGCGAAGGCGATTTTCGGTGACCCCAACCGCATCCAGCTGCGCGTACTCACCTCCGCGCAACGCGTGCCGGCGCTGCAGGACGGCACTGTGGACATCGTCGTACGCACCATGACGATCACCTGCGCACGGCTCAAGCAGGTCGCCTTCTCGACCGTCTACTACCAGGCCAACCAGCGCATCCTCGCCAAGAAGGCGTCCGGCATCGGCAGCGCCGCCAACCTCAACGGCAAGAAGGTGTGCGCCACCAGCTCCTCCACCAGCCTCGGCACCATCGTCGCGGTCGCGCCGAAGGCCAAGCCGGTCGCCGCGACCGACTGGACCGACTGCCTGGTGATGCTGCAACAGGACCAGGTCGACGCCGTCTCGACCGACGACACGATCCTCGCCGGCATGGCCGCGCAGGACCGCTACACACAGGTCGTCGGTCCGTCGCTGGCGCCGGAGCCGTACGGCATCGCCGTGCCGCTCGGCAAGGCCGACATGGTCCGGTTCGTCAACGGCGTGCTGGAGCGGATCCGCGCCGACGGCACCTGGCAGGCCGCGTACGACCGCTGGCTGGCCGGCCTGCTCGGTCCGGTCTCCGGTCCCCCACAACCGCGTTATCGCGGGTGAGCCGATGACCCGCGAAGAGATCGACCGCGCTCTGAAGGCGCAGGCGGCCGAAAACGTACGGCTGGCCGGCGCGCTGTTGGAGATGGACACCCATCCCGGCCACCAACTGCTCCGCGACGCCGCGCTGACCGGCCTCACCGCCCGCCGCTGGTCGACGGCCAGCGTCGAGATGGCCGTGCTGTGGGCCCAGTTCACCGCGCACCGCCGGCTGGTCGAGCAGGCGCAGCGGGTCCGAGACCGGCGGATCCGGCCGACGCCGGCCGACCTCGACGAGGTGGCCCGGCTGCTCACCACGCCGGTCGTCGAGCTGGACGCCGACCGGCTGCCGGTCGACGGTCCCGGACCGGTCGCCGAGACGGTCGGCCTGACGACTCTGGTCGACCGGATGAACGCGTCGTACGCGCAGGTCATCGACGTGCTCACGGCGGCCGACCGGGCCTGGACGGCGATCGCCGGACACCTCGATCCGCTGACGATGCGGCTGCACGAGGCCGAGCAGCTGGCCACCGTGCTCGGCGCGCACCGCAACGAGGTCGAGCGGATCGCCGGCCTGGTCGGCCAGATCCGCCGTACGGGCCTCACCGACCCGCTCGGCACCGACGCCACCGCGCTCACTGAGCTGGACGCCGACCTCGACGCGATCATCGCCGACCTCACCGAGCTCGACCGCGTACGACGAGGCTTCGACACCAGGCTGGAGCGGCTCGCCTTCCGGCTCACCGAGCTGGCATCGGCGCGTGGCGAGGCCGGTCAGCTGGCCGCGACCGTACGCACCAAGATCGCCGATCCGGGCCTGGAGCCGCTGCCGGACGACTACACCGACCTGCGGCTGCGGCTCGAGGAACTGCGCGCGACCAGGCGGCCGGGACGCTGGCAGCAGCTGGCCGCCGCGGCCGACGAGCTGGAGCTGGCGACCGCCGACGCGTTGACCGCCGTACGCCAGCACATCGACGCGCTCAACGGCCTGTTGGAGCGGCGCTCGGAGCTGCGCGGCCGGCTCGACGCGTTCCGCGCGAAAGCGCGCCAACTCGGCCATGCGGAGGATCTCGACCTGACCGCGTTGCACAAGGCCGCGCGCGACGCGCTGTACGTGGCGCCGTGTGACCTGGCAGTCGCGACGGTCGCGGTCAACCGCTATAGCGAGGCGGTCCGCGAGCGCACCGGGGTGCCGTCCAGCCGCCGGCCGGCCGACCAGAAGGAGCCGCGATGACCGCATGCGCGCGCGAAGGCTGCGGCGGCACGATCGAGGACGACGGCTTCTGCGACAGCTGCGGCTTTGAGGCCAAAGCCGAGGCCGTCTCCACGCGT
This sequence comes from Fodinicola acaciae, assembly GCF_010993745.1. Lineage (NCBI taxonomy): Bacteria > Bacillati > Actinomycetota > Actinomycetes > Mycobacteriales > Fodinicola > Fodinicola acaciae. The sequence goes on from NZ_WOTN01000001.1 coordinate 1,920,746, forward strand.
ACGGCCACCGCCGCCTGGACTCCAACCTCGTCGACCGAAGCCTGGACACCGTCGACCTCCACGGTCGGCACGGTGTCAACAGGGTCGACCGGCACGTCCAGCGGCCGGCGCGGCAGCGGCCGTACGTCCAGCCGCGGCCTGCTCGGCGCCGGAATGGTCGAGGTGCCGCGCGTGCCGGCCCGCGATCCGGCCACCGCGATCCTGCCGGACCCGAAAGTGCCGGAAAGCAAGAGATACTGCAGCCGCTGCGGCGCGAAGGTCGGTCGCGGCAAGGACGACACGCCGGGTCGCGAAGAAGGCTTCTGCCCGGAGTGCGGCAACCATTTCTCCTTCACACCGAAGCTGTCCGCCGGCGACCTCGTCCACGGCCAGTACGAGGTGCTCGGCTGCCTCGCGCACGGTGGCCTCGGCTGGATCTACCTGGCCCGCGACCACGCCGTCGCCGACCGCTGGGTGGTGCTGAAAGGCCTGCTGGACAGCGGTGACGCCGACGCGCTCGCGGCGGCGCTGGCGGAGCGGCAGTTTCTCGCCGAGGTCGAGCATCCCTCGATCGTCAAGATCTACAACTTCGTCGAGCACCAGCATCCCGGCGAAGATCGCGCCGTCGGCTACATCGTCATGGAGTACGTCGGTGGCACGTCCATCAAGGACCTGATCAAGGCCGCCCGCACGGCCGGCGACCCGGCCGCCTGCCTGCCGGTCGAGCAGGCCATCGCGTACGCGCTGGAGATGTTGCCGGCGCTGGGCTTCCTGCACGGCAACGGCCTGCTGTTCTGCGATTTCAAGCCGGACAACATGATCCAGCAGGAGGAGCAGCTCAAGCTGATCGACCTCGGCGCGGTCCGGCAGGAGACCGATCACCGTACGTCCATCTACGGCACCATCGGCTATCAGGCGCCGGAGATCGGCGAGGCCTGGCCGTCGGTGTCCTCCGACCTCTACACGGTCGGCCGCAGCCTCGCGGTGATGAGCTTCGCGTTCGACTTCCAGATCGCCTTCCGGCACAAGCTGCCCAGCGCGGCCGATGTCCCGCTGCTCGCCGACTATCCGAGCTTCCACCAGTTCCTGCTCCGCGCGACCGCCAAGGACCCGGCCGCGCGGTTCACCGACGCCGAGCAGATGCGCGAGCAGCTGACCGGCGTGCTGCGCGAGGTGCTGGCCAGCCAGGACGGCCAGCCGCGGCCCGGCACGTCGACCGAGTTCACGCCGGAGAAGCGTGCTTTCGGCGCCTCCAGCCGGATCCCCCGCGACAAGCCGGACCCGGCCGAGGTGGCGACGGTGTTGCCGGTGCCGCTGGTCGATCCGCACGACCCCGGCACGACGTATCTCGCCTCGGTCACCGCGGCCGACGCGACGGAGCTCATCGAGGCGTTGTCCACGGCGGATGTCGACGGCCTGGAGGTGCGGCTGCGGCTCGTACGCGCACACCTCGACGTGCGCGACGCGACCGGCGCCGGCAACGTGCTGGACGGCCTCGACGGCGCCGACTGGCGGATCGACTGGTATCGCGGCCTGGTCGCGCTGGCCGCCGGCCGGCCCGACGACGCGGTCAAGCTGTTCACCGGCATCTACCACCTGCTGCCCGGCGAGGCGGCGCCGAAGCTGGCGCTCGCGGTGGCCGCCGAGACGGCCGGCGACACGCGTGCGGCCGAGCGCTTCTACCGGGTCGTGTGGCGCACCGACCGCGGCTACATCAGCGCCGCGTTTGGCCTGGCCAGAGCCCTGCTGGCGGCCGGAGAGCGGACCGAGGCGGTGGCCGTGCTGGGATCGGTCCCGGACGTGTCCAGCCATCATGTGGCCGCGATGCTGGCCGCCGTACGCACCCGGATCGGCCTGTCCGAGCCGGACGAGCTGGCCGAGGCCGACCTGCTGGCCGCCGGCGACCAGGTCGCCGCGCTCGACCTGGAGGTCGAGCGGCGTACGCAGGTGACCCGCGAGCTGCTGGAGGTGGCGCTGGCATGGCGACAGGCGGACCCGGACCGGACGGCCACCGGCAGCCTGCTGGGATGCCGGCTGGCCGAACCGGACCTGCGGCTGGCGTTGGAGGACTGCTTCCGTACGCTGGCGCGCCGCGCGAACAGCCGGCAGGAACGCTTCGCGCTGGTCGACCGGGCCAACCAGATCCGGCCGCGGACGTGGACCTGATGACCTGTCCGCGATGCGGCAACGTGGTCGAGCCAAGCCATCGCTTCTGCGAGGAATGCGGCCTCAACCTGCGCCAGACGCGTACGCCCGTCGGTGGTCCGCTCGGCGCGGCGGCGGCGTGCCGCGGCTGCGGCGGCGACTCCTTCGGGCCGGACGGCTTCTGTGAGCAGTGCGGACACGTACGTCCGTCCGGTCGCGACCGGATGATGGCCGATCTCGGCTTGGTGGCCGGCCTGAGCGACCGCGGCCGGCGGCGGTCGCGCAACGAGGACTCGATGGCATGTGGTGTGGCCTTCGGCGCGGCCGGCCAGCCAGGCCCAGCAAGCGCGGTCGTCGCGGTCGTCTGCGACGGCGTGGCCTCGACCGAGCGTGCCGACTCCGCGTCGCAGGTGGCCGCCGACCAGGCCGCCGACATCCTGCTGGAGGCAGCCGCGCAGAGCGACTTCGACGCGGAGGCGGCGACCTCCGAAGCCGTAGCCGCGGCCTTCGAGGCGGTCACCGAGCTCAAGCGCGCCGACGAGTCGCCGTCGTGCACGTACGTCTCGGCCGTCGTCACCGGCACCGAGGTGACGGTTGGCTGGCTCGGCGACAGCCGCGCGTACTGGATCGGCGACGCACTCCAGTCCGAGCAGCTGACCACCGACGACACCGTCGTGTCGCTGCTGATCGCCGCCGGCATCAGCGAGGAGGACGCGCTCAACGACCCCGGCGCGCACGCGCTGGCGAGATGGGTCGGTGCCGATGCGGAGGAACGCGAGCCGCACGTACGGACATGTTCGCCGGCCGGTTCAGGCGTGATCGTGCTGTGCAGCGACGGCCTGTGGAACTACCTGCCTACGCTCGGCTCGCTGGACGCCGCCGTACGCGCCGACCCGCGGCCGCCGAGCCAGCGCTCGCCGTCGGACCTCGTCGACGCGCTGGTCGCGCTCGCGCTGGAGTCCGGTGGGCACGACAACGTCACCGTGGTCGCGGTGCCGTTCCCGATCGGCGACGGAGGGACGACGTGACCGGTCAGTTCCAGCTCGAGGTCTTCCAGAACGAATACCTTCCGGAAGGTGCCGCCGAGGTCAACGCGATCATCACGGTGACAGCCACCGGCAGCGGCGCCGCGAAGCCGGCCGGCCCGGCGGCCGAGGTGATCATCATGGACTGCTCCGGCTCCATGGAGATGCCGCGTACGAAGCTGGACGAGGCCAAACGCGCGACGCGCGCGGCCATCGACGCGCTGCGCGACGGCGTCCAGTTCGCCGTGGTCAACGGCATGGACATCGCCGAGATGATCTATCCGAAACGGACCAGGCTGGTGGCCGCCAACGCCAGCACGCGCGCCGAGGCCAAGCGCGCGGTCACCGCCGTACGCGCCGACGGCGGCACCGCGATCGGCGAGTGGCTGCGGTTGGCCGACCAGCTGTTCATCGGTCACAGCGGCTCGGTGAAGCACGCGATCCTGCTGACCGACGGCCGCAACGAGCACGAGACGCCGGAGAAGCTGGACCGGATCCTCAAGGAGGTGTCCGGCAACTTCGTCTGCGACTGCCGCGGTGTCGGCACCGACTGGGAGGTCGGCGAGCTGCGCAAGGTCGCCACCCGGATGCTCGGCAGCCTGGACATCGTCGCCGAGCCGGCCGGACTGGCCGCCGACTTCCGCGCGATGACCGCGGCCGCCATGGGAAAGGACGTGGCCGACGTACGGCTGCGGCTCTGGACGCCCCAAGGTGCGACGATCAAGTACGTCAAGCAGGTGGAGCCGTCGCTGGTCGACCTGACCGGTCGCCGCGTCGAGTCGGCCGCGCGCAGCGGCGACTATCCGCTCGCGTCATGGGGTGACGAAAGCCGCGACTATCACCTGTGCATCGAGGTGAAGCCCGCCGCCGTCGGCGACCGGATGCTGGCCGGACGCGTGAGCCTGCTGGACGGCGACGACACCGTACTGGGCAAGGCACAGGTGCTGGCGGTGTGGACCGACGACACCGCGCTGTCGACGCGGATCAACCCGCAAGTCGCGCACTACACCGGTCAGGCGGAGCTGGCCGAGGCCATCCAGGAGGGCCTGGCCGCGCGCAAGTCCGGCGACGTCGAGACCGCCACGGCGAAACTCGGCCGCGCGGTCGCGCTGGCCACCGAGACCGGCCACGAGGACACCGCCAAGCTGCTGGCGAAGGTGGTCGACATCGACGACCCGGTGACCGGCACCGTACGGCTCAAACGGCAGGTCGCCAAGGCCGACGAGATGACCCTCGACACGCGCTCGACGGTCACCAAACGGGTCCGCAAGCCGGGAGGATCCTGATGGCGACGTGTCCATCCGGTCACGCGTCGGAGGACGACGAGTTCTGCGACGTGTGCGGCCTGGCCATCGGGTCCGCCGCGGAGACCGTGCCGCTGCCGGTCGCGAGCGCCTGCAAGGCCTGCGGATCGCCGATGGACGGCCGGTTTTGTGAGGCCTGCGGCGCGGACTCGCTGGCCAGCGCTGCGACGCAGCCGCTGTCTGTCGCCAAACCGGTGGAGTGGACGGCGGTGATCAGCGCGGACCGCGCGTACTTCGACGCCGTCCAGGCCGCCGAAGGACCGGACGCGAAGTCCGTCCAGTTTCCGGCGTACTGTCCCGATCGCTTCTTTCCGTTGCACGGCAACCAGATCAGCATCGGCCGGCGGAGCGCCTCGCGCGGCATCGTGCCGGACATCGACCTCACCGGCCCGCCGGAGGACCCCGGCGTCTCACGCCTGCACGCCGTACTCGTCGCGGCCGGCGACGGATGGTCCATTGTGGACCTCGGCTCCGCCAACGGCACGACCGTCAACGAGGATTCGGCCCCATTGCTGGCAAACGTGCCACGTCCGCTGTCCGCCGGCGACCGTGTTCACCTCGGCGCCTGGACCACCATCACTCTGCGCGCACACTGACCACGCCGGCGCCGCCGTCGACGGTGATCGTGTCGCCGGTTTTGATGCGATGAGTCGCGTCCGGCACGCCGACGACCGCCGGGATCCCGTACTCGCGCGCCACCATCGCGCCATGTGAGTTGGCGCCACCCATCTCCATCACCAGACCGCCGGCGGTCAGGAACAGCGGCGTCCAGCCCGGGTCGGTCGACGGCGCGACCAGGATCTCGCCGGGCTCGAGGTGCGCGCCGGTCGGCTCCTGGATGACCCGGGCGACGCCGGTGACCGTGCCGGACGATGCCGGCGTACCACCGAGCGCACCGGGCGGCAGGTCGCCGCTGGCCGGCTCGGGCATGGTGCCGTCGGACATCAACACGCGCGGCACGTGGCGTCGCCGGACCTCACGGTCGTAGGTCTCCCGGCGCTCGGCCACCAGGCCGCGCAGGTCGTCGCCGCCGATCACCAGCTCGATTTCCCCGAAATCAAGGAAAAACACGTCACTCGCATCGGCCAGCAGGCCACCGTCGACCAGCGCGCGACCGACCTCGGTGAGGTGCCGCCGCACGATGCCGAAGGCCGAGATGATGGTGAACTTCGGCGACTCGCGCAGGCCGATCAGCTCACGCGAGCGCCGCAGGAGGAAACCGACCAGGTGCCGCCGGCCCCACGGCGCCGTCGCGGTCAGGGTGCGTACGGCCTCCTCCGCCTCACGCGCGGCACGCGCGAACTGCGCGTCCGGCGCCTGGCGGTCCTCGTCCATCCGCAGATAGTTGGCCAGTACGCCGAGAATGTGCGTCGGATCGTCGGACCAGCGCGGCATGCCGATGTCGATCTCGGCGACCGACCGATCGCCGTAGTTGTCCAGAAACTCGGCCAGCTCGCGTTGTGTCGTCGCCGCAAGCGTGCCGGCGTGGTAGCGCTTTGCCAGCTCCGCCGCGGATGTCTCGCGCATTTCGGCGGCGGCTGTCGGATCTGCCTTGATGTCTCGCGACATCCGCCACAGCCGCAGGTCCATCTCCGTGGTCACATTGTGCGGCATCGCACGCAGCACGGCCTCACGCAGCTGGGGTGCCGCCTGTGGCATCAGCTTGCCGGCGACAACGTACGCCGCCAGGCCGGTCATCAGCGGCGGCGCGACCTGCGGGATCACGTGCGCCGCACGATGGGTGAGCAGCCACTCCGCGGCTCGCAGGTGGCCAGCCGCGTCCGTCGCCGGCGGCACGCCGTCGGAGAGCCGTTTTCGCAGTCCGGCAACGCGTTTGCGGGTCTCGGCCGGGCGTACGAGGGCCTGCAGCACCTGCCGGGGTGCGTGGAATTTCAGCAATGCCGGACCGACGGCCTTGACCAGCGGCCAGCGCGACCTGTGGACCACCGAGAAATGCGGGTCGTCGAAGAGGCCGCGTACGATCGCCGCCGATCGTGCCTCCATCACCTCGAAAATGCGCGGCAGAAGTTCTCGACCGACGCGGCTGCGCAGCCCGGCCGTCATGTCGATGAAAATGCGTCCGGCCGCGGTCGCCAGCGGCGCCGGCCCCTGCCGCGGATCGGCCACCCGCCGGCCGATGATGCCGGCCATTTCCGAGCCGATGAGCCGGAAAACCGCCAGGCCCATCGGTGTGAACGGCCGGAACATGCCCTGCGCGACATTGGCGCTGACATACGCGCGCAACTCGGCCGGCTCCGGTGTTGGCACCGGGAAAAGCGTCGTGATCGGCCGCGACTGGGTCAGCCAAAGCTTGCCACCTTGGTCGTAGGCCCACTCGATGTCCTGCGGCGCCTGGTAAATCCGCTCGACGCGGTCGCCGATCGCGGCCAGCTCGTGGATTTGGTCGTCGGTGACGCAGGCAACCGCCGAGTTTTCCGGCAGTTCGACGGTTTCCGTGCCGCCACCGGGCAGCGGACGCACGACCGTACGCTTGTCACCGAGCCGCCGCTCCGTTATTTCGCCTTCGTAGACCGCGAAATGGTCGGGGTTGACGGCGCCGGACACGACCGCCTCGCCGAGGCCTGGGCTGGCGTCGATGAGCGCTTCGTGGCGGCGACCGGTGACCGGGTTGGCGGTGAGCAGCACGCCGGCCGTGGTCGCCTCGACCATTTTCTGCACCACGACAGCCAACTTCACCGATCGGTGGTCGACATCGTTGCTCTGCCGATATGCCACCGCGCGGTCGGTCCAGAGCGACGCCCAGCACCTCCGGACCGCGTCGATGACGGCGTCACCGCCGATGATGTGCAGATAGGTGTCCTGCTGGCCGGCGAAACTGGCGTCCGGCAGATCCTCGGCGGTCGCCGACGAGCGTACGGCCACCGGACCACCGATCTCCGCGTACGCGCGCCGGATCGCGTCAGCGAGGTCCGGCGGCACCTCCGCGTCGAGCAGCGCGGCACGCGCTTTCGTCGCCAGGTCGGGTGCGTCGAAGTCGAGGTCGGGCGCGACGCGCGCGTACGCCTCGGTCGTCACACAGAACCCCTCCGGCACCGGAAAGCCGGCGCTCGTCAGCACCCCGAGGTTGGCGGCCTTGCCACCCACCTCGGCGAGCATGTCACGGTCGATCTCGCTCAGGCTCAGCGTGAGCTTGGCGTCCACCTGCGTCATGAACCAACGGTACGACCAGGTGACGATAAAATCAACACTGGATGAATTAAGTCGTCCGGCCGCGCGCCGGCTCCCAGAACCCGTCGTCCGGCGGCGCCTCGACCGCGATCCGCTCACCGCCGAGATCGAACTCCAGCCGCCACGAGTGCAGGTGCGTACGCCCTCCTTTGCCGCCAAACAGCGGATCGCCGACGATCGCGTGCCCGATCCAGGCGAGGTGCACGCGGATCTGGTGACGCCTGCCGGTCCTCGGATCGACCACCAACACGGCTTCGTCGTCGTCGCCCCATCGACGCGCGAACTCAGTGGTCGACGGATACGTGCGCACATGCCGAAACACCGCCTCGGCCGGGACCGTCCACGCGTCGCCGTCGTGTCTGATATCGCCCCGCTCGGCCGCGATCCGCACCCGGTTCTTGCGCCCGACACTCAACGGCAACTCGATCGTGCCGCGCTCCGGCAGCCCTCCCGGACTGACGATCGCGAGGTAGCTTTTTTTGACCGTACGCTTGGCAAACTGGCGCGTCAGGTCAGGATGGACGCGCATGTCCTTCGCGAACAGGATCGCACCGGACGTCACCTTGTCGATGCGGTGGACCGGGAACAGCTCCTCGCCGGCATCCTTGGCGATCCGCACCAGGTCGGTCTCGTGCCGCTCCCCCATCACCGAGATGCCGGGCGGTTTGTTCAGGACGAGGACGGCCTCGGTCTCGTAGCACGCGTACGTTTCGCGGAGCGTGCTCCAGTCCTGGTCGGTCACGGTCGTAACGATAGGGGGAGGTCATGGGACGGGTTGGGGCGTGGTGGGAGGTGGTGGCGGTGCGTGAGTGGGTGGTGAGGCGATAGATGGTGCGGGGTGAGGTGGTGAGGCGCCGGAAGGTGCGAGGTGAGGTGGCGAAGCGCCGGAAGGTGCGGGCGCGGCGGCGAGGGGCCGGAAGGTGCGGGCGCGGCAGTGAGGGGCCGGAAGATGCGGGGCCAGGGTGGTGAGGCGCCGGAAGTTTGTGGGCCAGGTGGTTGGGTCTTCTGATTGTTGCGTTGGGAGGTGGTGGCTTTGTTGCGTTTGTTGCGTCGGTGAGGCTGGGTTTTCTGTTTGTTGCGTTGGGTGGGTTGGTTGGGTTTTCTGTTTGTTGCGTTGGGTGGGTGGTTGGGTTTTCTGTTTGTTGCGTAGGTGGGTGGTTGGGTTTTCGCCTGCGCGGCGGGCGCTCCTGCGCGGAGGGCGACCTCAAGGGAGGGGGCGCGTGAACGCCAATCATGTGCATTGAGGGTGCGGGCGGCGGTTTGCGGGCGGGGCTGGGTTCTCCAGGCTTGCTCGGTCACGTATCGGAAGCAACCCGTCGGGATGGACGCCAAACGATCGCGCTCGGGCGGCTGACTGCGTAATACTTGTTTAACAAGACATCAAAACGGACATCTGTTGCAACCGAGCGATCGCAACAGCATTATCAGCCTCAGTAGTCACACCCGTCACAGCCTCAGGCGATCACGGACGCGTGAAAGCCTTGTTTCTTGCGTCCAACGCAAGTAACTCGACATTCACACCATCAGCGAACCTCTCAATCTCGACATTTAGCGCTCCACACGCCTTCGAATCCCACATACTGGATCTTCTCGCCACCTACCGGGACACCTGGCCGCCTCGGCGGCGCGCCAGTGAAAACCCGAGCCTCGACCGATTCCTCTCGCCGAGAACCAAGGTCCACACACCAGGACCCACACCACGAGAGGACGAACCAAATGGAACTCAACGACCAGACCCGCGATCTGCTGGATGGACCGCACTTCGCCATCCTGGCAACCCCAAACGCTGACGGCCAGCCGCAGTCGTCGGTGATTTTCGTGAAGCGCGAAGAAGACGCGGTGATTTTCAGTACGATACGTGGCCGGCTCAAGACGCGGAACATGGAGCGCGACGGTCGGGTCAGTTTGTTGGTGCTGCAGAAGGAAACCGGCCAGTACGCGGAAATCCGGGGCTCGGTGACGATAACCGACGATCCGGAGAAGACGATGCTCCACGAAATGTACGACCGCTACATGAACGGCGCGACGCCGCCGGCGGAGCCGGAGGCCGAGCGGGTGATCGTGCGGATCACGCCGGAAAAACTCTACAACTGGCCGCCAGCCTAGCTAATCGTCGGCACACAACCGATAGCCGCGCTTCACCACCGTCTGCACGAGCCGGGGGTCGCCGATTGTCGCGCGCAGCCGCGAAATGGCGCTGTCGACGGCGTGGGGTTTGTGGCGGCCGCCGGGCAGGGCGCGCAGGAGCTCGGCGCGGCTGACGACGTGGCCTGGTTGCCGGACGAGTACGCGCAACAGGGCGACGGCGGCCGGTGGCATCTCGCGGGGTTCGCCGTCGACCAGCACCAAGCGGCCGCGGATGGCCAGGCGGCGGCCGGCGACGGTGAGCTGCGGCGTACGCACGGCCAGGAAATCGCCGAGTTCCTTGATCAGCGCGTCGGTGTGGGGCGCGCTGACCGCCACCTCCAGGCCGGCCACCGGCTCGATGCACGCGACGACGACCTCGGCCGACAGGGCGGCGTGCAGTTCGGCGGCCAGGCCGCGGCGAGCGGCGGAGTTGGTCAGCCGTTGCGCGGCGGCGGCGCCGGTGAGGACCAGCGCGTCCAGCCGGCGGCCGGTGATCAGGTCCAGCAGCCGGTCGCGGCTGGATCCGCCGGCCGACGCGGCGAAGACCTCGGCGCCGGCGTCGCACAGCGCGGTGACCAGCACCTCATGGTCGACCTCCGCGGCGACTCCGATCGCGAAACCGGTCAGCGGTACGGAATCGGACGGTAAGTCCGAAGCAGCCATGGTCCCACGGTGACCCGGAGCCGTTGAGCCGCCGTCACCGCCATGTTTCCAGCCTGTGAAAAAGACATCACCGCCGGAAACCGGCTAGAACGCGGCCAGGCCGTCCGTCCACGGCCGTACGGCCTCGAACAGCCGGCAGGCAGCGAGCACCAGGTCATCCGAATGCCGCGGACCGACGATCTGCAGGCCGACCGGCAGGCCGTCCTCGGTGAAACCGGCCGGCACGCTGGCCGCCGGCTGCTGCGTCAGGTTGAACGGGTAGGTGAACGGCGTCCAGCTCGGCCAGTCCAGATAGTCGCTGTCCGGCGGCACGTCATGGCCGGCGGCGAACGGCAGGATCGGCGTGGTCGGGGTCAGCAGCAGGTCATAGCGCTGGTGAAACTCCCCCATCGCGATCCCCAGCTGCATCCGCGTCGCGGTCGCGGCGAGATAGTCGCTGGCCGACCGCTTCTGGCCGCGCTGCCACACCGCGGCCAGGCCCTGGTCGAGCTGGCTGCTGTCCTCGACCCCCATCGCGTCCAGCGCGAAGGCCGCGCCGGTGCTCCACAACACGTCGAAGGCATCGGCCGGATCGGTGAATCCGGGATCGACCTGCTCGACCCGCAGGCCTGCGTCGGCCAGCGCCTCGACCGCCTCGCGTACGACCACCTCGACCCGCGGATCCACGTCGACATAACCGAGGTTGGGGCTGTAGCCGACGACCAGGCCGCGCACGTCTCGGCGTACGGCCTCGCGATACGAGGCGATCGGCGGCGGCGGCGAGGTCGGGTCGCGATAGTCGGGCAGCGCCAGCACGTCGAGCATGAGCGCCAGGTCGTCGACCGACCGCGCCATCGGACCGGCGTGCGACAGCGGACCGAAGGCGCTCGCCGGATAGACCGGCACGACGCCGTGCGTCGGCTTGAGGCCGGCGATGCCGCAGAAAGACGCCGGGATGCGGATCGATCCGCCGCCGTCCGTGCCGACCGACAGCGGACCCATGCCGGTCGCCACCGCCACCGCGCTGCCGCCGCTGGACCCGCCGGCGGTCAGCTCCGGCTGCCACGGGTTGCGGGTGATCCCGGTGAGCGGGCTGTCCGTGACGCCTTTCCAACCCAGCTCAGGCGTGGTCGTCTTGCCGACCAGCACCGCGCCGTGCTCGCGCAGCCGTGCCGTGATCGGCGCGTCGACGGTCCACTCCTGCTCGGGGTCGATCACCTTCGAACCGCGTACGGTCGGCCAGCCGGCGGTCAGGAACATGTCCTTGATCGACACCGGCACGCCGTCGAGCAGGCCGATCGGGTTGCCGCCTTCCCAGCGCTGCGCCGACTCCCGCGCCGCCGCCAGCGCGCCGTCGGCGTCCACCAGGACGTACGCGTTGAGGTCGGGGTCGTGCTTTTCGATCTGCGCCAACGCATCTCGCGTCGCGTCGACCGGCGACAGCTCACCGGTCGAGAATCCGGCCACCCACTCGGTTGCCGTCAGCCGAGTATTGTCGGCAGCCATCTTCTTCCTCCACGGACATCAGCCCATACGCGCGCCGGACGGCACGTATCCCAGGTGTTTGTCGACGACGTTACGCAGCGGCCGGCCGGCCTGCCACTTGTGGAAGTTGTCGACGAACAGTTCGGCCAGGGCCGGAAGCCAGCCGATGAAATCTCCTGACATATGCGGTGAAACAAGGACATTCGACATGTCCCACAGCGGATTGTCCGGCGGCAGCGGCTCGGTTTCGAACACGTCCAGTGCCGCTCCGGCGACAATCCCGTTCCGCAGAGCGGAAATCAGGTCGTCGGTGACCACCAGGCCGCCGCGGCCGACGTTGATGAACCGAGCTGTTGGCTTCATCGCG